>DJFQ01000014.1 GCA_002432095.1 Marinagarivorans sp. UBA5868 | reverse complement strand
GGGCGGTGGTTGTGCTCTGTTGTGATTACACATTGGCAGGTATTTTGGGAATTAGTATTTGGATGGCTATACTTCGTGAATAGTGATTTCTCGGCAGTCGTAATTAATGATCGTGTTCGTCTATACATAAATAAGCCTGGCCCGCAGCCCGGCCAAGGAACTGGTTGCGCTCTATATATGATTACGTATTGTGAGGACAGTTGTAATGTGCTGAAATTTGTGCCATTTCATAAAACTATTATCATGGGCGGGTGGTAAGGCGAGCACGTACAAGCTGTATGGGCTAAAAAAGCGAGTATGTCGGCGCGGATGTGCCACAAGATATTGATATACAAGCAATAATGGCCTCAATAAAACAATACTATATTCCTCACGCACTGACAGAAGCACAGCGCATCAACCAGCGCAACGGGGTGCTGGGCTTAAAAAATACAGCATGAAACATCTGTGGCCGGACCTTCGCGCGCTCATTTAGCGTATTTGGAGGGCCGCTAAGGAAAGAATTATTTAATGAAATCAACAAACTTCGAATTTCTGCGGCCCGAGAATGACTTGCTGGCGAATTTAGGTGGTCTGGCGGAGGCGGTGCTGCATATCGATCCGGGCAGTGCCCTGACTCGCCTGCGCAGTTTCGCTGAAGAGCTCACCAAAGCGATCTATAAAGAAGAGCTGCTGCCGCGCATGCCGCAATCCAGCTTCTACGAGCTAATTAAAAGCCCGGTGTTCGAAGACTGCGTCAGCAAGTCACTAATTCACCAGATAAACTTTCTGCGTATCCAGGGTAATGACACCGCCCATGGCGCCGAAGGCGAACTGCGCAATGCACAAATGGCTGTGGGTACTGCGTACCAATTAGCCATGTATATGGGCATCAAGTACTACGGCAAAAAGAAAAACGAGATTCCCGCCTTTCAGGAAGTTAAAGACCCGACCGCAACGCTGAACCAGCTACAAACATCCGTCTCCAGTTACGAAAAAGAGTTACAAAAGCAGCAAGAAGAACTTCAGCGAGTCATGGATCAGCTGGAGCGCGAGCGCACCAAAAATAGTGACATGCTGGAAGCGCCGTCTAAACCCGACCAGCAAAAACGCAAGCAACAAAGCCAGCAGGTGGCCGATAGCCTCCAGTGGAACGAAGCAAAAACCCGCGCCATGCTGATTGATGCCATGCTGCTACAGGCTGGCTGGGATATTCAAAACAAGGCGCTCGTCGGCCAGGAAGTTGAAGTGCAATTTCCCTTTAATCCGTCAGGCAAAGGCTATGTGGATTATGTACTGTGGGGCGATAACGGCCAGCCCTTAGCTGTGATTGAGGCAAAAAAATCCGGCAACACCAATCTTCAGGCAGGCCGCGAACAAGCTCGGCTTTATGCTGATGCCTTTGAACACATGGGTTACCAGCGCCCGGTTATTTTTTACACCAATGGTTATGAAACCTTTATCTGGGATGATCACCAATACAACACCTATCGGCCGGTGTATGGCTTCTACAGCAAAGACAGCCTGGATTACCTCATTTATCAGCGCCATTATCGTGCAGCAGAATTGGAGAAGTTTAATCCTGAGCTCAGCATCGCCGATCGTCCTTATCAGATCGAAGCGATCAAAACCGTCGCGGCGCACTTTCAAAGCCAGCGACGTAAGGCGCTGATCATTCAGGCAACAGGTACCGGCAAAACCCGCGTCGCCATCGCCCTGGCCGAATTGCTGCTGCGCACGGGTTGGGCCAAACGCGTTCTATTTTTGTGTGACCGGAAAGAACTACGCACACAAGCCGACGAAGCCTTCAAGAACAATCTGCCATCAGAGCCCCGGTGTGTCATTGGCGAAACCAACAAAATTGACCAAACCGCACGCATTTACATTGCCACTTATCCCGGCATGATGAATCGTTTTGCGCAGCTGGATGTAGGCTTTTTTGACCTCATTATCGCTGACGAGTCGCATCGCAGTATCTACAACAAATATCGCGATCTATTTGAATACTTTGATGCTTTACAAGTGGGCTTAACCGCAACGCCGGTAAAATTTATCAGCCGCAATACCTTTGATATTTTCGATTGCGAAACTACTGACCCGACATTTGAATTTGGTCTGGATGCAGCAATTAATAATGAGCCGCCGTACCTGGTGCCGTTCCGTGTAAAAGACCTCACCACGGACTTTCTGCGCGACGGAATTCATTACAACGATCTAAGTGAATCACAAAAGCGTCAGCTGGAAGAAGACCTTGGGCTGGAAGAAGCGCAAAACACCACCATTGCCGGTAAAGACATTGGCCGTAAAATTTTCAGTGAAGATACAGACCGTATCATTTTAGAAAACCTGATGAACAACGGCATCAAAGATGAAACCGGCTCGCTCGTGGGTAAGACTATTATTTTCGCCCAACGGCAGGACCATGCAGAACATTTGGCAGCGCTTTTCTGCGAGAAGCTTTATCCGCAATACGGCAGCAAGGTGTGCAAAGTTATCCACAATGGGATTCCCCATGTGGAAAGCCTGATTAAAGAATTTAAGCAGGCGGGCAACGACTTCCGTATTGCCATCTCGGTCGATATGCTCGATACCGGCATTGATGTGCCGGAAGTGGTTAATCTGGTATTCGCCAAGCCGGTTAAATCCTGGGTCAAGTTCTGGCAAATGATTGGTCGCGGCACGCGGTTGAAGCCGAATCTGTTCGGCCCCGGCAAACACAAAACAGAATTCCTGATTTTTGACCACTACGGAAATTTTGAATTCTTTGAGCAGGAATATCAGGAACCGGAGGACACCGGCAGTAAATCGCTGCTGCAAACCACCTTTGAGGCTCGCCTTGAGCTGGCGCAAGCCGCCTTACACAAGAATAACGCCGCCGCGTTTGATGCGGCTGTGGAGCTGTTGCGGGCCGATATCAATGATTTACCCGAGACAAGTATTGCTGTTAAACGCGAGCTGCGCGTAGTACATCAATTGCAGCAAACCGATTTACTGAAAAAGCTTGATGCTAAAACCCGGCATTTGCTGACCAATACCATTGCGCCCTTAATGTCAGCACGCGTCCTGCGCGACAAACATGCCACGCAACTGGACAAACTCATCGCGATTATCGAATGCTGCCTTGTCAATCAGGCCAGCTGTTTCGACGATGGGCGCGATCAATTCCTGGCAGAGCTGGACAAGCTGGCGGTGAACATCCAGGCGGTACGCCAAAAAGACGCAGTATTAAATGAAGTGCGCAGTGCCGATTTTTGGCAAAACCCCGGCATTGAAAAACTGGAGAAAGCCCGCAAAGAGTTGCGCGGCATCATGAAATATCGACAATCAGGCGGTGGCGGTCTGTTTGCCACACCATCAACCAAAACCGGCGATAGCGGTGTCGAAGACGCTGAACGGAAGGTCACTATTGCTGGCGCCAACGAAGCCATGCTCTACCGCCGCAGACTGAAAAGCATTCTTGATCAAATGGTTGCGGCAAACCCCACCCTGCAAAAGATTCACAAGGGCGAGCCTATTGCCGAGGCAGAGTTAAAAACTCTGACCTCCACCATCCTCACCAGCCACCCCGGCGTAAGTCTTGAAGTGCTAAACGAATTCTATGGCCGCACGGCAGATCAATTGCATCTCACCGTGCGCGAGATCATCGGGTTAAACCCCCACGCCATAGAAGCCCACTTCCAAAGCTTCTTGCACGCACACCCAACGTTGACAGCGAAACAAGTGCGGTTTATGAACCTGCTGAAAAAATACATTAGCGAGCACGGCTCAATCATCATCGACAAACTCTACGAAGCCCCTTTCACCTCAGTCTCCCATGAGGGGATTGACGGCGTATTCACCGCTGATGACGTGGGCGAGTTAATTGCTGTGCTCAAGCCGTTTTTAAAGCAGGAGGCACCGCATGGCGAATAACCCGTCTGTACCCGATGGTCTCTATAGCGCTATCGCCTCGATCATCGAACAAGCACGCGGTCAGGTTAAGCAAGCCGTTAACCAGCAAATGGTGCAGGCTTACTGGCACATAGGCCGACTGATTGTGGAACAGGAGCAACAAGGGCAGGAGCGTGCTGAATATGGGAAGCAACAACTCAACCAGCTATCCAGTCGTTTGCAGGCTGAGTTCGGTAAAGGGTTTGATGTGACCAACCTGCGTAATATGCGTCACTTTTATCTTACCTTCCCAAAACGCGACGCACTGCGTCTCGAATTGAGCTGGACCCACTATCGCACTTTGATTCGTATTGAGAGCCCAAAAGCCCGTGAATGGTACGCCGCCGAGGCAGCCAATCAGCATTGGAGTGCTCGTGCTCTGGCGCGCCAAATTGGCGTACTTTATTACGAGCGGCTACTTGCCAGTAAAGAAAAGTCACCCGTAGAGCAAGAAGCACTGGCAAAGATCGATGAGCTGGCGGAAAGCCCACAAGACTACTTGCGCGACCCCTACATCCTGGACTTTCTCAACCTACAGGACAAAACCTATCAGGAAAGCGACCTGGAGCAAGCCATCATCACCAACCTGCAACAGTTCTTGCTGGAGCTAGGCAAAGGCTTTGCATTTGTCGAGCGCCAACAACGCATTCGCACGGATGATGGCGATTATTTTATCGATCTGGTGTTTTACAACTTCCACCTGAAGTGCTTTCTCCTTATCGACCTGAAGATGCACAAGCTCACCCATCAGGACGTGGGGCAAATGGACATGTATGTGCGTATGTATGAAGAACAAAAACGCCGTGCAGATGATAACCCCACCATCGGATTAATTCTCTGTAGCGAGCGCAACAATACCGTTGCTAAATACTCCGTGCTTAATGAAAGTAAGCAACTATTCGCCTCTAAATACCTGACTGAACTACCCAGCGAAGAAGAACTCGCACGTGAACTGGAACATGAGCGCGAAAAAGCCCTTCGTATTCAAGAAGAAAAAGCCCGATACACTTTGAATTATGAGAGTAACTAAATGCTAACAGGCAAAATCAGAAACGACATTGACAAACTCTGGGAGAAATTCTGGACCGGTGGCATCACCAATCCACTGACCGTCATTGAACAAATCAGCTACCTGCTGTTCGCGCGTATGCTGGATATGCAAGAAGACGTTGCAGAGCGCAAAGCCGCCCATAACCCAAAAAAGAAATTTGACCGGCTATTTCCGAATACACCGGAGGGTCAACTACTGCGCTGGAAAAACTTCAAACAGAAAAGTGGTAAGGAGCTACACAAACACCTGAAACAAAATGTCTACCCGTACTTTGCCACCCTCGGGAAAAAGTCCGACGAGCAAAATGGCCTGGGTAGTGACGGCAGCGCGTTAGAAGCGCTCGGCCATATCGGCGAATACATGCAAGACGCCGACCTGGAAATCAAGAACGAATCGGTACTGGTTTCGGCGGTAGAAATGGTCGATGCATTACCCCTGACGCAAAGCGATGTAAAAGGTGATATCTACGAATACCTGCTCAGTAAACTCACCACAGCGGGAATCAACGGCCAGTTCCGCACACCGCGCCATATCATTGATGCCATGATCGAACTCATCGCTCCGCAACCCACTGAAACCGTATGCGACCCGGCCTGCGGTACCGCCGGTTTTCTCGCCCGCACCATGGAGTACTTAAACCGCGTACATTCCAGTGAAGTAGGCACCTTTGTGGATGAAGACGGCTATAAGCACTACACCGGGGATTTGCTTGAGCCTTACCGCAAACACATCAACAAAAATATGTTCTGGGGCTTCGATTTCGACACCACCATGCTGCGTGTATCCAGCATGAACATGGCGCTGCACGGTGTGAACAGCGCGAATATTCTGTATCAAGACAGCCTCAGCAAATCCATTAAAGAAAACTTTCCGCAACAGGAAGAAAACTTCTTTGATGTCATCCTTGCCAACCCGCCATTTAAAGGCAGCCTGGATGAAACCAATACCAACCCCGATGTATTAGGTTTGGTAAAAACCAAAAAGACAGAACTGTTATTTGTGGCGCATATTTTGCGCGCACTGAAACTCGGTGGCCGCGCCGCCGTGATCGTGCCAGACGGCGTACTTTTTGGCTCCAGCAAAGCCCACCAGCAACTGCGTGAAGAACTTATCGAGCGCAACCAGTTAGAAGCCATCATCAGCTTGCCCTCGGGCGTATTCAAACCCTACGCCGGTGTCAGCACCGCGATTATGATTTTCACCAAAGGCGGCGAAACCGATCAAGTCTGGTTTTACGATTTGGCCGCAGACGGTTACTCGCTAGACGACAAACGCACACCCATTCAAGACAACGACCTGCCGGATTTAATTGCCCAATACGAAAAATACCGCAAGGCGCGCGAAGCAGGCAAAAGCACCAAAGCCTGGAGCGACAAAAAACAAAAAGTCTTTTTGGTGGGAAAAAGCGCAATCGCCGAACAGAAATACGACCTCAGCATAAACCGCTACAAAGAAGTGGTGTATGAAGAGCAAAGCTACGCACCGCCCAAAGAAATTCTGAGAGAGCTTAAAAAGCTTGAGCAAGAAATCATGCAGGATTTGTATGAGTTGGAGACGATGCTGTGAGTTGGCCTTTGGTGAAATTAGGTGATGTAGCCACGGTGATTAACGGTCGTGCCTATAACAAAGATGAACTGCTGCCAGCAGGTAAATATCCTGTTTTGAGGGTGGGAAATTTTTTCTCGAACAGAGATTGGTATTACTCTGACTTGGAGCTTGACGCTAAAAACTACTGTGATACCGGTGATTTGCTTTATGCGTGGTCGGCCTCGTTTGGGCCAAAAATATGGGACGAAGGAAAAGTTATTTATCACTACCATATTTGGAAGCTGGTTTTAAATGAGGATAAAGTCGATAAAAAATATTTGTTCTATTTTCTGCAGCGTGATGTGGAAAAAATAAAGCAAGATCATGGTTCTGGATCTACGATGATTCACATAACAAAAGGAGCTATGGAAGAAAGACTTATTTCTTTGCCTCCTCTGGAAGAACAAAAGCGCATCGCCGCCATTCTCGATAAAGCCGACGCCATCCGCCGCAAACGCCAACAAGCCATAAAACTCGCCGACGATTTCCTTCGCTCTGTGTTTTTGGAAATGTTTGGTGATCCGGTGACTAATCCGAAAAAGTGGGAGGTAGTGAATATAGAGGATGTCTGTTCATATATTGTTGATTGCATAAATAAAACCGCAAAATCAGTTGATTATGAAACACCCTATAAGATGATTCGCACCACAAATGTGCGCAATATGAAAATTGATTTAACTGATGTCCGTTACGTTGATAAAGGTGTTTACGAGAAATGGACAAGCCGTCTGCGTCCAGAAATTGGAGATATTGTATTTACCCGAGAAGCCCCGGCTGGGGAGGCGGGAATAATAGACTTTGATGATTTGGTCTTTTTAGGTCAAAGAACTATGCAGTTTCGTCCAGATAAAAATCGAATAACTTCCGCGTTTCTTTTGCATGAAATGATGGGAGAAGGTATTAAAGCGCAAATGGAAAAAATGAGTAGCGGATCGACTGTTAAACACCTATCCGTTCCTGAATGCAAAAAATTCAAAGTTCGCAGGCCTCCAATCGAATTGCAGATAAATTTTGAAAAGCTAAGATCTAAAACACTATCAGTTTTAGAGTTAGAGAATAGAGCAGGTGATATTTCGCTGTTTGAATCATTGAGCCAAAAAGCATTTTCAGGAGCACTTTAGTTATGTCTTTGAAAATGCATGAGCGCTATTTGCAGTCGCTCAAAAACATTGAAGGCTGGGTTACTGTTGCTGAGTGGGCAGAACGGTTTGGTTTGGAGTTTAAGGTGGATCACGCACGCGCATTATTAAATTCCTTGGATGCAGGTGCTCACTACTCAGATAATTTGCAGTTGCTTCTTAAGGCTCATAATGCAAAAAAGAACTCCCACAACTGGCAGCGCTTTAGTCTGGCTGAGCAGATGGATTACATTGATGCAGCTTTAAAATTACAGTCATTAGTTGCCCCACGCTTGGGAATTGATGTTGATAGCTCAATTCTGACCTCGCTGTTTGAGCGACTAAAGGCGATTTATTAACGGAGGACGTTGCATTGCCAGCCTATCCAATAGACAAGAAGCTTGTTATCGCTGTTTCTTCTAGCGCTTTGTTTGATTTAACTGAGTCAGACCGGGTGTTCCGTGAGCAAGGCCCCAAGGAATACAAAGTATTCCAAAAGGAAAATCTTGATACTCTTTTGGGTAAAGGCGTTGCTTTTCCTTTTATAAAACGATTCCTCGCAATAAACGAAAAATTCCCGGAT
This sequence comes from Marinagarivorans sp. UBA5868, assembly GCA_002432095.1. Lineage (GTDB taxonomy): Bacteria > Pseudomonadota > Gammaproteobacteria > Pseudomonadales > Cellvibrionaceae > UBA5868. Next base: position 4,693 of record DJFQ01000014.1, on the reverse strand, counting down.
AAAAAACCAGTTGAGGTTGTTCTCTTATCTCGTAATTCAACCACAACAGGGCGTAGGGTATTTCGTTCAATTAAAAGTTATGGTTTAGATATTTCCCGTGCGGCATTTCTGAGTGGATCTTCACCATACCCATATATTCAAGCCTTTAATGCTTCGCTTTTTCTTTCAGCTAATGAATTAGATGTGAAAGGCGCAATTGACCTTAGTTATCCCGCGGGTATAGTTCTTCCTTCACAGGTAAATGACGACCCGTACGATGTGGAATTACGAGTTGCATTTGACTTTGATGGTGTGATTGCTGATGACGAAGCGGAAGCCGTCTTTAAAGCTGGTGGTTTAGAGCAATTTCATAAGTATGAGCAGGATAAATTAACGACACCCCATAATGCAGGATTGCTTGCCGATCTATTCACCAAACTATCGTTCATGCAAAAGCTGGAAGAAAAAGCTAAAGAGCAAGATCCAGAATATAAACCTATTCTCCGCACCGCAATCATCACCGCCAGAAATGCCCCAGCACATGAGCGCATGGTAACTACTTTGGAAAGCTGGGGGGTATGGGCAAATGAAACCTTTTTTCTGGGGGGGATGGACAAGAGCAGAATACTTAAAGTATTCAAACCCCATATTTTCTTTGATGATCAAAAAGATCATTTGAAGCCATCCGAGGATAATATTCCAATGGTTCATATCCCCTTTGGTGCGGCGAATAGCCTGAATTAAGATCAAAGGTCCAACGGAAAGAACTTAAGCTTTATACTGTGTTTAAGCGCATCCGTAATTTTATGTCTTTGGTTGTCATGCCCGGGAAAAACGATCCGAAACTGCTGCTGTATCTTAAGCTTCCCGGTGAGATAGCCAAAGAAGATGGCTTTAGTCGGAATGTGACTAGTATCGGCCATTGGGGAACGGGAAACCTTGAGCTGACGCTACGCTCAGATGAAGATTGGTTAAGAGCAAAAGACTTAATTCTTCAAAGTTATGAAGCGAGCTAAATTTTCTTAATCCATACGGATAATAAATTAATTATTAACAGGCATATTTATGACCTACGAGCCCCCATTCCAGCTTACTCACACCATGACTAAACGGGTGGCGGAAATTTCTGAATTGATTGGTGCATGGAAAGCGGTGAATCACGGAGATCTGGTACCTGAGTTACGGCGTGGTAATCGAATAAGAACGATTCAGGCATCACTTGCTGTTGAGCAAAACACACTGAGCCTGGAGCAAGTGACAGCGGTATTGGAGGGAACGACAGTGTTGGGATTACCGCGCGAGACTCAGGAAGTCCGCAACGCGTTTTCGGCTTATGAAAAGCTGGAGTAATGGCAGCCTCAACAGATCGATGATTTATTAAGTGCGCACCGATTGCTCAGCATTTATCAAATTCTTGTTGGCTGCTATCCAGGTGTCCCCGGAGGAAGCTATTACCCAACAACACGCTGCACAAACCTCAAAAACGCGGGTGAAAACGCCGGTAAAAACGCGGGTAAAAACTGAAGATCAGATCTTGGCTCTATTAAGTACACATGCGGAGCTGAGGTTGGCTGATGTGGCTGCGACTATTGGACGCTCTATAAGCGCTGTTGAACGCGCCGTTGCCAAACTCAAGACCCAAAACCGCTTGACCTATGAAGGCCCGAAAAAGGGTGGCAAATGGAAAGTAATTCGTCAGGAATAAAACATGGCCACAATCCTCCCCAACATTAACGCCAGCTCCACCAAAATGACGACCGGTGAGCGCCGGTTTGGTCAGCGGTTGGAGAAATTTCTGGAGGACGATTACCTCTGCTGGTTTGATGTGCCGGTGGGGGTTGCGCGGCGGTATCCGGATTTTATTATTCTTCACCCGGGCCGTGGCCTGTTGTTTTTGGAGGTGAAGGATTGGAAGTTGTCGACGATTCAATCCATGAATCACCAGACGTTTACGCTGCTCACGAACAATGGTGTGGTGAATAGACCTAATCCTATTGAGCAGGCGCGTCAGTGCGCTTATCAGGTTGTGAATAAGTTGAAACGCGATAAAGCCTTGGCGCAGCAGGATGGCCGGCATCGCGGAGGTCTGGTGTGCCCTTACGGCTATGGTGTGGTATTTACCAATATCTCGCGCAAGCAGTTGCAAAGCGCGTTGGGCGAGGATGGCGAGTCAGTGTTGCCGGCTCACCTTGTGATTTGCCAGGATGAAATGCTGGAGAAGGTTGAGCCGGAAGAATTCCAGCAGCGTTTGTGGGCGATGTTTAATTACCAGTTTCCGCAAAAGCTAAGCTTGCCGCAGATTGACCGAATTCGTGCACATTTATTTCCTGAAATTCGCATCGGCGGTGTGGCTGGCGACTTATTTGCAGAGCCTGCCGATGGCGATGCACAGCCGGTTGATGTGCCCGACATCATCAAAGTCATGGACATGCAGCAGGAGCAGTTAGCGCGCAGTTTTGGTGAAGGGCATCGTGTGGTACATGGCGTGGCCGGTTCCGGCAAAACATTGATTCTCGGTTTTCGTTGTTGGTATCTCGCGCAAACCCAATCCAAACCGATTCTTGTGCTGTGCTACAACATATCTCTGGCAGCCAAGTTGCGCGCATTTATTCGTGAAAAAGGCATTGAGCAACAGGTGCAGGTGTACCACTTTCACGATTGGTGCGGCCAACAGTTGCGCAGCTATAACATGGATTTGGTAGCAGGTGATGCGCCGGTCTGGGAGCGGCAGGTATTAAGTGTTATTCAAGGTGTAGAGCAGGGGCTTATTCCGCGTGCGCAGTATGGCGCGGTGTTGATCGACGAGGGTCACGATTTTGAAGCGGAATGGTTGAAGCTGATTGTGCAGATGATCGACCCGGAAACCAATTCGCTACTGTTGCTCTACGATGATGCGCAATCCATTTATAAGAAAAAATCCAGCTTGAATTTCACCTTGTCTAGCGTCGGCATCCAGGCCCGCGGACGCACCAGTATTCTCAAACTGAATTACCGCAACACCCGTGAAATTTTGCATTTCGCCTTCGACTTCGCCAAAGAATTTCTGCAAGAAAAAGATGCCGATGAAGACTCGGTACCGCTGGTTAAACCGGAAATTGGCGGTAAATCAGGTCAGGTTCCGGTATTTCGTTTATTGCCCAATCGCGCGCAGGAGTTAGCGTTTATCCGATCGTGTTTACAAAAATGGCATGACGCTGGCGTAGCCTGGTCAGAAATGGCGGTCATTTATTGCTACCATCATTTCGGTGAGGCGTTGATGCATGAACTAAACCAACACGCTATTCCGAATGTGTGGATGGGCGATGCAAAGAATCGTCGCCAATACGATCCTGTTGCGGACAAGGTGTTGCTGGTGACACGTCAAAGCAGCAAAGGTCTGGAGTTTCCGCGCGTGATAGTTGCAGGGTTGGGGGGATTAAAAAGCGCGCAGGAAACCATGCCGGAAGAGGCGCGCCTGCTATATGTTGCGATGACGCGCGCGCAGGAGTATCTGTTATTGACGGCCTCGGGGGACAATCATTACGTGCAGCGGCTGGTGGCGAAGTAGTGGGAGTGGGCAAGATGATGCTATTTTCGAGAGTGTAGTGCATCGGCCGTAATCACCCTTTTTAAGTGTTAAGCCTCATCTGCCTAGGGGCGGATTAATCAAACAATTAGTGGTATTCATTAACCAAATAATGGTTTATATTAAACCTTGTTTGGTTAATTGGAGTGTTTCTATGTTTGTACTTAAAGGAGTTCTACGAGCCGAAAGCCAGGAAAAGATTCTACTTTATCTGTTGCTATGCGGCTCGGGTTACGGTGCGAGTATTGCCGAGTTTTATGCCGTACCGCAAAACCCAATACAGAAACAGTTGGCTCGACTGGAAGAGGACGGTGTGATCGTCAGTCATCTGATTGGCAAAGTGCGAAACTATGAGCTTAATCCGCGCTATCCATTTCTGGAGCCGCTCAAAGCTTTGTTGAAAGCGGCTGCACAAGTGTATCCGTCAAAAATCATCAACGCTTTGTTGGTACAGCGCACCCGGCCTCGTCAAACAGGTAAGCCGCTGTTAGCAGCGCACGATAGCACGATAAACGGCGGAGCGAAGAAGTGATGGACTTTAGTGATATTCCTATAACCGAATTGGCTGCCATTGTTGCTGAACATCTTCAGCAACAGGGCATCGACGTAGTGTTAGTGGGTGGTTTGGCGGTAGAGATTTATACCCACAACCTATACCTAACCAAAGACATCGATATGGTAAACACCAATTACCAGCGACCCCAAACACTGCACAAGGCTATGGCCGAACTGCGGTTTAGTAAGCAGGGCCGTGTCTACGTAAATGCCACCACCGACATTACCGTTGAGTTTCCTCCGGGGCCATTCTCAGTGGGAAATGAATTAATTCGAACAACTACCGTGGCACAGATGGCTCACGGTAGCATTCCGATACTGCGGGTGGAGGATGTAATTAAAGACCGGTTGGCGGCATTTATTCATTGGGGAGACAGGCAGTCCCTTGTGCAAGCCACCGCGATATTACTTACACACAAGCTCGCGCCAGCAGCATTCCAGGAATTTTGCATCAACGAAAAAGCGCACACTGAGTATCAAATGCTGGAAACACTCTATCAATGCGCAAATCAAAAACAACTAACTACCATGGAGCAATTACAAACTGAGCTTACGAGGGTGTTACTCGATACGATGAAATAAAAAAGCCACTGA
>DJFQ01000140.1:899-11140 GCA_002432095.1 Marinagarivorans sp. UBA5868 | reverse complement strand
CTAAAAAGCACCATCGTCCGCCCTGCGACTTTTTATTCCACGCCTGCACAAGCTGACATGGACATACCCTATTTCCTCGGCCAGGAAGTGCGCCATCCCATGTTTGGCGAGGGCACGATTTTGCAATTCGAAGGCCGCGGTGCGTCTAGCCGGGTGCAGGTGAATTTTGGTCGGGAGGGGACTAAATGGTTGGTGGTGCAGTATGCCAAACTCGAACCGGTTTGACGTCAACACGACAATACTTGCCAACGCGCCTAGATAAATCCCGAACCTTGAGCTGTACTGAAACCTATTCGCCTCAAGTCGGCACTACCATGTGGTGACTGCGCGAGAGTTCAGCAAAAACAATCCAGATTTTCGGGAAAACTATGAACCATAGAAACCTATCGGCTTTTTGGTTTTACGCCATCGTCTTATTCGGCTGCAGCGATGGTTCGAGTTCGCGCGGGAATTCATCGTCCGGCAACGATCCAGAGTCATACCTGAAAATAACCAGCGATAACGCCCTGCCTGTTGTCCAATCGGTTTTTAATATATTTGATGGACTGAATACTCATTTACCGGTGCTGGTAGATGAATACCCAAACTTTTATTTTGGCCACTTGCTGCCAGATCAAACACAAATAAATTGCGACTATTTCGGCTCTTACAGTTTTACTCTGCAGGAACAAGATGCCAGCAATTCCCAGCGCAATGCGGGCGACAGTCTGGAACTCAGTTTCAGCGCGTGTCGCTCTAGCTACGGGCAATATGATGGGTATATCCAGCGGCTGGTGAATATTGTAGAACCCGCATTGGAAAGGGGCGGCGACGATTATTATGACCTGGACTTTTCCTACTTAGATTTTATTTTCACTCACGAATATTCAACGGAAACGGTTGCAAACCCCGCTTGGTACTCTCTCAGTGGAACGCTGAATCTGCTTGAAACGCGATCTCCTGATGCTGACATTTATCAAGTGACCTGCAAGGACTGGCAAGTGACCTGGTTCGACCTCGACGACCTCGTGGAATCCTGCAAAGATTTTGTTTTCAACGAAACCTATGATCGGCAGGAAAGTGTTTCGTATTGGGAATTCGATGGGCTTATCAGTAGATCAGATCTGCTTGGCATGGTGGAGGTGACTACACGAACTCCCATTGAGCTTAAATTTCTCTCGGGAGGCGAAAGTGAGTTTTTGAATGGAGAGGTACTGGTGAGTGGCGCAGAAAAATCCGTGGTTTCGATCACGATAGATCCGACCGATTCTCAACTGTTTTTAATAACCGTTGATGAAAATGGAGACCTTATTCCAGAGGACATTCAATCTGTTCCGGCTGATTGGTTGCTCGGCCGCTAATCAACTGTGAAGCGGCATATCTGTGACAAAGAGAATTCCATTATTGGCATTTCAGTGCGCCTGCCTCAGAACCCTCCTGACGCTTAAAAGGTAGTCACACCATAACATTCGCCTATGATAATCTGCTCCGCACCCGCTCCAAGCGGGCCTTGGAACTGATCACTATTTACAGGAATTTTTATGAGAAGCGTTTCCTCCCTGGTCCTGACCAGCCTGGTCTCCGGCCTTATCCTCGCTACCAACGTCCACGCACAGGAATCCAACGGCAGCTTTGATCCTTCCGGAACCTGGGCTTTTAATTTCGGCGTTGAGCAAGTTTCGTTTGATAAAGAGCAGGCGTATCAGGAATTCATCGACGACTCCGCAACTGCTCTGAATATCGAAGGTGAATATTTCTTCCGCTCACATTACTCCGTTACCCTCGGCATCCAATTTCTGCCGTACGACGACGAAGGCACTTTCAGCCAGGACACCACTGGCGGGTACAAAAGCTCCGACGCCAGCGGTATGCCGATATACGGAGAATTGGGTTACAAAAGATTTTTTGGTCCTAGCGAGAAAACCTACGTCACCGCACGCGCCGGCATGTCCGTAATGGTTGCCTCCGACCGCAGCATCAGCAATTGTTCCAACTGTTACGAAGAAGACATCGACATCGACGGCGGCTTTTACGGCCTGCTCGGTGCAGGTGTACGACTGGGACAAGCCTGGACTTTGGGCGTGCATTACAAAAGTTATTTCAGTGGTGATATCGATAACGCAGTGGGGATAGCAGTTTCTTACGGGTATCGGTAGATAAACCGCGAGCAGCCACCGCAGAGTGGCTGCTCGCGGTCGATAGGTTTTCTTCGATTTCTTATTCCATCGTGCGCCTAAGGCACGATCCAAAGGCATTCATGGCGCAAGCCGCCGGCAAAATTGTGATCCGAGACCCACAGAGTATAAAGACTGAAGAGATGGTTCCGACAACAATTCACCGGCGAAAAATTTACGGTTTATCAGCCGCGGCTATGGCAGCAATATTTCTGATGATCTGGCTATTTGCTCGCTCGTGATTAGCACATATCCCTGCAGAAGCTTGAAAGAATTAGCGAAGATAATAAATCTGAGCTCGCAATCTCTAACTCAATATCAACATTTTTTAGCCGAGCAGATGTTCGGTCCACACTCGCCAGCAGTGCTGGTTCTTCGTTCAATCTCAACGAGTTTCCAAGCAGTCTCGATTTACAACAAATTGAATTGGATACCGATCCAAGTATCATTAAATCTATATGTAAAGAGCAGCAGATCGGACAAACGCTTCGAACCACCATTCAGTATAATTGAGGTTGGAATTGGATGCCTTTACACCCTACACTTCATATCCGCCTGTTGATAAACAAGAATATATTTCACTAGTTGAATCCAAAGCAGCCCGCCCTCTTCATAGTCAATTTCCTACACCTATCTGCGCCGTAGTCTGCTGTTCACGACACTGCCGCTGCCACATAATATTGACGCCGGCTGCGTTCCGGATCGTTTTTAGGCTCTTTTTGTTAAACCAGTCGGCGTTGAAATTTACGCTATCGCCAGCTATTGTTCGCCTTATCAAAACTTAGCTTGTCCGCTGTTAAAGGCCGGATGGACCCGATCAAAACCTTCATGGATGTTTTCATATCGTTTCTCAAAACTGCATTCCAAAAAGTTGAATGAGATAAAGGGATTTATTATGCCTTTTGTAAAAAAAATCAGTATCAAGTTGAAGCTCAGTTTAATCCTTTCTTTGTTATTTTTTGCCGAACCTGGATTCGCTCAAACAATGAGCATGCCATCATATTCGACTACAGGAACGTTTACGATAACTTTAAATAACGTCTATAGCTGGGCCATCCAAGAGGCGAATGGATCCACCTGGAAAACCGTTTATACGGGCTCCGCCTTTGAGGCCCGCAGCCCAATAACGGTTACCAAACCTAAAGGCACTTATAGCTACCGCCTTTATAATTGCGTTCCGAATGTAAATGGGTGTAGCTATAGCAGTACAAAAACAATCATTATTAATGTTCCAGATCCCGTGCCGTTAGCGCCTACACTCACGGTACCGACGACGGACGCTGATGGGACCTATTCAATTTCATGGAGCAACCCTCAGCACGCGCATCACTTCGTTGTCGAGGAGAGCCTTAATAGCGGGTCATGGTCGAAAATCACTACAACATCCGACAATTCCCGTAGCTTTAGCGGAAAAGGAAATGGTACCTGGAGCTATCGAGTCAGTGCTTGCAATACTGCAGGTGATTGTTCCAGCAATTCCTCAATTAAATCTGTGAAAGTCGCGTTGGTGGTAGAACCAGCGAACTTTTCCTATACCTACGATGCTCTGGGTCGCCTGATCCAAACCCAAAAGCATGGGCTTATCAAGACAAGCTATTGTTACGACAAAGCAGGCAACCGTCTGTCCGTCTCGGAAGGTGGTATCGATGGCGACCCATGCGCGGAATATTGACCGACCACGCCTGTCGGCGCTACCCGTTACACTCTAGTTAACGGTGTTATTCACAATACACCGATATCTTTCAATCAACTTTTTATACACACCCCTGAAACACCGCTCTGGATTAAGGGCTGCAACTCTCAATGCAGTCCCAAAGCAAACGTCTAGTGCCGCGCAAGGAGATGGCAATGATTTTGAAAAACAAAAAAATATCTGTCGGTGGCACCCTGCTGGTGGGCTTGATGTGGACCTGCAATGCATTGGCAATCCAGAGCGGCCAAATGGCACCCCCGAACATACACACAGTGGACCGCTTTGGTGTGAACGTCGCTACCGGCCAAATAAACCTCTCAGTGGATACGGTATCCATCGGCGGTGAAATGGGACTGGCTCACAGTGTTTCCGGGTATACCAACAATTTCTCCATGAAGGAAAATTATGGCTTCATGGATAAATACGCTGGGAGCGTCTCACGCGTGAGTATATATGCCTGGGAAGCTGGCATGGATCACTTTCAGTACAAGGGTAAGAGCTACCCATACTTTAAAGTTATGAGGGTGTTCGGGCCGGCCGGATCAGAAGATTTTGTGGTTTTGGAAGACGGCGTATTACGACCAACCGACACTATCGGCAGCGGTGTTGTGACCTACGAGGCAATGGGCGATACGCGGCATACGCTGGAAGTTGTTAAATCGTCGGACCCCGATGGCCACCTTTATTCGGGGCTTCTGCGGTGGACTACGCCAAACGGAACAGCCTCCTACTATTCCGCTTCATCCGACCCTATAGCGGGTAGAGGGCTAATCGCGGTTGTGTACCCCTCTGGATTTACAATTCGAATCAATGGCCTCGGCAGCGTGACAACCAATACCGGGTTCCAGTTAAGGTATGAACGGCCGATAGTGTCCACCGGGTTGAGTCCAGGGAAGCTCTCTATCCGCAGCTCACTACCACAGGGCGCACAGATACGCAGCGTGAATCCCGATTTATGGTCTTATGCAAACCCGTCATACATTATCGGGATCAACAATGCTGTGGAGTATTGTTCGCCCGTGGCAGCTCGTGACGTTTGCGACTTGGAGGAAGATTGGCCCAGGGCGACCTTCACCTGGCCAGGCGGTATGCCTCAAGCGATATATTTAGGAAAAAGTGTCGTTACAATTGAGAATGCAACTGGAGGTGTTACGGAGTTGCATTATGAGTCCCAGGACGCATCCTTGCTCGACTTAAACAAACCTAATGGTACGGCGCAGGAGAATTTGAGAGGCATTATCTGGTCGCCACGGCTGGTAGGTGTGAAGTCGGCCGCAAGTGAGATTATTGATCGCGCCTATACGTACGAGAATATAGGTGATTGGGCCACTATCGCATCAGGCAACGACCTCCAACCAGCGTTTAAATATTGGCAAATGGGGAGCGAGGTGGGACGGGTGGTAAGCGCATCGGGACCGGAGGGCCGCGCCTCCTATCAACTTTTTAACAACCTACACTATAAGGGATCCGGAGCCTGGGCGGGGGATGTCACAGTGTCGGCTACGTTGCGCTCAGGAATGCTGGGGGCGTTGGAATCGGCGATTGTGCACAAGGAGGGTTGGTATAGGTTTGAACGTAGTTTCCGGAATTTTGTGGAAAGCCACTATCCGGTCAGTGGTCCAGCACGCAGCTTCGAGTACACCCGTGGCAACCTGACGAAAATCACTTTTGAACAGGACAAATCGAACTCCACGGCAACGGAGGCGCAATTCCCTTCCAGCTGTACCATTACAACCCGAAAAATATGCAATAAGCCGATATGGGTGAAGGACGCGAGAGGCAACCAAACGGATTACCAGTACCACGCGCCGTCCGGCCAGGTGGCGGTCGTGACCAATCCTCCCGACAGCGATGGTCGCAGAGCGCAAACGCGCTATAAGTATCAACAAAAATACGCTTGGTATAAAAAGAACGGCTCCAGCATAGAAAGGGCTGATGTCCCGATATGGATGCTCGTTGAACAATGCCAGACAGGCAGCGCATCGGAGAGTTGCGGAACATCTGTTAACGATGTGGTAACAACTTACGACTACGGTCCAGATGATGGCTCCAAAGCAACCAACCTGTTGTTAAGAAGCAAAACAGTGACAGCGGATAAAGTCAGCCGAACCACCTGTTACCAGTATGATATTTACGGCAACCAGATCGGTGAAACAATGCCCAAGGCCGGCTTCGGTCCGAGCACCTGCCCCTAAAAGGAGTTAAGGCAATGAAAACGAATTCTTCTCACCGCCTGACTGGCCCACTGCGCATTTTGGCAATCAGTTGCACTGTTCTTGCTCTTTTGTGGTCGAGTATCGCGTTCGCCCAGCAGCAAGCCACCGAATTCACCACTGCTAAGCGGTACGACTTGGGCGGAAGGGTGACGGGGGTTATTTACGCGCGAGCCAACGCTTCAGCAAGATTTCCTGCGGAACGCTACACCTACAACAGCAAAGGATTATTGGTCACTGTCGAGTACGGCTCTTTGGCGGCTTGGCAGAATGAGTTAGTAGAACCTGCCGGTTGGTCAGGTTTTTCTCAAACGCACAGGACGCGATACACCTATGACGAGTATGGGCGTAAGCGCAGCGAGAGCCGCGCCACAGCCGGAGGCACGCGCAGAACACTGACCGAGTTCACCTACAACGAGCACGGTCTGCTGCAATGCAAGAAAGTGGTGATGGGCGAAGACAGCCTAAACTCCGACCCAGAGAGCGCCTGCTCGGGTTATTCCAGCAACACTTATGGCGCGGATCGGGTGACTGAGTATACCTACGACAGCAATCAGAATGTCTTGACGGAACGCCGGGCCGTAGGTACTCACCTAGAACAAACCTATCTCGAATACACTTATGACGGCTTGCTGCTGAAAACATCTGCTGATGCCAACGGCAACACCACGACCTATGAGTACGATAACTATGGACGGATGACCCATTGGTACTTTCCCGACAAAAGTAGACCCGGTCAGTCCAGCAGCACGGACTACGAATATTATGAATACGATGCCAACGGCAATCGTACTTATTTCAAAAAGCGCGATGGCAGCATCATCCAGTTTTCATTTGACGCACTCAATCAAATGACAAAGAAAGACCTGCCCAATACAACAACCGGTGATGTTTACTACCGGTACGATTGGCGCGGATTGCAGACAAAAGCCCGGCTTGGTAGCGCGAATGGCCAGGGGGTGACGATCGACTACACCGGCTTTGGCGAAATCAAAAAAGAAACCACCAATATGGACGGCGTGACCTACGCCACGGAGTATACCTACGATGCCAACGGTAACAGGCGGAGTATCCGATACCCCGATGGCAACAGCTTTACCTATGACTCCGATGGCCGCGACACACTCGCCGCCATAAAAAGCGGGTCATCCGTGCTCATAAACTATGGCTACGACACCCACGGACGTCCCAAAACGCAGACAACCGCCGGCGGTGCCACTACCACCTTAGGCTATGACAATATTTCCCGTGTTAATCAAATCAACCAAAACTTCAACGGCTCTGCCCGCGACCTAATCCTGGGCTTTGCCTATAACCCTGCCGGTCAATTGGTGGAACAGAACTTCAACAACGGACACTTCGTGCATCTGGGTCAGACCGGGCAGATGGGCGCCTACAGTGTCAACGGACTTAACCAGTACACAGCCATCGACGGGGCGGTCATCACCCACGACGCCAATGGCAACTTGAAATCGGACGGCATAGATACATACACCTACGACGTCGAGAACCGGCTGACTCAAGCGCGAGGCGCTCACGACGCCAACTTGCACTATGACCCGATGGGTCGGCTGTACAAAATCAGCTCCTCCGACACGGGCGTAACCACGTACTTTCTGTACAGCGGCGACTCCATGATCGCCGAATACCGAAACGGTCAGATGATCAAGCGCTATGTCCACGACGGTCGCGGTCTCGCCCCGCAGATCAGCTACGACGGCAGCGCAATCGGCACCACCAGCCGGCGCTTTCTGCACACCAACCACCAGGGTTCAGTGATTGCCCAGACCGACAGCGGTGGCGCTGTCACTACTATCAACACCTATGATGAGTACGGTGTGCCTGGGGCCGGCAATGCGGGTCGCTTTTCCTATACAGGCCAGGTGCATCTGCCGGAGGTCGGTTTGTACTATTACCGGGCGCGGATGTATGACCCTGTGAAGGGGCGGTTTTTGCAAACGGATCCGGTTGGGTATGAGGATCAGATGAATCTTTATGCTTATGTGCATAATGATCCGATGAACATGGTAGATCCTGACGGCGAATTCGCAATGCTTATTGGAGCCGTTGTTGGTATAGGTATTGAGGTTGCGTTTCAAGCTGCGACGGGTGACCTTTCCATGAATGCTGGTAGCTTAGGAAAAATATTTTTAGCAGGGGCGGCGGGTGCGACTGGCTCTGGCTTAGCAGCGGGCGCGGCAAGATTAGGAAGTGCGTTAAAGCTAGGGTCAGCATCTAAAGTCGGGTTAAATTTAGCTTCAGATGTTGCGGCAAGTGCGGCAGGAACAAGAATGCAGGGCGGTGAGGTAACCGTGGACACTGTTGTTGCCGATGTAGTCGGAGGTAAGGTTGGAGGTGCAGTAGCAGGTGCATTGAATAAAAGTGTTCCCAAGTCGACATCATTCGCTGACAAAGCCGCCCAGGGAAAAGGGCAGCCAAATAGTAGAGGGCAGACAAGGCAAGCAATTCGTCAAGGGCAAAAAATGGATGCCAAGGTAAATGCCGTTAGAGATACTGCCGCTGCAGCAACTGGGGCGGGCTTAGGTAGTAAAGCGGCTGGCGCATGTGCGGATGGCAAAATATCGGTGTGTAATTAATATGAAGACTTTAATAGGAGCATATTCTCAAAATTTCTTTACTCTAAAGACATTGTCCTATTCTGCTTTGGCTATTGTTTTGTGTTTAGCCATACATTTTCTTTATGAGTATGAACTCATTCGCTATATATGGCTTTTCTGCGTTTTTTGGGTAAGCTCTGTGCACGTGACAAGGTTTTTTATAGATCTTATTATTCACAAATCTTTTGAAGCGAGCTTTTTTCTTTCTTCCTTATTTATTGTTGGCACGGCCATTTATTGGAATTATGGTTCTGAAGCGGTAATTTTTGGGATTGGAATAGGAGTAACCTTCTATCTCGCGCTGTTGATTGCTCACAAAGTTCCTCTGATTGAAAAGAAAATTCAAGGTATTTTTCGCAAAAAATAAATATTGATAAACTTTAAGCTGGCGCACTTAACTCCGAAGTGCATAACATGAGAAATATCAACTTTATCTGACACCTATCTTGAAAAGGACGCGGGGGCAGTTGGCAGCACGGGCAGTTGGGGTCTTTCATTTGACATCAAGTGACTTTTTAAATGTTGCGATTTCTTGATTATTTATTGAAAACTGACCCGAAGAAGCCACTCTAAGGCTGAAGGAGCTTACGCAGGAGGATTCTCAGAAGTCCTTCTTGCCACCAGTCCAATTTATTAGCCTTCAAAGCAAATGCCCGACGAACTCCTTCGCCTGAAATAAACGGGATCTATTTTCTATCTCCGGGTATTAGTTCTGGTAGCTTGCCGACAAGCCGGAAGGTCATCGTTGGAAGGTCATCGTTGGGGTCAGGTCTTACATTTGACATCAAGCGATTTTTTTAAATGTTGCGATTTCGTGATCCTTTCTTCGGAAACTGACCGAAGAAGGCCACTCTAAGACTGACGGAGCTTACGCAATAGGATGCACAAAAGGCTCTTCTGGCCACCTGTCCAACTTATTGCGTAGCACAACAATAGCCCGGCGAATTACTTCGCCGGGCTATTGTTATCATCGCGTACAGAGATCTCCCTGCAACTCCGGCAATACCGCATTTTCACTTCCTTTCTCACCCTGCATACCAAAGCTGACGGTTTGTCCTGGAAGAATATTGCCGTTCCAGCTGACATTGCTCGCTGTGTACGGATTGGTGCCTGCGAGGGTGGCATTCCAACTGCTGGTTATGGCGCTGCCATCGCTATATGTCCAATTCACGCTCCAATCATTAATCAATGTGTCACCGATATTGGTTAAGCGCACTTCTGCGGTAAAACCCGTGTCCCATTCGTTCGAGATCACATAGTCGCACGCGAGGCTGCCAAGACCGTCGCCGCCGGAGCTTGATGACGTACTTGATGAAGAGCTTGTGCTTGAAGAAGACGAACTCGATGAACTGGAGGAAGAACTGGAACTGCTTGTTGCTAGTCCAGACGATGATGAACTGCTACTGGAAGATGAACTGCTGGAACTCGACGAGGAGCTGCTTGATGACGAACCATTATTGCCGCTGCCGTTAATCACCACGTCCATACAGCCGTGGAAACGCTCATAGGTGAAATGATTGCGTCCCCATTCGCCATAAATAATATGGCGCCCGGACCGCTCCGG
>DJFQ01000140.1:0-876 GCA_002432095.1 Marinagarivorans sp. UBA5868 | reverse complement strand
GTGAACTTTCAAAATCGTCCCACGTTAAATCACCACCGACTTCATAATTAAAATCGGGCTTGGTAATCCAGTAGCGAAACTCTTCGGTGTCGTCGTAATGTGGACCCCATGAAATGTCCCAGGTAATGGTCAGCGGACCGCTGCCAATGGCCGTAGTGGGCCAATCCAGTTGATTATCCCAAGGCGTTGCTTCGCCGTTCCAGGTTTCGCTGTCGAACCCGCACACGTTGGTTGAGGGTCCTCCCATGCGGCCTATATCGTGCGTTAAAACACTCATAAATTGGTACATACCGTTGGCATCGGCTTGCGCTGCCTCCACGCACGCGGGTGTTACCGCTTGGTCAGGTTTTTCCATATAACCGCAAAACGCATTGCGTGCAGGCGGATCCACCATTAAACCGTGGCCGAAGGCCGTCGTTGAAAATGCGGCCAACGCAGCGGCACTTGCAGCCGCACTTAACTTATTCATTAGCGATAATCGAGCCATAATAACCTCTCGCTTTTAGCAACTGATATTCGATTCAGTTTTTGCGCCTAAGCAGATTTTTCTTATTTTATCTGGAAAATCAGAAATCCACTTGACGCGGGGCACAGTGGACTTTGAAATCAGATTGCGGCATTAGTTTCTTTACTGCTGTGATTTACCTAACACAACCAGTAATGGTTGTGTTTGTTGTTATAAGCTGCGCAATAAAAAACCCGAGCGGTTGACAATACACGCTCGGGTTTTAATGAATCCATTATTTATTTTCCCCTTAGTTCAACACGCCCCTAAAGCCCAAAATAACTGTATACCCTGGATCGTAATAACGATACGCTGCATTATCCGCAATAAAGATTTCCCGCTGCGGATCGCTGCCGAAGTTGATTACGTTT
>DJFQ01000147.1:8271-19295 GCA_002432095.1 Marinagarivorans sp. UBA5868 | reverse complement strand
CGTGGACATTCTCGGCAAGATCAACGGCGCCGTCGGCAACTACAATGCGCATATCAGCGCATACCCGGAGGTCGATTGGCAGGATCATGCCGAGCGCTTCGTTACCAGTTTGGGCCTGCGCTGGAATCCCTACACAACTCAAATCGAACCCCACGATTACATCGCGGAGCTATTCGATGCCTTCGCACGATTTCACACCATATTGATTGACTTCAACCGCGACATTTGGGGCTACATTTCGCTCGGCTATTTCAAACAGAGAACCATTGCGGGCGAAGTGGGATCATCCACTATGCCGCACAAGGTCAATCCCATCGACTTTGAAAACTCGGAGGGCAATCTGGGGTTGGCTAATGCAGTGTTGCATCACCTGGCCAGTAAATTGCCCGTGTCGCGCTGGCAGCGTGATCTAACGGACTCTACGGTGTTGCGTAACATGGGCGTTGGCTTCGGTTACGGTTTGATCGCTTACAGCGCTTTGCTAAAGGGCATCAGCAAGTTGCAAACCAACCATCAGGCCCTTGAGGCGGATCTTAATGACGCATGGGAAGTGTTGGCGGAGCCTATTCAAACCGTTATGCGCCGTTACGGCATCCCTGAACCCTATGAAAAACTGAAAGCGCTCACTCGTGGTCAAGCGATAACCAAAGAGCTGATTCAACAGTTTGTTTCCACGCTGGAATTACCCGAGGCCGTAAAACAGCAACTGCTGAACCTTACGCCTTCGACCTATACCGGCAATGCCGTGCAACAGGCGCAAGAGCTCCATCGGTGGATCGACTGAACAGCACCGCACGATGAGCCAGAGTGAATTGATGACCGCGATCCCCGGCGGTATGCCGGTAGAAGACTTTCTCCGCAATTACTGGCAGAAACAGCCCCTCCTGATAAAGCAGGCACTGCCGGATTTACCAGTCATTGATCCCAATGAGCTGGCGGGGTACGCGTTGGAGAAAAGCGTCGAAAGTCGGTTAATCATTGAGAGACCAAAAACTGATGCACCGCTTCTGAGCGAATGGAGCCTCATTCTCGGGCCGCTGACTGGGAAAAGTTTCAAAAAGCTGCCGGACTCGCATTGGACTTTGCTGGTTCAGGCAGTGAATCAGCTGCATCCCGCCATCCACACGCTACTTGATCGCTTCCGTTTTATTCCCAGTTGGCGCATAGATGATGTCATGGTCAGCTATGCCGCAGATAAAGGCGGTGTTGGCCCACACTTCGACTACTACGACGTGTTTCTCCTCCAGGCCAGCGGCAAACGCCATTGGCGCCTAGGCCAAGCATGCACATCGGCAAGCCCGCTGCGGCCTGACACGGAATGCAAAATTCTGCAGGATTTTCATACGTCGGCCGAATGGATCGCTGAACCAGGTGACCTGCTCTATATACCGCCCGGTCTCGCCCACTGGGGGATAGCCGAGGGCGAATGCATGACCTATTCCGTTGGTTTCCGCGCACCCAGTTGCGCGGAGATCCTTCTCGACTATGCCCAGGAACGGGCATCAACGTTTACGGAAGACCACCGATTTACGGATGACGATCGCGTTTCCTCTGACAACCCCGGCTTTATCACAGATACAGACCTGGCAAAGGTGCGAGCCATTTTGCAAGCTGCCTTGCTGGACGATGAGCAACTCGCCAGCTGGTTCGGCCGCTTTATGACACAACCCAGCCGTGACGCTTTGCGCTTCGACCTTGACACACCCTACCCTGTCCTCGCTCCAGGTGTTCGTGCTGCTTATCGTGTTCACCAAAACGATCAGGCCGCGTTGTACGTCAATGGCGAAGCATTCGATTGTTCGCTGGCTTTGGCGCAAGCGCTATGCTCTGGAGAGAATCCGGCAACGCGGACAACAAACAAGGCGGACCACGACTTGCTCAACCATCTGACTGATCAGGGGTATCTGGTGTGATCCTGATAAATATTGTGAGTTGGGATGAGGCACAGAGCCTTCTAAAGCTCATTCGCCATGAGGTATTTGTCGTCGAACAACAGGTCCCCGCGGCGGAAGAATGGGACTCGTATGACGATACCGCGGTCCACTTTCTGGCCACCGACTCTTCGGGTGAGCCCGTTGCCACAGCACGTTTCCTGCCCTCAGGCAAAATCACTCGCATGGCAGTGCGCAAGCCCCACCGCAATCGCCAAGTGGGTTCGAAAATTCTCGCGGAAGTGTTGAAATACGCCGCGGCAACCGGATTCTCCGAAGTCCACCTTGATGCCCAGATTACCGCGGTCCCGTTCTATGAAAAATTTGGATTTATTTGTGAGGGCGAGGTCTTTCGGGATGCGGGTATCGATCACCTGCGAATGACGAGAACCGGACCGGGGGCAACGATGAATACTGAGGCGGACGATCGTGTTCACCCATTGCAACATCCATCGGACACTTTGAAATTGATGCGTGAATTCGCCGCTTCCGCACTTCGTAGCCTTGATATTTTTAGTCATCAGTTGATGCCATCGCTCTATAGCGATGGCGAACTTACCGAGTCGATTTCCCAACTGGCCCGGCGAGGGGCACAGACACAGGTTCGCATCCTGGTTCGTGATACAAGACCCTTATACGGTGCCGATCATTCGCTTGTCAGGCTCGCCCAACGACTTCCCTCTCACGTACACATTCGTGCCTATACAGAAGGGGCAAGCGATGCGTTGATGGGGTTTTTCTGTGCTGATGCCGCTAATCTCGTGCATTTCCTTGACGAACCAAATCTCAGCGGATACGCACGCCGTAATGCCAGAGCGGAGTCACGCCATCTTTTAACTGAGTTTGAAAATCTCTGGACTTACGGCAGTCGAACCGACGCCAATTTGCGGCGGCTCGCATTGTAGGATTAGAGGTCGACGCCCACCTTATTGCCTTCGAAGACCACCGGAAAAAAGCGTAAGCAATCCAGTGTGTCTGACAGCGGGCCCCGCGCACGACCATTGCGAAGATCAAAGGCAATACCATGAGCGCGGCAAACGATGGCACCCTGGGTGATTTTGCCCGATGCCAAAGGCGCGTCCATATGCGGGCACCGATTTTCGATCACAAAAACCTGCCCTTCATCTTGCAGCAACAATAAACGCTGTCCGCTGATGTTATAGGCTGCCGCGAAACCATCGTACAAATCTGCGAGATTTGCCAAACTGTAAAACGCCATTAAAAACCTCGAAATGCGGGTTGATCCTGCCATGTGGAATAGCTGACGCGTGGCGAGAAAGTACCTCCACGCATTTATATCCAACGCCCCCAAGTCTATGCCATGGATTAAAAACCGCTCAATCTCTACAATTGGCCGCCCGCCAAGTCCTGAGGTAGTTTACCGGTGTACAGACTCGACTTTCCTTATACAACCGATGTCGAGACGATATTTAAGCGATTGAGTTTATTGCCGGGATGCGTCTGGCTAGACAGCGGCAAGCCAGGGTCCCACTTGGGGCGCTACGATATCTTCAGCGCGCTGCCCAGCGAGCAGGTTAGCGACTGTGCTGGTTTGCCGAAATACCTCACTGATCGATTAGCCAATGCGGTCGTCGAAAGCGACCTACCTTTCTGCGGAGGTTGGGTTGGTTATTTTAGTTATGCTTATCGCCATCAGCTTTTTAAATTGCAGTGCAAAAAACCCGATCCGCTTCCCCGGGCACAATTTGGCTGGTATGACTGGGCACTGGTTATCGATCACCATGAACGTAAGGCGAGCTTGGTATTTCAGGACAGTTGCGCAGATGCCATACGCGACCGCATCCATACTGCATTGCGAACAGAGCGTCCTGTAGACACCTACCACTGCAGCCCTTTTGTAAACGATGAAAGCCGCGACCACTATTTAGGTTGTCTCGAACGAATCCAACAATATCTGCTTGCCGGTGACTGTTATCAGGTCAACTATACCCAGCGTTTCAGCGCCGATTTTTCCGGCTCGGCCGCTGCCGCCTATCTAAGTTTGCGGCGCGCCGTACCTAGCCCATTTTCGGCTTTTTTGAACCTCAGCGAAGGCGCCATCTTAAGCATTTCTCCCGAGCGTTTTATCCAAATCCGCGATCGACATGCGCTGACCCAACCTATCAAAGGCACGGCGCCTCGCGGAACGACGGCTGTCGAGGACAAAGCACTGCAAGACAGGCTGCATGGCAGCCTGAAAAACCGTGCAGAGAATTTAATGATCGTCGATTTGTTAAGAAATGACTTCAGCATGAACTGCTTGCCCCACAGCGTAACGGTGCCGGAATTGTTCGCGTTGCAGAGTTTTAACAACGTCCATCATTTGGTCAGCAGTATTGAGGGGATATTGAAACCGAATGTTAGCTACCCAGATTTTATCCTGGCCTGTTTCCCTGGCGGGTCTATTACCGGCGCGCCAAAGAAGCGCTCAATGGAAATCATCGAAGAACTCGAAGGCCACTCACGCAGCGTCTACTGCGGAGCCATTGGTTATTTCAGTGTTAATAACAGCTCTGATTTCAACATCGCGATACGAACGTTGCTGTTACATGACGCAAAGATGTACGCGTGGGCGGGAGGCGGCATAGTGGCGGATTCCATACCCGCCCAAGAATATGAAGAAAGCCTACACAAAATAGGCTCTCTTCTCACGGCGCTTGTCAATGAAAGCGCGGCGTCGCAAAAAGCTTAAAGCGACAGTTCACGCAGGCTGGACTTCAAGAATTCTTGCTTAAGGTCGGCGTAGGTATGCACGGCGGGGAATTGGGGAAATTGCGCAATCACATTATCCGGTGCATGAAACAGAATCCCGACATCGGCTTCCGCCAGCATGGTTGTATCGTTATAAGAATCACCTACCGCGATGGTGCGATAGTAGAGCGTCTTAAACGCGCATACGGCCTGACGCTTGGGATTCACTTGCCGCAAATTGTAATTTGTTACCATGCCTTTCTCGTCCACAGTCAACTTGTGGCACAACAACGTTGGATAACCAAGCTGAGCCATCAGTGGACCGGCAAATTCGTAGAAAGTGTCGGAAAGAATCACCACTTGAAAGCGCGCTCGCAACCAGTCGAGGAACTCCGCAGCACCGTCAAGCGGACGCAACGTTGCAATCACTTCCTGAATCTGTTGAAGCCCTAGGCCGTGTTTGGCCAGAATGCCGAGCCGCATAGTCATCAGCTCGTCATAATTTGGAATGTCACGTGTTGTGGCACGCAGTTCTGGAATGCCGGTTTTTTCCGCAAATTTTATCCATATTTCAGGGACCAGCACCCCTTCAAGATCGAGACATGCGATTTCCACAGATGACTCCTGTAGGTTGGAAAAGAAAAGTTCGAGGCGCAATGTCGGCTTACAAGCCGCAGCAGGCGGCAAATCTACCGATTTCGCGAACGGTATGCAACGTCACCGCCCTGGTCGATACTCGATGATTCTAAGCCTAGAACTGTGTGATATTTCTCAAGGCCGCTGACGTCTGTTATTCTTCGACCCCTGTTTTCAGCGGACCACCGTAGCTGTTTTAATATGACTTCTCTCAATTTTCTAGACCTGGATAACCATTTACAAACACAAACTCCTCAGCAAATTCTGCAATTTGCTTTAAAGGAATATGAAAACATCGCACTGTCGTTCAGTGGAGCCGAGGATGTGGTTCTTGTGGATATGGCCACCAGGATTCGCCCTGACATACAAGTATTTTGTCTCGACACCGGTCGCCTACATACTGACACCTACCAATTTATCGAAAAAGTCAGGCTGCATTACGGCATACGTGTCGACATACTGTTTCCGGACGCGGAAGCGGTACGCCAACTGGTGAGTGCGAAAGGACTGTTCAGCTTTTATGAAGATAATCATCAAGAGTGCTGCGCCATCCGCAAAATCGGCCCGTTGAAGAAAAAGTTGCTGACCTTGGATGCATGGGTTACCGGCCAGCGAAAAGACCAAAGCCCCGGAACTCGCGCCAGCATTCCAGTTATTCAAGACGACAAAATCTTTGCGCGACCCGGTGAGAAACTTACCAAATTCAACCCGCTGGCAAACTGGACTTTACAACAGGTGTGGAATTACATCCGCGCTTACGAGGTACCCTACAACCCACTGCATGATCGCGGTTTTATCTCTATCGGCTGTGAACCTTGCACCCGGCCTGTAGGGCCAGGGCAACACGAACGCGAAGGTCGCTGGTGGTGGGAGGAAGCCACCAAGAAAGAATGCGGCTTGCATGCCACCAATTTGCAGGACTCACATTGAGGCATACCATGAAAATCACTTTTGTCAAAAAGATTCTGGTCGATGGTTCACCCTGCAGCAAATGCGCGGATGTCATCAACAAACTCGAATCATCCGGGCAAATGGCTCGCATAGATGAGGTACTGATTGCCGATGAACGCGACGCATTATCTCCGGGGATGCAGATCGCAAAAAAATTCAATGTCGACCGAGCACCGTTTTTTGTCGTGGAAGATGAACAAACCAAGGAACCGCGGATTTATACGGTTTACCTGAAATTTGTTAAAGAAGTATTGGAACAGAAAACGAATGAGAAGGACGAGCTAACGGAAATAATGCAGAACAATTCAGACTTGGACTTTCTTTGAAAACTGATCCGGTTTCATACCGGATCAGTTATACAAACTTAGTACACCGGCAATTCTACATCAGCAAACAACTCATCAAGCTCCATCTTAGAATGACGGTTAAATGCCTCGTTAATCACATCTTTAGTGAGATGCGGAGCAAACTCCTCGATGAACTCGTACATAAACCCGCGTAAAAAAGTCCCTCTGCGGAAGGCAATTTTGGTGGTGCTTTGTCGGAACAAATGACTGGCGTCCAATGCTACCAGATCACTGTCCTCCTGCGGCTGATAGGCCATTTTGGCAACGATTCCAATGCCTAACCCCAATTTCACGTAGGTTTTGATTACATCGGCATCGGCGGCGGTGAATACCACCTTAGGCGCCAGCCCATGCTCAAGAAAAGCTTCATCAAGACGCGAGCGCCCGGTAAAACCGAAAACGTATGTCACAATCGGATGCTTCGCAATATCTTCTATCGTCAGCTGAGAAACCTGTGTGAGCGGATGGTTTTTGGGCACAAGCACGCAGCGATTCCAGCGATAACAAGGCAACATGATGAGGTCGCTGAACAATTCCATCGCCTCCGTCGCTATCGCAAAATCGACTGAGCCGTCCGCGGCCATTTCGGAAATTTGCATGGGTGTGCCTTGATGCATATGCAGCGACACATCGGGATAACGTTTGATGAAATCGCCTATCACCCGCGGCAAAGCGTAACGAGCCTGCGTGTGTGTGGTGGCGATCGACAAACTTCCCTTGCGCTCGTTACTGAACTCCTGCGCAACCTGCTTGATACTTTCAACTTTTCGCAGGATTTCGCCAGCGGTTCGAAGAATCGCCTCGCCTGCAGGGGTGATTCTGGTGAGGTGTTTGCCACTGCGCGAGAAAATTTCCACACCCAGCTCGTCTTCCAACAAACGAATTTGTTTACTGATACCCGGCTGCGACGTGTACAGACTTTGAGCGGTGGCTGACACATTGAGGTCGTGATGTGCAACCTCCCAGATGTAACGCAACTGCTGCAATTTCATATGCCCTCCAAATGGCGGCAGTTCAAGGTTAAACAAACGGTCAGCAAGAGTCTGCAACCGCTGTTTGATTATAAAAATATAGGAAAATATTCTTTTGAAGAATAGCCACTAAACTGATTATTTACCAACTTAGAATAAATTTAGCACTAGCCCAGCGATTTGCTTGCCGAAAAATCATATGGGGTGTACGTCGTAGAGCGACAGGGACCGCTCAGGCGCGAAACCCAGTATTGACGCTCCCATGCCAAACTCCGTAGTCCGGGTTCATCATGGGCACCATAAACACCGGCACTTTAGCCAGCTGGAGGACTTTAGTGGCGACGGAGCCGAGCAGCCTACCATCCAGCGCCTCTGCCGAATGACTGCCGACCACGATCAGATCGGCCCCCATTCTTTCCGCTTCTCGCAAAATGACCGCCGCGGGCTGGCCGGGCAAAACGACGATGTCTTTGACCAATCCTAACAGGCCGGCCTCGCCACCCGGGTCACGGGCGAGAAGCTCAAAAATCTGTTCCCGTAATGTCTCCAGCAGGCCTTTGATATGAGAGGTCTGGAGAACTTCCTTCTTTACTTGGTCTGAACAATGGCTGCGCACCACAGCCGCCGCAAATTCTCCAATCGGTGGGACTGCGTGAACGATACCGACCTGAGCATTAAATTGCCGAGCCAGGGATTCCACGTGCAACAGACTGTGACTGGTGAAGGCTCCCAGATCGGTTGCGAATAATATTGTCTTGATCATCTATGCCCCTACAGCGCATCTGGAGCTGCAAACCTTTGGGTCTGCTCGATTCTTGTTTTGGGTCCACTCCCAAAGCACACCAGATTTCACATCCTTGTTTGAAGCCTAGCAGTGACAACGCCAAATGCATGAATCGAGGGGTACAAACCGACGAGCGCCGCGTCGATATAACCGCCGGTTCAATAGGGGTTGAGAAAAGAAGCGAATACTAAGGAAGGCTTAAGTTGCTTCGGCATCGCCAACCGGTTGATTGGCGATGCCATGGGGAACATGACCGGTGGCTACATGCTCTCGCGCCGACAAACAATGAGTCGCCTGATCATCAAAAAACACATCCGCGCCGTAAGCTTTCAAAAATGCGCCCTTATCAAGCCCGCCCAGGAAAAGCGACTCGTCGAGGCGAATATCCCAAGCACGCAATGTGCGGATCACCCGTTCGTGGGCAGGGGCTGATCGAGCAGTTACTAAAGCGGTACGGATTGGACACTCGTCGAGGCCAAATTCTTTTTGCAAACCTTGCAATGCGGAGAGAAACGACTTAAACGGACCTCCACTCAACGGGGTACGGGCCGACTCTCGCTCCCGCTTGGCAAACTCTTCCAGGCCCTGGGTTTTGTATATGATTTCCGCTTCATCCGAAAACAACACCGCATCACCATCAAATGCAAAGCGCAGCTGCTTGGATTCCTGCAAGCCCTTCTTGGACGTCAACAGAGTTGCCGCGGCAACTCCCCGCTCCAGAGCTTGGCAAACGTCCCCAGCATCCGTCGATAAAAACAGATGGCAGTTAAAAGCCTCTATGTACCGGTAGGGGCTTTCCCCTCCGCAAAATGCGGCACGGGTGATTTTCAAGCCGTAATGGTTGATCGAATTGAACACTCTCAGCCCGGTATCTGCACTGTTGCGCGACAGCAGGATCACCTCGACGCGCGGCTCTCCGCCAAGCATTTCATTGATGTGCAGAAGCTTTTTCACCATGGGAAAAGCGTCGCCAGGCATGAGAACGTCGTCTTCATGATCTATCTGATACTGCGAATAGGCGTCCAACCCTTGCGATTGAAAAACCGTGTGGCTCTCATCCAGATCGAACAACGCTCGGGAAGAAATGGCGATAACCAGCTTACTGCCAAACCCTTTGGGCATAGACGCTCCGCAATCAATCAAAACCTAAGCGATGGCTGAACAGTGAATCAGCCCCCATTAAAATGTTCGCGGGTAAGGCGCACCACCAGACCACTCAACGCGAACAGCGCTATGACATTTGGGATAGCCATCAAACCGTTGAGAATATCCGCGATGTCCCATACAAGATCCAGACTCATTAAAGCGCCGATCGGAATCACCGCTACCCAGAGACATCGATAGAAAAGCGCGACCTCATGCTTAAAGAGAAACTCCGCACAACGTTCTCCGTAATAGCTCCAACCCAAAATCGTAGTGAATGCAAACAAGGACAGACTCAACGCCACTATCTGCCCACCAAAAGGCAATACCGAGGAAAATGCCGCCTGAGACATGGCAGTTCCTTTGGCACTGCCATCCCAGACTCCCGTAACAACAATTGCCAGTCCGGTAATAGTGCATATCACCAAGGTGTCGATAAACGTTCCTAACATAGCAACACAGCCCTGCTCCACCGCGCTATTCGATTCAGCGGCAGCATGGGCAATTGGCGCACTTCCAAGTCCGGCTTCATTGGAAAAAACACCCCGCGCTATGCCCTGCTCAATAGCAAGCGCAACGGCAGCACCGGCAAAGCCTCCAGAAGCAGCGGTTCCCGTGAATGCAGACTCAATTACTAACGACAAGGCATCGGGAACTTGAGGCAGGTTTGCGCCTATAACGACCAAGCCTGCAATCAGATAGAAAAACGACATGAATGGGACCAACGCAGTTGCCATACGGGCGATGCCCCGCAGTCCCCCTAACAACACCATCGCAATGGTGACGGTCATAACCAAAGCAGACCAACCTTTATCGATGCCAAACGCTACGTTCAATGACTCCGCTACCGAGTGAGCCTGAACCGCATTACCGATACCAAAGCCTGCAAGAGCGCCAAAAACCGCAAAGAGAACTGCCAACCACATCCAGCGAGGCCCCATTCCATTCCTGATGTAATACATGGGGCCGCCAACATATTGCTCCTTGGCGTTTTTTTCACGAAAGTGAACAGCACAAACCGATTCCGAATATTTGGTCGCCATTCCGAGCAATGCACTCAGCCACATCCAAAACAACGCCCCTGGGCCACCAACACCAATAGCGATGGCAACGCCAGCGATATTCCCGGTACCAACCGTCGCTGAGAGCGATACCATAAGTGTCGCCATTGGACTGATCCCCGACACACCGGCGGTTTTCCTGCTGGCCCACAATTGGCGGAAGGCATAACCAATCTTACGAAGCGGTAAGAAAAGCAATCTCACATTAAGGAAAAACCCTATGGCGATAATCAGCACCCACAGAAATTCTCCCCAAAGAAAACTGTTGATGGTTTCGATCAGCGGCTCCACAAACCTCTCCTTACTTCGATTTGAGTCATAGCGTCCCACAGACATTAAAAAGCCCCTTTCGGGGCTGCAAATCAAATGGCTTTAATCGTTCCCTTCGGAAGGACAGCATGAACTGCCGCCTTTTGAAATTTCAGTTTGACATCCCCCCCTACATCCAATGTGATATAGACATCTCCCACTTCAACGACTCGACCGAGCATTCCACTGGTCATAACTAC
>DJFQ01000147.1:5367-8212 GCA_002432095.1 Marinagarivorans sp. UBA5868 | reverse complement strand
TGCTTGCGCCTGAGCGGATGCTTCAGCAATAAAAAAGGACATGAGGAACCTCATTGATATTCGAAAAAGGATGGAAATTTGGGCCTGCAACTCTACAGAGTTTCCCTAACACCGGCAATGCCAGGAATACGTGCGAAAGAGTCAGCGAAGCCCGGACGGGCTTCACTAGGAAGGTTATACGTAATCGCGAAACAACTTACGAAATGTACTAGGGGAAAGACCGGTCCAACGTTTAAACGCGTTGGTGAAACTGGTTCTATCGGAAAAGTCCAGTGAGGCAGAAATACTGTCAATACTGAGATGTTGTTTGATCAGATAATCAATTGAATAGTGGAATCGCACCTGATCTCGCAACTCAGCGAAGCTAATATCCTGCTGCTGCAAACGTCGTTGCAATGTGCGCTTGGACAAATTCAGCTCCTCTGCAACATGCCCAATACCGAGCTGAGCATGACCGATTCTCTTCTGCAGCACCTCTACTACCCGCGCCGGAACTCCATAGACTTCCGGCAGCTTCGCTTGCTGAAGATATTCATCCAATGTTTTAACCGAACCCAGAGCAAACATGGCCTGGTCGGTCATTTTGCGTTGTGCTTGTGCTTTCTGTAGATCAATCATACAGGCCACTCCTTCTGCCAAGAGTTCTATGGTTTCTATATCCTCAGCCTTAAATTCCACTTCTCTAGGATTCGATGAGAAAAAACACACCACCATCGGTTCCGTTGACGAAGGAGACACCAAAGTACCGAGGTACGTATTGACATCCACACCATTATAAGCAAAGCCCCCCGAATAGGTACCTAGCGTGGGGATCTTTTTGAAATGCTGTGAACTACCGTCAGCAAAAATTTCTTCAGAAGGCGTACCCTCGACGTGAATATGCTGCCCCATGTAAAAAGGGCTGTCATCATGGTCAGATTCCACGGTAGCCATGACCTCCGCCACCTGCTGTGAAAGACGTCTCAGTAATAGCGCGTTTTCCATACCCCAAATCCGACATCCTGCATCAAGAAACTGGGATATTCCCGAGCGATCTGCGCCGTAATGCGGCGTCGCGGCGAGAACTTGATAAAGATATTTAATGCGTTGGCTAAAGTCCGTTAATGGGGCATTAAACTGAAAATCTGCGCGGATATACTCCGGAGATGTCTTGCTGCTGACGTTAAGCTTCAAGTCGTTCACCTTTTCTTCGATTATTAAGCGGGTTCTTTTTATTTATTAACCATCTAAATGAAGCAGGATTTCCGAGGTCGATAAACTAAACTTCTGACGCCTAAAGAACCAGTCTCATAAGTGCCATCTAGCGCATTTGTACGCCATTAGTTATCCCACACTAACCTGCTGATACAGCTACCGCACCACCTTTGCCAACACAGCACTCTGGCACGGGTTACCGTAAATCTGCGTCAGCTTAATCAATTTTGTCGTAATTTTAAACAGGTCTGTTCATGCACTTGTTTGAATGATTCACAAGAAAATTATCAGAAAAAAGTGAAGAAACACACCGCTTCGAAAAAAATTTCGGGAAAAAGTATTAGGGATCAATAGTTACGCACCTATTAAATCTAACCACTTTCCTTGGCAGCAAACCAATCCAGAACTGTTTGGTGGTGCGAGGAGGTGGAAAATTTATCCAAAATTTCAGCGATGTTACCTTTTGGATCAATGATGAATGTGGTTCTGATAACACCCATGAACTCTTTACCCATGAATTTTTTTAGGCCCCATACCCCGTAAGTATCTGCAACAATATGCTCTTCATCGGCTAACAAATCAAAATTCAGCTGATGCTTGTCGCAAAACTTCTTTAGCTTCACCACGGAGTCCGGGCTGATGCCTATGACCTCCGCGCCCGCATCATTCAACTCTCTTTTCACGTCACGGATTGAACAAGCCTGAGTAGTGCAACCAGGTGTCAGGGCCTTTGGATAAAAATACAGAACAAGATAACGACCCCTGAAATCCTCGACCTGAACCTTAACACCGTCCTGGTTCAGCAGCGAAAAACTGGGCGCCTTACTACCTTTTTTTAGCAATGACACAATAGACCCTCAGAAAAGAAATAAAAAAGCCGCTTCATCTTGGACGAAGCGGCTTCGTTTACAGCAATAAACAATGCTGGTTAGGCAGGCAATAAAGACTTAACCGCATCACGCTCTTCTTTCAACTCCTGTGCTGTTGCGTCCATTTTTGTGCGAGAGAAATTGTCGATATCCAGTCCTTGAACGATCTGCCAATCCCCGTCTTTACACACGCATGGGAAAGAGTAAATAAGCCCTTCTTCGATGCCATAACTGCCGTCGCTATATACCGCCATACTGACCCAATCCCCGTTCGCGGTGCCCAGAGCCCAATCGCGCATATGGCAGATTGCCGCGTTAGCAGCAGACGCCGCACTTGATGCACCACGCGCGGCGATAATTGCAGCACCGCGCTGCTGAACTGTCGGAATAAATTCTTTTTCGTACCAGGATTGATCAACTCTCTCGATCGCCACGCCGCCGCCAACCATCGCGTGGAACAAATCCGGATACTGGGTAGAGGAATGATTTCCCCAAATCGTCATCTTGGTCACTTGGTCGATAGTGATGCCGAGCTTCTGAGCGAGCTGAGTTACCGCGCGGTTGTGATCCAACCGCGTCATCGCTGTGAACTGGCGAGGATCAATATCCGGGGCATTACGTTGAGCAATCAATGCATTGGTATTGGCGGGATTACCGACAACGAGAACTTTGATGCTGCGAGCCGCATGGTCGTTAATCGCTTTACCCTGTACAGAGAAGATAGCGGCATTGGCTTCCAGCAAATCCTTGCGTTCCATACCGGGTCCCCGCGGACGGGCACC
>DJFQ01000147.1:0-5340 GCA_002432095.1 Marinagarivorans sp. UBA5868 | reverse complement strand
GCCGGAGTGATCTCCAACAGCTGCAATATGACCGGCTGGTCTTTGCCTAACATTTCACCAGAAGCTATGCGGAACAGAAGGGAATAACTGATTTGGCCGGCTGCGCCGGTTACGGCAACTCGTACAGGTGCTTTCACGATAGATCTCCGTAGCAATTAGTGAAGATCGGCAGCAAAGCAAAACATTGCCGACGACCGGGTTTTAGCTGAGCTCAGAGACTCTGAGCGGGCGCGGACTGTTGTGCCGAGCAGGGGAATCAAATGCGGCGCCATTATAGAGTAATGAATGAAAATGTCATTATTGCAGCGACCGGTCGCTATGAGGCCGGATATCGGTTTGCAAGTTCCCGGTACACATCCTGTCGATAGGTGGAACTGTCGCTGTCGAGAAGTTCAAGAATCTCTACCAGATGCACATTATCTTCTCGCCCATCCTGCCAATGCTTCTTATAAGAGCCTTCTTTATAACCACGGTCCTGACGAAAGAAATTGAGAACGTTTTTACCGACATAGGAACGGTAAAGATGATCCAGTGATATATCCATGTGGCACAAAAGCCGATTAAACAACAGCGGATCAAACTGTCGGGTCGAGAGGGTGCGTTGTGCAAAGGTTTCCACGTCGTCGAGAAAAACTTGATCAAGCTGTGTCGCCGACATAGCGGCTTCGAGGCGATCCGCAATCTTGTCTTCGGAAATTTCCGCCTGCAATAAACTGCTAAGGCCGAAGTGCCAGATATCGATCAACTCGAGAATGACCTGCTCCCGATCGGGAGACTGCTTCTTCCACCATTTCCAACCGTAATGATCCATGAGTTCCGCGCATTCAATCCATATGGCCCTGTACCACTCATAGTCTTGATCGCGCCAGGATGGATGCACTCGGCTGTTCATCTCATTCTGCATCTGCAGCATGGCCAATAGCTTTTGCTTCACATTTCACCTCATTTAAGCCAATCGGCTTGGTTTGCCCTTGTCACAAAATTGCAACAGCAACGAAATATTTGCTTCACACAACAGCGCTAGCTTAATAAAAACAGGAGAACACCATGCGCCTACTACTCCAGAGCATTCATAGTTTCGATCTCAAAACCTTTGACTGGTGTCTTAGACGTAAAAACCGCGCAATTGCGGTATCAATGGCTAGAGTCTGTTCATATACGGCTAACGGACCGTTATATGTATTAGCTGGATTACTGTTTGTGTTACTGCAGAACTGGCCACTCGTGC
Source organism: Marinagarivorans sp. UBA5868 (assembly GCA_002432095.1). GTDB lineage: Bacteria > Pseudomonadota > Gammaproteobacteria > Pseudomonadales > Cellvibrionaceae > UBA5868. Next base: position 4,112 of record DJFQ01000147.1, on the reverse strand, counting down.
AGCTGATGATTGCAGGATTCGCTGTTGAAAGGATTTGTTATTTCGCCTTCAAGTCGTTATTTAAGCGCAATCGACCGCCGGCCGCGATCCCCGGCTATCGTAGCGTCATAGAACCCTCGGATCAATTTAGCTTCCCTTCGGGCCATACTTCTGCCGCCTTTCTCGTCGCCGGGGCTCTCGCCTTTGCCCTCCCCTGGACAGCATGGCTTATGTATCCATGGGCCGTAGGTGTCGGCATGTCCCGAGTGGTTCTGGGAGTCCACTTTCCAACGGACACCATGGCAGGAGCCACCATGGGTTTCCTCATTTGCCAGAGCATGATCAATCTCTTGGCTGTGTGATAGCACCATGAAAATTTTGTACGGAGTTCAAGGCACGGGCAATGGCCACGTCACTAGAGCACGAGCGTTAAACAAGCATTTCAAACGTATTGGGCTTAATGTCGATTTTCTGTTTTCCGGCCGGGACCGCCGTAAATATTTCGATATGGAGGAGTTTGGACCGGACTGGCAATGCATGCACGGACTGACATTCTCCTACTCTGGAGGACGCATCAGGGTTTTTGGCACTTTAATTGGCAACCGGATCAGAACTTTTATTGATGAAGTCAAATCCATCGATCTGACAGCGTACGACTTGGTTCTTACTGACTTTGAACCTGTCACTGCATGGGCTGCACGACAGCAAAAAAAACCGTGTATCGGTATCGGTCACCAGTATGCGTTTCGTTATCCAGTGCCAAAATCCGGTAACAATATCGTCTCTGAATTGTTAATGCGGTTCTTTGCACCAGCAACGTATCGCCTTGGCTTGCACTGGCATCATTTCAACTCCCCTATTCTTCCACCCATCGCCGAAATACCCCCACAGGGGCAACACATCGATCGAGACAAGATAGTCGTGTACCTCGGTTTCGAGGAAATCGAAGATATCGTGCAACTCGTTGAGCCTTTTCAATCTTGGTTATTTGTGGTGTACGGCCCATTCACAGATTACGAAAGTTTCAGCAATATCCAGCTGAAGCCTTTGTCACGAGAAGGTTTTTGTCGCGATCTAACGACCTGCAATGGTGTTATATCCAACGCCGGATTTGAATTGGCCAGCGAAGCGATACAACTAGGGAAAAAACTATTGGTTAAGCCGCTTATGGGGCAAATGGAGCAACTGTCCAACGCTAAGGCATTGGAACTATTAGGCTTGGGGATGACAATGGACACACTGGACCGGGACACGTTGCGCGAGTGGTTAAGCGGTTTCGAACCCCGCCAGATGATCTATCCGGATGTCGCTGCGGCAATAGCAGAATGGATTAGCAAAGGGGATTGGTCTAAACCTGAAAATCTGGCGAGCACCCTGTGGGAACAGGTAACCACTCCAATCTCGAATCAGCCAATAACGCCGACTCCGCCAGATACTCGCGAGAACATAGTCAGACTTGAGCGCGCTTGAAAAGCCGGAAAAAGTTTGACGATGTCTGCTCAGCCAATTGTTCGAGACTCGTTTCACGAAGTTCAGCAATATACTCGGCTACCGCTCTGACATACCGCGGCTGATTGGACTTTCCGCGGTATGGGACCGGAGCCAGATAAGGTGAATCTGTCTCTACCAAAAGGCGATCCATAGGAACCTTTTTTGCTACTTCTCTCAGCTCATCGGCGTTACGGAAGGTCACGATGCCCGAAATCGAAATGTAATATCCTTCGTCCAACGCCTGACGCGCCATTTCCCAAGACTCAGTAAAACAATGCAAAACACCGGCGGATGAAGGACTGCCACTGGCCTTAATCAAATCAATCGTGTCAGACCGCGCGTCCCTGGTGTGCACAATGACCGGCAAATCCAGGTCGGCGCCGGCCAGCAAGTGGTTTAAAAAACTCTGCTTTTGCTGTTCACTGCGATCCTTGCTGTAGTAGTAATCCAATCCCGTCTCACCCAAAGCAACAACTTTTGGGTGATCACACCACGCTTTGAGCGTATCAACCGACACAACACCTTCGTCAACATCTGACGGATGAACCCCAGCGGAAGCAAAGATCCGTCGGTCTGCCAAAGCAATGTCCAATACCGTTTGGCGGTTTTCTGCGCTGATACAAACGCACAGCATATGGCTGACGCCATCCGCACGCGCCCCTTCCAGTGCGGCAGTCAAAGAGCCGCCGCATTGTTCCAGATTCAGGCGGTCGAGGTGGCAGTGGGAGTCAACGAGCATAGCGGGTTACATGGTATGCGTGGGGCGGTCTGAATCGATGGACCCCGCAAGATAGGTTTCAATTTTTTTGGATGCGGAATCATCCTCCCCACTGAACTGAACCCCTATACCTGCAGCACGATTACCCTGCGCGCCCTTGGGAGTGATCCACACAACCTTTCCGGCAACCGGTATCTTTTCCGGTTCATCCATGAGATTGAGCAACATAAAAACCTCATCGCCGAGGTTGTATGACTTGTTGGTGGGAATAAACAGACCGCCATTTTGAATAAATGGCATGTAAGCGGCGTAAAGCACCGCCTTGTCCCGGATGGTCAGGGATAGAATACCGTTACGTGGGCCACCCAAGCCGGCCATAAGCAAACCTCATATAAGCAACGACGCAAAACATACGCGCTTCTAGCGCGAAAAGGAATAGCACAAGCCAATCGAATGCGCTTGGCGCCTAATCATTAAATCTAGCTGCTTTTTCGACCTAATTCCTTTAGATCCATCATGATTTCTTCAAGCAGCAATTGCGGATTTGGGTTCGCCGTGCTGAGCAATAGACGCTTTTTCGCACCCAACAAGTCGTAGTAACGCAGGAGTCGCTGCGTCGGCAAAGTCAGCAGATGGCCAACCAAGGTATCATCGCTACCTCGCGTTAATGCACTCATGCGCACGGCTTCGGCAATCCAGATTTGCAGTTGTTCGACAATCCAGACACTACCGTACGCCGACACCCCTTTGGCGCACTCCAAAAAGTTAGAAGTACCATCCAGCAGACTCTGCAATTCCTTTCGCAATTGCTCCCTCTGCCCCCAAAGATCATTGGCAAGCCAATCCATAACCCGCAACGGCCTCCCACCCGCAGCCTGAAGAAGATTTTCTGCGTCGGTAACACGATTACGTTCCAACCACTGGAGCGCGTCAGCGAAATCTGGGGTACGGATTTGCACACGCGAACAGCGACTGCGAATGGTGGCCATCAAGAACGCTGGCTGTTCTGTTACAAGCAGATACACACAGTCGCCGCTCGGCTCTTCAAGACTCTTTAATAAAGCGTTGGCAGCGTTGATGTTCATTGTCTCGGCCGGAGATAAAACAACCAACTTGCGCCCACCCTGCTGAGCAGTTTTATTGGTGAAGTCGGTCATCTCGCGGATTTGCCCGATTTTAATGGACTGAGCGCCGTCTTCCGGACCTACCCAATGCAAATCCGGATGACTATCTGCTTGGATGAGCAAGCAGGCTCTGCATTGCCCGCATGAACGCCCTGGGCGCGGCGCCGCGCACAACAGGTATTGCGCCATAGCTCGGGCCAGTTCCAAAGTACCAATTCCGGTTTGACCCACCAAAAGCAGCGCGTGCGGCAAACGATCCTGCTCCACTTGACGGGCAAAACCCTCCCATACGGCAGTAAACCAGGGATACGGTGGTTGTGGTAACAAGCCTGCGAGAGACATCTGCAACTCCCATAACTAACGTAGAATGGCGCTCCTTTTGGAGCAGCCGATCACACTATGCTGAACATACTTTACGAGGATGCGCACCTGGTCGCAGTGGCCAAACCAGAGAATCTGCTTTGTGTTCCCGGCCTAAGTGACCCGGAAAACCTCTTTGACCAAGTGCGCAGTTTTTACCCCAACGCCCGGGTCGTCCACCGCTTGGACATGGCCACCTCCGGCGTGGTGTTGTTTGCATTGAATCACGCCTGCCAAAAAAACCTTGGGCAGCAGTTTGAAAAGCGCGTTATTTATAAACGTTACTCTGCCATCGTAAGTGGCCATCTTAAAGCGACGACCGGTGAGATCGTCTTGCCGCTGCTGTGCGATTGGCCCAATCGCCCACGACAAAAGGTTGACTGGATACAAGGGAAAGCAGCTCACACGGTCTTCAGAGTAAAGCGATATTTAAGTGACCG
>DJFQ01000127.1:18842-31957 GCA_002432095.1 Marinagarivorans sp. UBA5868 | reverse complement strand
AAGGACCGAGGCGGCATCTCGGAATACGATTGTTACTATTTGTCGAAGCAATGATGAAGCCACTTGTGCGGCCGGCACTTGGTCGAATGGCTGGGTAATTTTTGAAGACAGAGACGGCGATGGGTCTGTGGACGCCGCAGATGGCGATGTGTTGATCGATGTATTCCGCAATAACGGTGACTACACCATAAAAGCTAGCGACAGTAAGGTGAGGCTATCTTTTAATTCCCAAGGGTTTACCACGGATGCAGGAAATACATTGTTGACGATATGTGAGCCGGATAACGAAGCAGTTTATGCAAGAGGCCTTTATGTCAACCGCAGTGGCTTGGTGATGAAAACAAGAGACGGCTCTGACACCGACAGCGTTCACGACGATCCAATATCCACCACAGGTGGGGATCTGACCTGTCCTTAGCCCGACAGGCTTAATCGAATAACAATATGTGGCAGGTAAACCTTATGGAGAAAAGAACAAAAAACCAAATTGGCTCTTCACTTGTGGAGGTCATGGTCGCACTTTTTGTGCTCGCCATAGGCTTGCTCGGCATTCTCGCCATGCAGTCCAAATCCATGCAATACAATCAATCGGCACATGTGTATTCGCAGGCGGTTTATTTGGCGAATGATATTGCGGAGCGGCTGAGAGGAAATTCCGTGGCAGCGGCAAGTTACAGTGATGCTGTCACAGCCATACCTACTTCAGCACCCACCAGTTGTGAGAGCAACTCCTGTACTTCGCAGCAGATTGTGAGTTGGGATAAATGGGTGTGGAGTCAGAATGTGGAGAAATTTTTGCCTGCAGGCGATGTGTCTATATCTCCAGTTGCGTTTCCAGATCCCGCAGGGGCGCGTAGTTTTCTTCATATTCAAGTCTCGTTCGATGATAGTCGCTCCGAAGGTAAAGAGGCTGATCCTGATGCTGGATATGACGGTCGCAAGTCCTATGCATTGATGGTGGAGATTTAATATGAGACAGCAAGCAAAATCTCCATTCGGCTATTTTCGGAGCATCGGCTTTTCCATCGTCGAGTTGATGGTCGCGATTCTGATTGGGCTGATCATCCTGGCTGGTGTTATTCAGGTCGTGGTGACTAGCAAGTCGACATTTCTTGGTCAGGAGGAAATGTCTTTTATCCAAGAGAATGCTCGTTATGCTGTGGATTTAATTGGTAAAGACCTACAAAGCGCAGGGTATCTGGGGTGTGCGGGTAATGCCGCGAATGTAGCGTATGTTGCAAAAGTTGATGCGGGCTCAGCAGATTTGTTGGGCGTGGAATACGTAAGGGGATTTGAAGGAAAACCCAACGGCATCGCCAGCAATGCCGATTTCCCTCCCTTATACGGCAATAAAGTCTTGCCTATTAATCAGCCCGGTACCACAACGGTGCAGGACTATCCTGACTCTTTCATTGTGCGCGGTGGCTCTGGGACGGTTGTACCAGTAGATAGTCAGTCTGGACTGACATTTACTTTGGAGTCTAACCCCGGCTTTTCAGATGGTGAGCATATTGCCCTCGTCGCGGAGGATTGCCGCCGAGCAGCGATAGTACGCGCGGCGACCGTTAGTGGTAGCGCGTTTACCCTGTCCGATAGCTCCGTGTGCAACACTTCAATCAAGCCGGTACGCGACCAAAATTTTGTTTGTAATGCGGCCTGTAGCTGTAGTGGTGAGAGTTCGAACGAGTTGTTTCAACCCGGTAGCGTGGCTATGTCGTACTCAACACACGCGTATTACATAGCAGATTCCGGTGTGCTGCCGGGTGTCCCCGCTCTTAAGAGGAGCGTATTGCATGGCGCAGATGGTGACGAAGAGGAGCTAGCTTTGGGAGTAGAGGACATGGAAGTGCTCTACGGCATAGTTGTGGGTGGCAATTTGCGATACACCGACGCCGCTCAGATCGTGGCAAACGGTTGGAGTTGGGGCAACGTGTCATCAGTGCAGGTTAGTTTGTTGATGCGGTCTCAGGCTATCTCCGCGAACCAAGCGCAGTCCAGGACATACCTGGGAAATAATTACAACGACCGCTTTATGAGACAGGTCGTGACCTCGACATTCAGATTGAGGAACGGTATATGAGTATGTGCAAACTAAAGAAAGATCAAGTCGGCGCAACCTTGATAGTCAGCTTGGTAATTCTTGCCGTAATAACAATACTGGGGGTGGCGAGTATGCGTGCCTCTAATCTTGAATTGAGGATGGCCGCTAGCGCCAGAGATAGGGCTGTAGCATTTCAGGCGGCGGAGTCCGCTCTGGGTAGGGTTGAGTCTTTCATTGATGGCAATCTCACAATTGAGAATGTGTTACCCAGTTGCACGACAAATAATTGCTTTTCTGCAAATTGTAATAACGGTCTTTGTTTTACCGGGGATCTTCAAGGTGCAGTAAACCAGGATGACTGCCGGCTGACTAGTGCTACAGGCGAGTTAAAGCAGCCTTGGAAACAAGAGGATAACTGGGCTGATACCTCTCTTCACCGAACCATGTCTGTATTGAGTCCTGGTCTAGATGAAAGTGGTGACTTCAAACAAATCGATGTTCGATACATGATTGAATTTTTGTGTTTTGTCCCTCGCGATGAAAAAGCTATTGATGATGGCGAGAACAGCCGTAACAACGGGGTACCTCTTTACAGAGTAACAGTCAGAGCGAGTGGTGATGCAGGCCGCTCCGCGGTTGCTCTGCAGTCTGTCTACAGAGCTCGACGATAACTAGGGGTTATTATGAATTTTTTACTGATCTTCAATGCAAAGAAGATAACCATGCTCAGGGCATTGGTGGTGGTTTGCGTAACGTGCATTAGCAGCCATAATCTGCAGGCACAGGATATGGCGGATTACAGCATGCTGCCTCCGCTGTCCGAGAAAGTCGACGTCAATCCTATGGTAATGTTGACGCTATCGGGAGATCACCAGCTTTTTCTAAAAGCATACAATGACTACGATGACCTCGATGAAAACGGCCGCCTGGATGCTTACGAGACGACCTACAACAGAGAATTCCAATACGTAGGTTACTTCGATAGTCGTAAGTGTTATCAATATGACGAGGCCGGGAATTATTTCGCTCCGGTGTCTAATGCGGTGATTTCGAGCGGTTTGTACTCCACGACTCGCATTCCGCAATATTGCCCAGGTGCAAACGACTGGAGTGGAAACTTCCTCAACTGGGCGACCATGACCCGAATGGATATTATTCGGCATGTTCTCTATGGCGGATATCGCAAGGTTGACGAGCCAACCAGGACATTATTGGAAAGGTCATATTTACCTAATGATGCGCACAGTTTTGCCAAATACCTGACGGGGGGCGATATCAGCCTTCTTACGCCTTACACGGATGATCCGAGTCCCGCGTGCGGCGAGGGCGAGGCAACGTGTTTAATGCAACGTGGCGTAACTTTTTGTAATACCACTGTAGTGCCCAATGTAGATGCTTCCCATAATTTGCGATCTCAGGATGTGACAGCTCCCCCGCTTATGCGTGTGGTGAAAGGCAACTATTCGCTATGGGCGACAGGCGAGCGCTATCAATGCCTGTTAGGTGATGCTACAGATCAGCCTAGTGATCGTGAATTTAACGTATGGGACGCAAGTGCTCCGTTTGGTCGAAATGGTAACGACCCTGCGGACACTGGAATTTACGCCTACAGCAGAAATCCCGCTAAAGCAGAGCTGCTGCAAGACTTTCATGTTGTTGTAGAAGTTTGCGGCACTAACTCTGCGGGCGGCGCACATGATTGTAAAACCTACGGGTCAACCAAAAAGCCTGTCGGTCTAATGCAGAACTATGGCGAAGAACGCAATGTCGACTTTGGTTTAATGACAAGGGCGTTTAACTTTAACAAGTCTGATGCTGTTCTAACCGCAGGCGCCCTTCGGTCAAATATCAAGAAAATCGCAGACGAGATTAATCCAGAGACTGGGCAATTTCTAATGCCCGCAGAGTCAATTATTAATGCGATTGATGCGTTGCGGATTCTCGATTATATGTTTCGTGGCGACGGTATCGCGGGTGATGAATTCTTTAACCACGGTAGTTATAACGCTACCTGTGCGTGGCACACGAATGCTTTTGGTGAGGGCGCCTGTAAAAACTGGGGCAATCCTTTCAGTCAGATAATGGCCGAAAGTTATCGATATTTCTCGGCACCAGCTGACGGAGCAGCTATTGCAGCGAACCCGGACGGAGTGTCGCTGCCGGGCCTATCTCTCGCAGCCTGGAGAGATCCGTTAGAGGGCCGGGCGGATGCTTCTTGTATTAACTTTAACGTAATAGGTTTTAACGCAAGTTCTGTGTCATTCGACAGTGAGGATGGCTTTGCTTTGGAAACACCAGCAGGATTCCAGATTGGTGCCGGAACTCAGACGATTCGTGAACTCACCAACACGGTTGGACTGGGTGAGTTCGGTGTCAACCAAAGGTTCTTTGTCGGCAGAAGCGGCGCATCGGATTTGTTAAATGCGGGGCAATGTACTCCGAAAACGGTAAATGACTTCGGCGAAGTAAGTGGTACGTGCCCAGATGCACCTCGTTTGCAAGGATCTTTTCTTATGGCGGGTCTGGCTCATTACGTTAAGACAAATGACGTAAGAACAGACCGTCCCGAACGATTTGTTATTAGCACCTATGGCATAACCATGTCAGGTAATCTACCAGTTATTCCCGTTCGAGCAGCAGATGGGCGCACTGCTCAAATTATCCCAGCTTGCCGAAACAATGCGGATTTTGAATCAAATACGACGCCAGTTGGAAATTGTGCTCTGGTGGATTTTCGCCCAATTCCGGGTGAGCCTGGTGAGCCGATCACGAAGTATTTCGTGGCGTGGGAGGACACTGAGCACGGATCTGATTACGACCAGGATATCAGCGGTCTTATCGAAGTTGAGTACACCGCTACAGGGTTCGATGTTTTCACTACCATCCTAGGAGGGGAAGATAATCAGCAGCCGTACTTCTCTACACCCAATGCTATAGATTTCGGATTTGTCATATCTGGAACGGCTACGGACACCATATATTTCCCGTCTTACGTCAATAGAAACGGAAACGAACATCTTTTCGAGCCACAGAGAGAGTCGTTTAGCTTTTCCGGGGAGCCGGTTGACGATAAGGCGCTTGAGTCCCCACTCTACTACGCAGCAAAATGGGGATCTTTTACCGATAACAATGGCGACGGTAAACCCAGCGTTGGAGATGCTGGCATAGATGCTCAGGGAGATCCGATCGGCTATGCGCTGGTGAGACGTCCAGATACCTTAAAGCGCAGTCTTGAGCGAGTCCTGGATGATCTGATTAACAGAGCCTCTACCGGCACTTCCGCATCCATCGAGTCAAGCCGACTCGCTGGCGAAGGTCTGATGTTGCAAACCCTTTACAACCCCGAGATCAAAGATGGAGACCAGACTGTTAGCTGGGTAGGTACTCTCAACGGCTTGTTTATGGATGCTCGAGGAAATATTCGAGAGGATAACGGAAACAAATCCCTTGGTCCTGAGGATTATTTTATTGAGTTTGTTTATCGGTCTGATATGGCGAGTGGGAAAACGCTGCTTTTCAATCGCTTCCCGGTTGGAACAGATGGCCTGCCAAACAGAACCAGTCCGGATGCGGAATTCAACCAAGATCTGGAAGAGTTAAAGACCCTGTGGAGTGCCAGGGATGCATTGGCGGACATTACGTCCGCTAACATCGTGCTGCAGAGAGGAAATGCAGAGCTGGCGCAGAGCAAGCGTTATATCGTCGCTGGGGTAGATCAACCTGACGCGGCAACGCCCGTAATGCCCGCAACTCCCAGAGATGGAGTCATAAAGAGTACGGAAGTCGTTCCCTTTGTTGAGGCGAGTGTTGCTACCCATGAATTGACTGCTTTACTTGATGTTGCAACTGAAGACGAAGCTGAAAAGATCGTCAATTATATTCGTGGACAAGAAATCGACGGCTTCAGATCCCGCACGATTAATTTTCGTGGCGGAGATAAGGTGTGGCGGCTCGGTGACATAGTCCACTCTACGCCAGCAATCGTAGCGAGGCCTGAGGATGGATACGACGCGATTTATGGTGATGATAGCTACAGGGAGTTCCGCGAGCAGTATCGCAATCGCCGCACTATGGTTTATGTGGGAGCGAATGATGGAATGTTGCACGCTTTTAATGCTGGCTTCTTTGCGGAAGAGGAGGACGCCGATGGCACAGTCCGATATAGATACACCACAAACGGCGGCAACGGTGTGGCTGCACACGCTCTTGGTGCCGAAATGTGGGCGTATGTCCCGTACAATCTGTTGCCCCACTTAAAGTGGCTTACTCAGCCCGAATACAGTCACGTCTACTACGTTGATTCCAAGGTCTACACTTTCGACGTAAATATTTTCGATGATGACGACACTCATCCAAATGGCTGGGGGACTATCCTGGTTGTCGGCATGCGATTCGGTGGAGGTGAATATGTAATTGAGCGAGCGGATGGAACGTCCAGCACAATGAGGTCGGCCTATGTCATTATGGATGTGACTGATCCTGAACAGCCGCCTCAATTAATTGCAGAAATTACTGGCGCTGATGTGGGCTTCACAACTGGAGATGTGGAGCTTGTAAAACTGAGAGCACCCGCAACCAACGGTAGCTACATTGGATCGCCCGCAAAAAATGACTGGCACTTAGTTTTCGGATCTGGTCCCAGGGGCGACTACGGATTGACAGATGCCATCAGTGATCAACCGGCAAAACTTTTTTATCTTGATCTTAACGAAGCGGTAGATGGAAACATCGTATTGAGTCCAGTTGTGATCGACGATGTTGCGCGGAAGTCATTTGTCAGCGCCATTAAGTCTATGGATTGGAATCGTGACTACCAAGATGACATGTTATACGTCGGCGTCTTGGGTGATCATGGCCGTCAGGTTGTTAGCGCGCCGGATTCGCCAGCCCCAGCGCCATACCATGGGGCGCTTAAGCACATCAACATTAATGCATCGGGTGCGCTCTTAAATGGTCAGGATACATCTAACCTTTTGGTTGGGACCGGAACCAACCTGCCGTTTTCCGCCACACCGTTGACTGTGAGAGATCGTGATAACAACTACTGGTTGTTTACCGGTACGGGGAGGTTTCTGGTGAAAGAGGATTTGGAACTTGATGTCGACAATAAGTATTTTGGATTAAAGGTCAATAACCCAGACTATGATCCGGAAGATGAGGCTCCAGAAACTCGCTGGTTAACGGACGCCGGAATCAATATATCTAGTTTGTACGATGTGTCCGATGATCGATTATTTGTCAATAATCTGGGCGGTGTGATCGTCATGACAGACACAGGCAATAAAACAATCGACGAGTATTTGTCTGATGTGTGGGGCGGCAACGCAACGCACGCAGGTTGGTACAGGGATCTCATCGGTAATGACGCTACTAACTTCACGCGAACAGCCTTCGTGAACGAGACCCTCGCATTTAACTCCTACTCACCAATGGTGGAGTCCTGCCAACAGCAGGGCGTTTCAAGCCTATACTTGCTTGATATGTTTACGGGGTTGCCACAGTATCGCCTGACCGATTTATTTGCGCGGGCAGATAGCACTAGCACCGAAATTCCTGACCATCGTGAAGTCGGCGCTGTTGATGCGCAATTGTCTGGTGTGGCATCCGATCCCGCGATTGTTAATAACCATGTGATTACGCAGAGCGAAAAAGGGGAAATTGCTAATCAGGAAGTGCCTATGGAAGGCAAGGCAATACGGCGCTCATGGACAGAAATTCCGCTAGACGAAATTAACGAGTGATCGAAATACCTCGGAATCGATATATGAAAAAGCAAAAAGGTTTTACCCTGATCGAGGTCATGATAGTGGTGGTGATTGTCGCGATACTCGCGGCAGTCGCTATTCCGTCTTATCAGGACTCAGTGCGCAAGACACGTAGGGCGGATGCTAAAGAAGCTTTGACAAGGCTTGCAGCCTTACAGGAAAGGTATTTTTTTACGAAAAACAATTACGGGAGTCTGAATGACATAGGAATGGCAGATAGCAGCCAAGATGGACATTATACACTTACAGTTTCATTGTCCCCTGCATGCGGCGCGCAACCTTGTTTCACTGCATCCGCAAGTGCAAAACTTACGGGCACACAAGCCGGCGACACTAGGTGTAGAATTTTTTCGTTAAATCACATCGGCCAAAAAACTGCAAAAGCTTCTGATAACACAACGACCACTACCGATGAGTGTTGGTAGAGATCGTTTAGAACCACAGATAACGTATGCCGATAATGGAGAAGGTGCAAATCAAAAATCCCGCCCCATATTCAGCTAGGCGGGGATAGTCTGGATTGTGAGTTCGAGGATCGGCTTTAAGAATTCCAGAGACAAGAAACATGATCAACAATACAGTCGCTATAACTTTCCCTGCCATATCCATAAGCTAATTCGCACGAAAGGATTGTTAACAAATATTTAGTGAACCCATCATCCACCGATAGAGGTGGATGATGGTGGCTGTGGTCTAAAGTTTATTAATAGCGTCCCGCGCTTCGCGATTTGCTTTTTCTGTTAGCCTTAATAAAACGTATCGGATCAGATCTCGGGTTAATTCCTTTTTGGTTTTGGCTATGCGCATGCCAAGTGCCTCCATTAATTTGCGCATTAGTCGTTCTACCCATATGCTGATGTTTTCCGCAAGATCGATGCCTTTTGCCAAGATGTAGGCAATTTTGTCAGCAATCGTAAAGATCCCAATAAAGCTTGCCTGCAGCTGCATCACTGCCGACATGGCGATCTTTTTCAAAAGATAGATGATGGCTGCATCTGTCCAGCGCCAGAAGGCTGGTGATGAAGCGTCAACCGGCGATTTAGACTTCAACCAAGCTTCAATGGCGCTTTCAACTGTATAGGGATGTTCTGGAACTTCATTAATTTGCTCCCAAGATTTTCCGTCGACTGAACCGACGTAATTCTTCATAAAATGCGCCGCGCCAGAGGTCAGTGGTTGTGAAGAATGAATGTAATAGCCTAACTCTTTATAGGGAACATGCATGAAAGGATAAAGCGGAACCATAGGTACAGGATCGGTCCTATGGTAGACGCGGTACATATTGCCTGCACCGATGGACGATGATGTCCGTTTGACGAACCAATCAGTGCCAACTCTGGGAGCACCAAATGTATAGAGTCGAACGGGATATTTTAAAATTTCGGAGACCCAATCCGCGGCAAGAGACGCTACGGCACCTCCAAGGCTGTGCCCAATACAATGTACAGCTTTTATGCCCCCTTGATATGTGTTAAAAAATCTTTGGATTTTCGGAAGCATACTGCTGAAGCAATGATGGAAGCCGCAATGCACAGGTAGCCCAGTAGAGGAATTTGTTATTCCGATCCTAGCATCTGTTAGGATATCGGCACCTTTGTTTGCGGTGGTGGTGCCGCGAAATATAAGAAACACTTCATCTTTGTGCAGTCCACCGCCCTCAACGCAAATACCAAATCCGTCTTTATGGTTCAGTAAGACTCGTCCGCCAACCTCGGCTTTGAGATGACTTTGTAATGGCGAGTTTTTGCTAGTCAGCTCCTTGAATAGTGGATGATCTAGGAAAAACCGAAGTTGCGACTCGTCTTGGACTGCGTATACATCCCGCGCAAGTAAGGCAGCTTCTGATGGGCTGATGCTTGTCATTTCAATCTCCCTATTTTTCGAGTAAATTCCATTTGCATGCTACGCCGCCTAGAGAACCCTGTCCTCTTATGGTCGTAAGGTCATCAGTCAACTCGCATACAACATTTATCGGTGTTCCACCGAGCTCAGTGAAAATCTCTGGTTCCATTTTGGATAAATTCCAGATTTCATAGACATTATTTCCATATTCGATTGTTATTTTTTGAACAATTACTAGCTGTGCAATAGCACTTTGTTTATACGTGGCCGTATGTTCAGGTATCGAGAAGATACCGTCTTCATCTGCCGTATAGGAAAATATTTCTCCTTCTGAGTCTTTCCATTTAATCCAAAGATTGATTTTTGCTCCGGATGCTGGTTGTCCTTCAAAAGTTAGTTTGCCCTGCAGGGGCGAAAACAAGACGGCTTCCACTTTCTCACCGCCAAAGAAAATTGCCATAGAGGCTCCTTCTGATAAGTAAAAAGTCGATATAAAAAAAGTTAACAGGACAAACAGCTTTTTTGGTTTCAAGTGGCGTTAACCTCGGGGTAGAAATTTTAATCAGCTCTTTTGTATTGATCGCGGCATCTAGGGAGCCTCTGATTAAGTCCCAATAGTTTCTGGCCTTCAGAGCTTTCCGAGATCAATGCAGTGTTTTGAAGGCATACCGGTGGTCTGCCAAAAAACGCTAACGCAGATATCGCGAAGCTCTGAAGGCCCCGAAGGATGCGGCCTCAAGCCCATCTGACGGCGTTGCTTTCCTTGTTAAAGACTGGGCCATTAACGGCGGAAAGCGCCTTGTCAGTTTTGAGCTTTGAGACTCGCGCAGAAACCATTGGGACTTAATCAGAGGCTCCCTAGATGAATTCGCAGTATGCCTCAGGTACCTTCCACATCCCAAAGTCGCGGCCAGGAGTTCTGCATAAGCTGGATAAAATGCTCCTCAAACCATAGCCCGCCTTCTGGTGCGTTGCCTAATGCATCTCCATTTTCAGGATCGCATGCATGAGGATGGTCGCCAGTGACTTCCATCGGCACACCATCTGAATAGCCAGGTTGTTTCAGCCATGTATAAGCGTGTATATCGGCCATAATACCCGTCGGATTGACCTCAAAAGTGTGACCAATACCGGCAGTGGAGACATTACACCAATGATTTCTACTGCTTCGTAAATCTAATCGGCTTTCGATGCCACCGGGGACCATAGGCCTGCTCGGGCTTCCCCAGCCATTGCGGGATGTGTCTGTAATAAAGCCGAATTGTGAATTTGGCATAGTTTCTTTAAGCGTACTATCTAGCGCTTCAATTAAAGATCTTTCGTCAAAGAACGTGCGGAAGAGGAAAATGCCAGACTGAATATTGCTGGGCTTGTCGACTATCATTTCCTCATGCAGAGGAACGTAAGCAGCGGTATTAGTCGCAAATCCTTTCACTGTATTATCGATATCGAGCTCCAGACTTGTAAGCCAGGTAGGAACGCGCTTAATAGAATTAGCAGATGTTAGCCATGCAGAATGGCCAATACCCAGATAAAGGTAGACGTTGCTATTCTCCGTGTTGCCTAGGGTCTCGATACCATAACGGATGAGCTCGCTCGCGTCACTTAGCCGTTGGCATTGGATTTCGGAAAAGCATTCGATTGTTGCCAAAATATCAGGAATGGTATGCGGCTCCAAAACAACGACAAAACGAATGTTGGGGTAGCTATCGGCAAGTCCTTTCAGTTCGTCAATAAAACCCATCTTGTATCGCGCCATGTCCTCCTCGGTGTAGCCAAGTATCGCGGGCTTAGGATCTGGGAGTTCCGACACTGGATGAAGCAGCGCCACAATCTGAATCGCCATAGGCTGAATTTTAGACCCGGACAACACTGAATTTTGTTGCGCAGTGGCTGCTGCAAGATGCTCCTTGAGACTTCTTCTCGCCGTTGCTGCGTCTCCTTTGTCGAGCATGTCAAATGTATCCAGCCAAATAGCAGTAGGTTGCTGTTTAACGACTTCTACAGCATCCACCATTTTTGAATCTTCAACATTGGCTAGGAAACTGTCCAAATGACGTTGGTAATCTGGATCGAGATAAATCGTAGTGCCTGCATATGGGTTGTTTGATGTTTGCAAATCAGCGCAATCGATAAGATCGTTTTGTTGCGTAGATGCGGCGGGATTGCATTGTGGTAATGGATTACCTGACGAAATGCCTGAACTTGACGAGCTTGAGGTTGAGCTTGAAGAGCTTGAAGAACTGGTTGAGCTGGAGGAGGCTCCAGAGCTAGACGTGCTTGAAGAGCTGCTGGATGACGTAGAGGAGCTTGACGAGCTGCCTGGTTTTTCGTCGCCGCCTTGGCCTTTGATGATGACGTAAGCGCGTTGGGTAAAACTGGGATCGTCGGAGCTAAATAAAACGCTGAAAAATTTATTGGTTTCCGCGGAGGCATTTCCCAGTAGTTCGACATTAACCTGTGCCTGATTCGTCTGTGCATCAAATTCCAACGAACCGCTCTGCGCAACATAGTCTTCGCCTGCGTAAGCGTCACCATCTTGTGTCTGATAACGAATTTGTGACGCCAGCACAGAGTCCGAATTGATGCCAATAATAAGGGTTGCTGTGTCTGCGGTTGCATCGACCACCACTGGTGTCAAACTCAGAGGTGAATCGATGGGAAGAACGGTGATCGCCGTGCCGTCTTGAGCCACATAACCTTCTTCATCCGAGGCTGCCAGAGAAAATCGGACCTGTGTGGCGCTTTCGACGGAGGGAAGGATGACGTATGACGTCAATGCATTGGGATTCACAATAACGGCGTCTGGACCGGACTCTTGCCGCCACAGTGATTTTGCTAGTGTGGCTGACGAAACCAGTTCTACATCACCTTCTAAACGGACAAGAACGGAAGAATCCGCATAGCTCGACTCACCAGCATCGAGAACAAAACGAACGCCATTTTGCGTTTTCGCTGGTTTCGGATTGGCTACGTCAAGCGCTGCGCCAATGTCGGTAACCTGAGGATCGGGTTGCGCAGCCAAATCTTCATTAATCGTTGATGATTGGTTATCACTACAGCCCGCAACACCGAAAGCCAGCATTGTGGCGAATATCGGTATCAGCACGCGAGCTGTAAAGTTGGTCTGAGTTCGAATGGTTGTGGAAGACATAAAACGTTCCCTTGAGTCCAAGTGATATTGCCCATTTTCCAGGGTGTGCGGAGCAGATCTGACGGATGTGCTGGTAATCGGGGTGAGCCCATTTCCTTGTGGCATAAAAAATCCTTTTCTAGAGGAGTGCTGGTACGTAAACCGAGGCCGCAATCATAAACGAATGCTACGGCCAGATAAATCCTACTAACGTCTTAGGTGGCGGTTAGGTTCTGTCTGGATGTGAAACGGTCATTGATCACAAAACCCGCATCGACAAATCCACAGCACGCACATGCTTCGTCAAACTGCCGGTGGAAATGGCGGAAATATT
>DJFQ01000127.1:199-18835 GCA_002432095.1 Marinagarivorans sp. UBA5868 | reverse complement strand
AGGTCCTCTGCGCTGAAGTTATCCAGCATGATGCGGGTGACTGGGTGTGACGCGGCTTCGCAAAATTCTTGGTAATTTTCGACTTCAACAATAATAGGTTTTTCCGGATGTAATTCCCTAGCACGGGAAATAGCGGGGCTAATACCCCCGCAGGCGGCGATGTGATTTTCTTTTATCAAAAAGGCGTCATACAAACCGATGCGGTGGTTGTGGCAGCCACCAACCGTTACGGCGTATTTTTGCGCGGTGCGCAGGCCCGGTAGGGTCTTACGGGTATCGAGAATTTTGATGCTGGTGCCAGCGACAATGTCGGCAAGCGCGCGGCTTTGGGTGGCGATGCCGCTCAATAATTGGAGAAAATTGAGGGCAGGGCGCTCGCCAGTGACCAGCGAGCGGGCTTTGCCACTTAGCGTGACCAATTTTGAGTTGGCGGAGACGCGCTCGCCTTCCGCTACGTGCCATTCGATATTCACGGTTGAATCCAGTTGCGCAAACACCTCGTTAAACCAAGCAGTTCCGCAGACCACGCAATCCTCACGGGTAATCACTGTCGCCGTGCTGTGCTTATCTTCAGGCAGGAGTTCGGCCGTGATGTCACCGGTGCCTATATCCTCGTTCAACGCATCGCGAACATTTCTTTGGATGTCGGCGTGGATTTCATGCAACTGAATATTCATATCTATGTACCCGTAATGATGGATGGCTCAGTACTGTTTTAGCGTCAGTACGCCATCCCGGTGGGTGAATTCGATGGTTTTGAGAGCACTCATGCCCAGCAGAATTTCGTCGCTGCGCATGCCGGGGTTGATGCTTGCCCGTACATCGCGAAGCGTTATGGTGCCGAGTCGCAATTCGTCAATTTTTGTGGCCCGGGTCTCCACCACGCCATTTGCGGTGTTGGTCATCTGCGGAGCGCCGGGCTGCAATTGCAGCTTATCGGCAAGGTGAGCGGGGACGGACACGGTGGTCGCGCCAGTGTCCACAAGAAAAGTTACCGGAACATCGTTAATGGTGCCGCTCACGACGTAGTGGTGCTGAAAGTTGCGCTCAAGCATTACTTGGTTCACCCCATCCTCGCTCATGGCGATAGGTCGAGAGTTAGGGTTCTGGCGTTCCTCCAGCCACTGGCTGAAATAAAACGTTAACAGTGCTAGGGCCAGCAGCCAGCCAGCGACGATCATGCCTTTTCCTAGTCGGGTTTCGGGGTTTTGCTGAGGGGGCTGACTCATTTAAATCGTTTCGTTCTAATTACTCGAAGGACGCGCTTAATTCGGTCTTAGACTAAGCACACGTTTTTCTAATTCCATCACGCTCTCTACCGGGGCCTGTGATAGATTTAATGCATATTTGGTACTTTCGAATGAATTGAAAGGTTTCGCTGACGATGTTTTGCGGATTAAGAGTGTAATCGTATTCATCGTTTAGCATGAAAAAGGATGTTCTCAAGTGGTTCTTCCGGAGGTTTTGCAGTGACCGACAGCGCTAAGGTGATCCGTTTGGAGCCTGAAAATCAGCGTCAGGTACGTGCTCGTCTCGCCCGTTTGCCGGCGGTGATTCATAGCTTGAATGATTTGGGCCAAAAATTTCTGGCATCCGCTCTGGAGGCTTATTTCGATGCCGCGGATGATGCCCTGTTTGACTTGGCAGATAAAGCCCAGACCAACAATGAGCAGAATGCATTTTTCGACTCCATGCGGGAGGTTCGGGTTCAGCGCAAGAGTGTTGAGCGTCGTTTCTTCGATATGATCGATGACGCATTTTCCCGTTTGGCTGGCGAAGACTCACGCAATGCAGCCAAGGCGGATGGCGAGTTATCAGCGGAGGCGCTGTCTCTGGTGCAGAACGAGGATTTAGAGCAGCTGGTCGCTTTGGAGTCCACAGTAGGGCGTGCCATGCGCGAGTATTCGGCAGTGCTCCAAGGGATAGCCGACGCTTTGTCGCGCATTCTGCCGGTTGAAATCAACGAACAGAAGGTCCCCCTCAGTCCAGCCGTGATCTGTGGCTCAGCCATGGCGCAAATCAAGCGTCTGGATATCGACATCAAGGCCAAGCTGGTGCTGTTCAAACTTTTTGATCGTTTGGTGGTGAGCCGGCAGCCGGAATTGAACCAGCAAATGCTGGAATGCCTTGAGGCAAATGGCATCCGGGTGATGCTCAGCCGTCGGGTTGCATCAGAGGCCTGCGCTGCAGATGCACCGGGTGCGGCGATGCCGACCGCGGAGGATATTGCTTCTATGGCGTCAGCCGTTGGCCCTGCAACGCAGAACCGAGCAGAGCTGCTCAAACTGTTGTCGTTTGTGCAGCGTCTGCCGCTCAACAGCGACAGTGCCAATGGCCTGGATTTCGAGCGGGTGCTAGCCAGTGTGCAGAACCGCCGCGGTGAGGACGTCGACATAGGCCGGCTGGAAAAAGAAACCATGGGGCTGGTGCAGATGCTGTTCCGCTATATCCTGCGCGAACAAGGGCTGGCCGAACCCTTTCGTGAGCTTATCGGGCGCATGCAGGTCCCGGTGCTGAAAATGGCGCTGTTGGACGAGCAGTTTCTGGTGGAAAAGCGTCATCCGGCACGCCGATTGTTGAATGAGTTGGTGGCGGTTGCCTCCGAATGGCAGACAGGCGACGTGCTGGTGGGCGATGAGCCTCTGCTGAATTTTATGCGCGGGACCATCGACCGCATCCAGAACCAGTTCGACAGCAATCCCGATGTTTTCAAAGACGCGCTTGCTGATTTCACCTCGTTTGTGGATAAGGAAAAACGTCGTGCGGCCGTTTTGGAGCGACGCACTATTGATGCCGAGGATGGCAAAGCCCGCGCTGAACAGGCGCGCAAAACTGTGGCGGCGGAAATCCAGTTGCGCACTATGGCTTACCATCTGCCCGAGTTGGCGCTGGCATTGATCAATGGCCCGTGGAGCAATGTGCTGTTTGTAACGGGTCTGAAGTACGGCTTTACCTCTGCGGAATGGAACGAGCAGTTGCGCGTTTTGACGGATTTGGTTTGGAGTGTCCAACCTTGCGCTGGCAGGTCCGATCGGCAAAAGTTGATTCGGTTGATCCCGGATTTGATTGCGCGATTGCGTCGCGGTCTCGACTCCATTTCCTACAACCCATTTGAAGTGGCGGAGCTTTTCACCGGCTTGGAAGAGATCCATTTGGCGCGGATTCGCGGCGAGTTGCTGGCGCACGAGCAACCGCCCGAGGAGAGTGTCGCCGAGGCGGAATCCGGCGCGGCAAAACCGGTGGCCCCAACTTCAGAACAGATGACAGTCCCGCCGGAGTTGCCAGCCGATGACCCGCATATGGTGATGGTGAACGGCCTTGCCCAGGGTGCGTGGTTCGATTTGGAAGAGGGCGAAGGCAAGGACTTACTGCGTTGTCGGTTGGCCGCGTTTATACGACCGACGGGCAAATATATCTTCGTCAACCGCAATGGCATTAAGGTGGCGGAGAAAACCCGCATAGAGTTGGCCCTGGCCATGAAGACGGGTCATATGCGCGCGCTGGATCACAGCATGCTGTTTGATCGAGCTTTGGAATCGGTTGTTACCAGTTTGCGCCAGGCTAAGGTCAAAGCCCCCCTTGATCTGGATGGCAAGAAGTAGCGAAGCGGTGATTCCGTCGGTTATAGGGGTGTGGCAGACCTGCTAAACTGCCGCACCCTCAATTGACATGGGAACAACCGTGGCGCCGAGCCTCACCGACCTGAGTGATAGACAACCCCGCTTTATCGATGCGACCGGCTGGTTGGCTCCGGCTGCTCGCTGCCCTTCTCCGAATTTCAATACCCGCCCTATCGCAGACGATATCAGTCTCCTGGTAATCCACAACATAAGCTTGCCTCCTGGAGAGTTTGGCCGTGGTTATATCAAGCAGTTTTTCTGCAATCAGTTGCCGCCGGACGATCACCCTTATTTCCCCACTATCTGTCATCTGGAAGTCTCCGCCCATTGTCTTGTGGACCGCTGCGGAGTCGTGACGCAGTTTGTATCCTTCGCGGATCGCGCCTGGCATGCCGGTACATCCAGCTTTGCAGGGCGCGTCAACTGCAATGATTTTTCCATCGGAATAGAGTTGGAGGGTACCGATGACCAACCGTATACCCCTGACCAATACACCTCTTTGGTGGCTATCACCCATCTGCTGTTGGCACGTTACCCGAGTTTGGATGTGCAACGCATTGTGGGGCACAGCACTATAGCGCCAGGGCGCAAAACGGACCCTGGCGCTTCATTTGATTGGCCGCATTATTTTGCGCTGTTAGGGCGGTGACATGTTTAGGAGCCTGAAATGCATTTAATTGTGATTCTGCTGGCGCTGGCTGGCTTACAACTGTGGGGAGCGAAAAATCCGTTGCACAGGGATACCGCTTTTTATTCCTGGATGTCGTTAATTGGTGGCTGGCGCGGCGCTAGAGAGAACTGGTGGTTGAAACTGGTGGTGGTATTGCTGCTACCCGTGGCGATAGTGGGTGTGCTCGCCGCCGCTCTGCCCGTGGGGTTTTGGCTGGTGTTGGCGACGTTGGTTTTGCTGTATTCCATGGGTCGCGAGGAGTTCGCTCCGGAAACCACAGCCTATACGTTGGCCTGTAATGATGGCGCCTGGGAGGTTGCACTGGTTAAAGCACAGAGGCAGGGCGCAGATGTGCAGGGCGTACAGTCAGGGGACTGGCCCATGTTGCACCAGCGGATGTTGGAAGCAACGGCTTACCAAGGGTTCGAGCGTTTGTTTGCGGTGATCTTCTGGTTTCTGCTTTTCGGTCCGGCTGGAGCGCTGTTGTATCGTTTGTCGTTTTTGTATAGCAATGCGGAACCGACCAATACAGGAGCAAAACATTGGTTGTGGGCACTGGAGTGGGTGCCGGTCCGCCTCTTGGGGGTGAGCTTCGCCATCACCGGAAATTTTGTCGGTTGTATCAATCATTGGAAACGTCACGCGATTTCCACCACCAGCTCATCCGCAAGCGTACTGCGCGAAACGGTGTTGGGAGCTTTATCAGTGGATGATGAATTAATGCAATCGTGCGACTGTACTCAGAGAGAAATCGTCGCGCTCAAGCGCCTCTACACGCGGACCTTGTGGTTCTGGATCACCTGTTTGGCCATTTGGATACTGCTGCAGTCGTAAAGGCAATCTCTGCTTGCCAAGTACAATAGCGCCTCTTATGATGACCGAACTTGTCGGGAGCTGTACGTTTATACAGCTCTCCCCTCGATCACAAGGATGTGTTTCGCACCTTAACTCTGAGCTGGTATGGCTCCCGGCAAGACCACTTCCAGCTTGTTCTGCAGGTTATTCCCGTTGAATTCTTTTCCACAACCAGGCGAGCAATAACAGGGTGGGTACGACAGAAAGCGTACTCAACACAAAAAAATACGAATAACTGGTCGCTTCCACCATATAACCCGAAAGCCCGCCAATAAATTTACCCGGCAGATTGGCCAGCGACGCCAGCAGTGCATATTGAGTGGCAGTGAAATGTCGATTGGTGATGCTCGACATAAACGCCACCAGGATCACGCCCGCGAATCCCTGTGAGAGGTTGTCCGCGCTGATCGCGGCGATAAATGCCCAGGTCTGCCCGGGGTTGTTCGCCATCAGCAGGAAGCTGATATTGGACAGTGCGACGACGATGGCGGCAACAACGAGCATCGGCCGTAAATTAAAGGCCGCCGTGCAGACGCCGCCGAGAAAGGCACCCAAGATGCCAATCCACACCCCGTAGAGTTTTGACACTGTGGCTATGTCCGCTTTGGTATAGCCCGAATCCAGATAAAACGGCCCGGCCAGAACTCCGATCATCTGATCGGGCAATTTGAACAGCCCGACAAACGCCAACAGCGCCAGAGCGAGCCAAACCCCATTGCGGGAGAAGAACTCGCGAAATGGCTGAATGAAGGCATCGGCAATGCGGATCTCGCGAACCGCAAGAGCCTGCGCTTCAGGTTCTCGCGACAGCAGCGCCGCAGTAAAAGGCAATAACACGCAAGCGGCCATGGTGAGATAGGCGTCTTTCCAACTGAGCAATTCAGCCAAGTACAAAGCCATAGCACCGGAGACGATCAACGCCAGTCGGTAGCCAAAAATATAAGTGGCGGCGAGGGCGGCCTGGGAGTCCACCGGGGCAATCTCAATACGGTAGGCGTCTACCACCGTGTCCTGAGTTGCGCCGGCAAAGGCGGTGATACAGGCGAGGGCAACGAATAACGCCAGTGAGCCATCGGGACCGATTAGTGCCATGCCGCTGAGGGACGCGATGAGCAGAATTTGCGACAGCACCAGCCAGCCTCTGCGACGCCCTAAAAAGGGCAGGGGATAGCGGTCGATCAACGGCGCCCAGAGAAACTTCAGGACATAAAAAAAACTGGCATAACTGACCAACCCAATAACGCTGAGGCCTACGCCTACATCCCGTAACCATGTGGATAGGGTTCCGCCGACCAACAAAAACGGCAGACCAGAACCGAAGCCCAGGCAAAGCATGGTGAATGCGGAGGGAGTGGCAAAAGCGCGGCGAATTCCGCGCCAACCTTTGTATTGCTGAGACGGTGCTGCTGATGTCACAAAAGAACCCTATTTAAGAAGGAATTGGGTGGATCGCGGAAAGAATTGGGTAGATCACGGCTGGTTGCCATTGGTATTGAGCAAGCGAAAGGCGGCCTTTGGTGATTTGCACTCCCTCTGCTGTCAAGCGCGCAATCTGCTCGGCATAACTGGCAGATTCACGCGGAAGTGAAATTCGGCCCTGCGCATTCAGCACCCGGTGCCACGGCAGCTGGGTATCCTCGGGGAGCTTGTGCAATGTTGTACCCACCAACCTCGCTGCGCCAGGTAAGCCAGCCAATCTGGCCACTTGACCATAGGTCGCGACATGTCCGACGGGTATCGCTTTGATGACGGCAAAAATGGCGTGGGAATTTGACATATTCTGAACTTGTCTTAGGCTTCCGCATTTAAATAACTTGGCAGCCCGCTTGGGGGTGGTGTGTTTACAAGCAGCCGTGAAATCGCAACGCGAGTCCAGGCTGCGAAATTGACGGAGACACTACACTATTATCGCGGGCAATTTCAGAGGTCGTTTGGGTTTTGTTGGTTCTATGATTTTCTCTCCCTGGCTAAGCCTTTGCTGTTGCACCCTGTTTTTATTGTGTTTCGGTAGCGGAGCACCGGCCTTTGCTGGCCAGGTGGTGTTAGATAATGGCGACGCCATTTCCGGGGAGATTCACGGTATCGAAGCCACCGCCATTATTTGGCGGTCGGAAACCCTGGGTGAGATTCAATTGCCCAAACTTCGGGTGGCGCGGCTTATATCATCCACGCCACTGAAAATCCGCGGGCAGAGACATCCGTGTCTCTGGCTGGATATGAAAGGGAGCAAAGTTCGCTTCCAGTGTGGTACCGGCAAAAAAAAGCTTTATTCACTGCTTGGGCTGAAGTATGTGATTCCCTTTGCCAATCATCGCGAAGCCAATTACGCCTACGGCGGCAGCTTAAGGCTGACGGGTTGGAAACAAACCGGCAATACCCGGGCGGAGTATCAGGAAATACAAACCGAAGTACGTTTGCGTCACGGCGACCTGCGCCATGACATCAGCCTCAGTCACAACAGCCAAAGCACCACCAGCTACGATTACGCCAACAATCTGGTATTCAAAACCCAGCTTCGGCGCAGCATCGCCTCTTATTCGCTCAATTGGTTTTTTCTGCCCCGCTGGTACTGGGCCAACAAGATTTCGGCGGAGCAGGATGACAGCCGCAATATTCAGGAAGAATATCGGGCATCGTCCGGTCTCGGCCATTTGTTTTGGGAAAATCCCAAATCCTCCATGGATGTGGAAGGGGGGCTGCAATACAACCGCACTTATATCGACCAAAATCCACCACCAGAGCAACCCGATACCTACCCCGCCGTGCGCTTAGCAACGAATTTCCGCTACACGCTGCGCAGCGGTCTCAACCTCTACCATAAAAGTAACTTCAACCATTCTCTGGTCGCACCGGAACCCGGTGACAGTACCCGTTGGGAGCTGCGCACTGATACCGGCCTCAATTTTCCTCTGGGTTTTGGTATATCCGCCAACTTCAGCGTGGAGTGGGCCTATGTCAATCACGCGCGCGACCAAAACATTAACGCTTCGTTGGAAGACACGATTTATCGTCTTGGCGCCAATTACGCATGGTGATTGATTGCCGTCCGTCCGGTGGTTGACCTTGTAATCTGAATCCTGGCCCCCATCTCCCGGTTTCGTGTTGAAGATCCGGAGATGCGGTGCGCTTCTTTTTAATCCCGTTCGTATTCTTGCCATTGCTCGAACTGTTTATTTTGATCCAGGTGGGCGACGAAATCGGTGCTGTGTTGACCATCGGTTTAGTGCTGGGCACTGCCGCGATTGGCTTGGCACTGCTGCGCCAGCAAGGTTATTCGACCCTGCTGCGAGCGCGGGAAAAAGCGTCCCAGGGCCAGGTTCCAGCGGAAGAAATGCTCGGCGGTGTTTTTGTTGCGCTCGGCGGTTTACTGCTGTTATTGCCCGGGTTTATCACAGATGTCATTGGCCTGTGTTGTCTACTGCCGCCGCTGCGTCGGCTTTTTCTGAAAGGCTTGCTCAGCCGCTGGTTGGTCGTGGGTGGAATGTCTAGTAGTCGCGACGCTGGCCGGGTGATAGAAGGCGAATTCGAGCGCGATGACAAGCGCGACCGTCTACCCTGAGGGACTTCTGGTCCAGATTGAAATATTTTTTACCTTCAGGTGTTGAAATCAGGAAAAGCGCTCCCATTTTCGCCACAGACTTTTTTCCCCCGTCCCATCTTTCGGTGGGGCGAGGACTCCGCTACCTGGAGTTGTCAACCAGCCCGCCTCGGGACCATTCATTTCAGCGCACTGAATGAGAGGTCACACTTCCTGGCGGGAGATAAATCTAAAACGCTACTTTTGGAGAAAACCTTAATGAAAATCCGTCCTTTACACGATCGTGTTGTGGTACGCCGCAAGGAAGAAGAGCAAAAAACCGCTGGCGGCATCGTTCTGCCCGGCTCCGCCAAGGAAAAGCCGAATCAAGGTGAAATCGTCGCTGTAGGTTCTGGCCGCGTGCTGGACAACGGTGACGTGCGTCCGGTCGACGTGAAAGTGGGTGACATCGTTGTGTTCGGTAAATATGCCGGCAGCGACACCATCGAAATCGACGGTGAAGAGCTTGTGATCCTCAGTGAGAGTGATATCAAAGCTGTTCTCCAGTAATTCAGGCCATCCATCCATTCAGTTAAATACTAGGAAAAAAGATTATGGCAGCTAAAGTCGTAAAATTTGGTGATAGCGCCCGTCAAAAAATGTTGGCGGGAGTGAACGTTCTGGCTGACGCCGTTAAAGCTACTCTGGGCCCCAAAGGCCGCAACGTGGTGCTCGACAAATCCTTCGGCGCCCCAACTGTGACCAAAGACGGTGTATCCGTAGCAAAAGAAATCGAACTGAAAGACAAGTTCGAAAATATGGGCGCACAAATGGTGAAAGAAGTTGCTTCCCAGGCNNTCTGACGAAGCCGGCGACGGCACCACCACCGCAACTGTATTGGCTCAGTCCATCGTTAATGAAGGCTTGAAGTCTGTTGCCGCTGGCATGAACCCAATGGACCTGAAGCGCGGTATCGACAAAGCCGTTATTGCAGCGGTTGCTCATATCAAATCCATCGCTCAGCCTTGTGGTGATTCCAAATCCATCGCTCAGGTGGGCACCATCTCCGCTAACAGCGACCACTCCATCGGCGACATCATTGCTGAAGCCATGGAAAAAGTTGGCAAAGAAGGTGTTATCACTGTTGAAGAAGGCAGCGGCCTGGAAAACCAACTGGAAGTTGTGGAAGGTATGCAGTTTGATCGCGGCTACCTGTCTCCCTACTTCATTAATAACCAGGACAGCATGAATGTAGAGTTGGAAAGTCCTTACATTCTGTTGGTCGACAAAAAAATCTCCAACATTCGCGAATTGCTCCCTGTTCTCGAAGGCGTTGCGAAATCCGGCAAACCACTGGTGATTGTTGCCGAAGACGTGGAAGGCGAAGCGCTGGCCACTCTGGTCGTTAACAACATGCGCGGCATCGTTAAAGTTGCAGCGTGTAAAGCGCCTGGCTTCGGTGATCGCCGCAAAGCCATGCTGCAGGACATTGCTGTGCTGAGCGGCGGCACTGTGATTTCTGAAGAAGTCGGTCTGGAAATGGAAAGCGCTTCTCTGGAGCACCTGGGTTCCGCCAAGCGCGTCACCATGAACAAAGAAACCACCACTATTGTTGACGGTGCTGGTGATCCGAAAGCGATTCAGGCTCGGGTACAGCAGATCCGCACTCAGATCGAAGAAACGTCTTCTGAGTACGACCGTGAAAAATTGCAAGAGCGCGTTGCCAAACTGGCTGGCGGTGTTGCGGTAATCAAGGTGGGCGCTGCTACTGAAATCGAAATGAAAGAGAAAAAAGCCCGCGTTGAAGACGCGCTGCACGCTACTCGTGCCGCCGTTGAAGAAGGTGTGGTGCCTGGCGGTGGTACTGCGCTGATTCGCGCGGTTGCTGCGATTGTTGATTTGCGCGGTGATAACGAAGATCAGAACGCCGGTATTACCATCGCGCGTCGCGCTATGGAAGCTCCTTTGCGTCAGATCGTTGCCAACTCCGGCGACGAGCCTTCAGTGGTTGCCGAACGCGTACGTAACGGTACTGGCAATTTCGGCTACAACGCCGCCACTGGTGAATACGGTGACATGCTGGAAATGGGTATTCTCGATCCCGCAAAAGTTACCCGTACCGCTCTGCAGGCCGCCGGTTCAATTGCCGGTCTGATGATTACCACTGAAGCCATGATCGCCGATGCACCGGAAGACAAACCATCTGCTCCTGAGCAGCCGGTTCCTGGCATGGGCGGCATGATGTAATAACGCTGCGAAGCTGAAAAAACGGTCCGCAAGGACCGTTTTTTTTGCCTGTCGAAGAGGACGTACAATGGCCCCATTTACGCCTTTGCCTGTATACTTCGGCCCACTTATCAAACCCACTGTGAACAGGATGGACATATCATGACTTTCGAATTGCCTCCTCTGCCTTACGCCAAAAATGCTCTGGCACCGCACATCTCTGAAGAAACACTTGAGTTTCACTACGGCAAACACCACAAAACCTACGTGGATAAATTAAACGGTTTAATACCCGGCACCCCGTTTGAAGGAAAATCCCTGGAAGAAATCGTCAAAACTTCCACTGGTGGTATTTTCAATAACGCGGCACAGATCTGGAACCACACCTTTTATTGGCACTGCCTCAGCCCACAGGGCGGCGGTGAAGCGACGGGCGCTGTAGCAGAAGCGATCCGCACCGCCTTCGGTTCGTTCGATAAATTCAAAGAGGAATTTACTACTGCGGCCATCAACAATTTCGGTTCATCCTGGACTTGGTTGGTGAAGAAAGCCGATGGTGGCGTTGCTATTGTTAACACCAGTAATGCCGGAACTCCCCTGACCGACGAAAGCGTAAAACCGCTGTTGACCTGTGATTTGTGGGAGCATGCGTATTACATTGATTACCGCAACGCCAGACCGAAATATATGGAAGCGTTTTGGTCATTGGTGAACTGGGATTTTGTTAATCAAAATTTCGCCTAATCTTTTTTTGACAGAAAATCCCGGGAGGCTGCAACGCCTCCTTTTTTTTGTCTGTGACCAACGACTGTTGGTCGGCGAAACTTGGATGCTGCAGTCTGTTTGTGGCGCAGAGCGCAAGTGCGGTCCATAGTGATTCGGCCTTATCAGAAAATTATTTCGCGGTTGCAGCGACCTAAGGAATATCTTTCCCAAGTGTGGTGCATTCATCTGTTGCGAGAGCAATCAAATGCATCACGGGCTTTTTTCTTTCGATATTGTTGAGTAACACAGGTGATTCAATGAGCGAGCGTCGTGAACCGACCATTTCGAACCTTCCGATGGATAAAGACGAGCCCGCGAGAGCTCGCGCTCAAGCTGCAGCAGCGCAGCCGGGCAGGCCTGTACCGCCGCCGGTTTCGTCGCGTCCCGTGGTAGTGCGCTCGCCCCTAGGACCACTGGCTGTATTTCTGGCTTTGGCGGCTGGTGCGTTTGCCGGTTTTGTGTTTTGGCAGTTGCAGCAGACACAGCAGGCCTTGCAAAAAGCCACTGTGCTGCTGACAGCGGCGGAATCGCGAGTAACGGAATTGGAAAAGCGGCTGATGTTATCTGATGACGAGTCCACTCAGTCGATCACCGTGCTGCAAGCGAATATCAAGGAAAATACGTCCGAGATCCGCAAGCTTTGGGGCGTGGCCAACGACCGTAACCGCAAGGCGATTGCCAGTCTGGATGAAAAGGTAGCCGCGCTGGAAAAAACCGCAGGCGGGATAGATGACAAAATTAAAACCGCGCTGGCCGAAGCCACAGGCGAGTTGAGAGTGCTGAGCGAATTGGTAGAAGCGCAGCAGGCGGTGATTAATTCCGCTGATCAGGCGTACAAAAACCAAGCGCAAACGCTCACAAGTCTCAGCAAAAAAGTTGAACAACTGGATACGGATTTGCGCCGCAAGGTCACGTCTCATGAAGAAGCCATTAAGGCGATCGACGCATTCCGCGTACAGGTGAATCGTGATTTGATTCAGTTGAAAGGTGGCTGAACCAATACCCGCCAACACGTTTTTCGCAATCCTAAGCAAGAGAGTTTTCGACCATGGTTACCGTTATTCGACAGGATGACATCATCGCCAGCGTGGAGGATGCGCTGCAATTTATCTCCTATTACCACCCTAAGGATTTTATCGACGCGGTCTACGATGCATATCAAAAGGAAGCCAACCCGGCGGCAAAGGATGCCATGGCGCAAATTCTGATTAATTCCCGCATGTGCGCCGAGGGTCATAGGCCCATCTGTCAGGATACCGGCATCGTTACCGCGTTCGTGAACGTGGGTATGGACGTGCGTATCGAGGGAGAGATGTCGCTGGACGATATGATCAATGAGGGCGTGCGTCGCGCGTATAAAAACGTCGATAACGTGTTGCGTGCATCGATTCTTGCAGACCCGGATGGTGCGCGGAAAAACACCGGTGACAATACACCAGCGGTGATTCACTACAAAATTGTGCCTGGCAATACCATCGATGTGCATGTGGCGGCCAAAGGTGGCGGCTCCGAAGCCAAATCCAAATTTGCCATGCTGAATCCTTCCGATTCGGTGGTCGATTGGGTTTTGAATGTGGTGCCGCAAATGGGTGCCGGCTGGTGTCCGCCGGGCATGCTCGGCATCGGCATTGGCGGGACAGCGGAAAAAGCCATGCTGCTGGCCAAAGAAGCGTTGCTCGACCCGATTGATATTCAGGAACTGCGCGAGCGCGGAGCGAGCAATCGTGCGGAGACTCTGCGTCTAGAGTTGTTCGATAAAGTGAATGCGCTGGGCATAGGCGCGCAGGGGTTGGGCGGCTTGACGACTGTTTTGGATGTCAAAATCAAAGATTTTCCCACTCACGCCGCTAATAAAGCGATCGCTGTCATCCCTAATTGTGCGGCTACCCGCCACACTCATTTTACGTTGGATGGCTCTGGCCCGGCGTTGCAGACGCCGCCAAGCCTCGACGACTGGCCACAAATCACTTGGGAAGTAGGTGCGAACATGCGCCGCGTCGATCTCGATGGCATCAGTCCTGCGGATATTCAGGATTGGCAGCCCGGTGACACTCTGCTTCTGTCCGGCAAAATCCTCACAGGGCGCGACGCGGCCCACAAACGCATGGTGGATATGCTGGCAAAAGGCGAGCAGTTGCCGGTGGATTTCACTAATCGCTTTATTTATTACGTAGGCCCTGTGGATCCCGTGCGCGACGAAGTTGTCGGTCCGGCCGGCCCCACCACGGCAACCCGCATGGATAAATTCACCCGCACGGTGCTGGAGAAAACCGGCCTGATCGGCATGATCGGCAAGTCTGAGCGCGGCCCAACAGCGATTGATGCGATCCGCGACAACAAAGCCGTTTATCTGATGGCAGTGGGAGGTGCGGCCTACTTGGTGTCCAAAGCGATTGTCAGTGCCAAGGTACTGGCATTTGCCGATTTGGGTATGGAGGCGATCTACGAATTTGAAGTGAAGGATATGCCGGTAACGGTTGCCGTCGACAGCCGCGGTGAATCCGTCCACCAGATCGGCCCGCGCATCTGGAAGGCAAAAATCGAAGAGGGTTTGATTACCGTCAAATAATCCAACTGGCGTGAGGGTGCCCCCATGACACAATTAAATGAAGAGTCTTGCGAAGCCTGTAGATTGGGGGCGCCGCAATTGACGTCCAAGGAAATTGCCGACCTGCGTGTTCAAGTTCCCGCTTGGCGTTTGGTGGAAGAGGATGGAGTTAAGAAGTTGCGAAGGGAATTTGCATTCGGCAACTTTGCCAGCGCTATGGCTTTTGCCATCCAGGTTGGTGAACTGGCAGAGGCGCACGACCACCACCCCGCAATTACGGTGGAGTGGGGTAGGGTGACAGTGCTGTGGTGGACTCATAAGATCCGCGGCCTGCACCGGAACGACGCGATCATGGCGGCAAAGACGGATGTTTTGTTTACCTGATCCTGGTTTTCTCGTGACAAGGATCTAATTTGCTTAAAAATTGCTCAGACTTTTGTCTGAGTGTCAATTCAAGCGGTTTATAATGGCCGCCCGACTGCGCCCAGAACTCAAGAGCGCGTTATGGGCAGGGGAGCCGTGATGACCTTGGATCATTTAAGCCAGTACCATCCTGCCCAGCGCGCGGTAATCACATGACGCGACTCCAGGATCTTAATATCAGCGCCAAGCTGACCTTGATCACCGTGGCCTCGGCTACTGTCGCTTTGCTTTGTGTTTTGGTCGCGTTTGTAGTGCAGGACCTGCGGCTCGTTAAACGAATTAAAGCCGAGCAAGTGGAATCCCAGCTCTCCATCCTCGCAGGAAACCTTGCCAACGCACTGCTGCAGAACGACTTGCATACGGTCGATTATTTATTGAAGAACGGCACCAGCGCCCACGGCATAGTCGCGGTAACGGTCTACGATCGCACCGGGGGCCTGCTCTCGCAGTATCCGGTGGTTGCCGGCAGGCTCACCCCCATTCCCAACCCTGAAGGTTTCGATTTTTCGGCGGTTAGCTACCGCCGCCCCATTGTTTGGCGCGGTAACGAAGTGGGGATTTTGGAGGCGCAGGTCAGTTATGCGGATATCGAACTGCGCAGTGTGTACATGGGCGCCTATTCGGCATTGGCGTTTTTGTTTGCTCTCACAATTGCAGCTTTGGTGGCATGGCTGGTGCAAAAAATCGTGTCCCAGCCTCTATTGCAACTTCACCGTTTGTCGCGCGCGGTGATGGAAACCGGTAATTACAGCCTGCGCGCGGAAATTAGTGGTCGCGACGAGTTGGGCCAGCTCGGCGAAGCCATCAACCAGATGCTCAGTCAGATCGAACAACGCGATTTGATGATGGAGCGCCAAGTCAGCCAGCGCACCCGAGAGCTGCAGAAACTCGCCGAAGAATTTCGCTATCGCGCCTTGCACGACACCTTGACGGGTCTGCCCAATCGCGCGCTGCTCAATGAGGAGTTCAACCGCGCCGCCGCTCACGCCAAGCGGGCAAGCAAACAATTCGCGGTATTGCTGTTGGATCTGGATAATTTCAAATTTATTAATGACACCTACGGTCACGATGTGGGCGACGAGTTGCTCAAGCTCGCGGCCAGCAAGATCCGCGGCGCCTTGCGCGGTGAAGACATTGTGTGTCGGGTGGGTGGCGACGAATTCATTGTGCTGGTGGAAAGTGTGCAGAGCCTGCAACAGATCCAAACCGTCGGCCAGGGATTATTGCAGGCGTTGCAGAGTGAGTTGCAGGTTGCCAACCGCTCGGTCACGGTGGGCGTGAGCATCGGTGCAAGCCTGTATCCACAGCATGGTCAGGATCTAGACGAGCTTAAACGCAACGCCGATATTGCCATGTATGCCGCCAAAGAGGCCGGCAAAAATCGCCTGATGATTTTTGAAGAAACCATGGGCAGAGCGAATCTCAACAAACTGGCTCTGCAGGGGGAGCTCACAGGCGCTTTGCAGCGCCGCGAGCTGGAATTGTATTTTCAGCCGCAGCTTGATGTGGCACATAACAGTTTGGCCGGCTGCGAAGTATTGGTGCGCTGGCATCACCGCAAACACGGCCTGTTAATGCCAGCGGACTTTTTGGCGTTTGCTGAGGAGAGCGGGGCGATTCGCGCGATGGACTATCAGGTGCTGCGCGAAGCCTGTCGCCAGTGCCAAAAGTGGCGCCTGGACTACGGACTTGAAATTCCAGTGGCGGTGAATATTGCCAATGTGCATTTTGAGGATCTGGATCTATTGGATGAGGTGCGCACGATTCTGCGCGAGACCCAGTTGCCACCAGGAATGCTCACAGTGGAGTTTTCCGAAACCGTCCTGCTGGACGACTCGTCGACGATACAAGACATAGTGACCGGTCTTCGACGCATGGGTGTGAAGGCTACCCTGGATGGCTTCGGCGCCGGGCTGTTTGCGGTGTCCCACCTGCACACCATTCATCTGGACAGCATCAAGCTCGATCAGTCACTCTACCGCAGCATTGCCCGAGATCCGGACGAGCGTCGTCTCACCAGTGGTTTATTGGCGTTTACTCGTGAGCTCGGGGTAAATCTTATTGCCGAGGGTGTGGAGCAGGACGAGCAGATAGGCGCGCTGCGCGCTCTGGGTTGCCCTGTTATTCAGGGGTATGCGCTTTCACACCCTTTACCTCAAGGCGCATTTCTACAGTGGGTCAGACAGTTCCAAGCTTTGGAAGAGGTCAGCGAAGAGGCCGAGGCATGAGCGTTGGTGTATAAACAAAGCCTTGGAGTTTTAACAGGCGAACCAACAATTCGAGTTCTTAACGGTGCCCATCTATGGCAGTGATTCTTCCGTTCAAGCGTCCGTCACCGACGGAAAAACATAAAGGAAAAACCCTCTGCCGCGAGGGCTTTCACAAATGGAAGGTGGTGAACGAGAAAAAATTTGATGTGAAACAGGGCAAGCTCATTACCCTGTACGAATGTTCGCGCTGCGGCAAACAAAAAGTCGAAGCGCGCTAAGCTTAGATAACCCGCACACCGCCGGCTGGTATAGGCCGGTCTTCAAAAAATGCTTTGCCGTCTTTGAGTACCAACTTGCCTTCGGCGAACCAACGCACGGCAAGCGGGTAGATCATGTGCTCCCTGGTCAGCACTCGTTTGGCCAATATCTCTTCGGTATCCCCCGCTTCTATTGGCACGGATGCATGTACCAACGGCGGACCGCCATCCAGCTCCGGCGTTACAAAATGGACGGTTGCACCGTGCTCACTGTCGCCTGCTTCGAGCGCGCGTTGGTGGGTGTGCAAACCGGGATAGAGCGGCAGAAGCGATGGATGAATATTAAGCATGCGCCCCAAATAATGTGATACCAGGGTTGGGGTGAGAATGCGCATGAATCCCGCTAGCACTACTAGGTCCGGCGCATAACAGTCGATTACTCGTTGCAGCTCCGCGTCAAACGCTTCGCGAGTGGCAAAGGGCCGGTGATCCAAAACCGCTGTGGGGATGCCATGCTGCTGTGCACGATTGAGCCCGAACGCGCCTGGCCGATTGCTGATTACCGCTACGATCTGCGCCGGATAATCAGGGTAAGAGCAGGCGTCGATCAATGCCTGGAGGTTACTGCCACTGCCAGAGATCAGGACAACGGTGCGAATTTTTTTCATAGGGCGGGTTGAATCAGAAAACGGATTGAATCAGAAAACAAGTTTTACGCGCTGATTTCCCCATCTCGCAGGGGAGATGGAGCTTGAAGCGGGAAAGTATTTACCGGATTTCGACAAACGGCTCCGCAGTATCCGTGGTTTCCACCCTGCCGATGGTGAACACTGTTTCACCTGCCGCGTGCAGTTCGCGGCGCACCGCCTCAGCGTCGACGGCTGGCACACACACTACCATT
Organism: Marinagarivorans sp. UBA5868; assembly: GCA_002432095.1. Classification (GTDB taxonomy): domain Bacteria; phylum Pseudomonadota; class Gammaproteobacteria; order Pseudomonadales; family Cellvibrionaceae; genus UBA5868. Next base: position 843 of record DJFQ01000127.1, on the reverse strand, counting down.
CCGATGCCACAGTTGAAGGTGCGGTACATCTCCTGCTCGGCAACATTGCCTGCGGATTGCAACCAGGCGAACACGGGCGGCAGTTGCCAGCTGGTTTTATCAATCACCGCCTTGGTGTTGTCTGGCAACACACGGGGAATATTTTCCAGCAGACCACCGCCGGTGATATGGGCGAGTGCGTTGACTGGCTGGGTTTTCAGCAGCTGCAGCAGGGATTTCACATAGATGCGGGTCGGTTCGAGCAACGCTTGCGCCAGGGTGCGATTACCCACGGGCTGGCTCAGATCGGCGTTGCTGACCTCAATGATCTTGCGGATCAGCGAATAGCCATTGGAGTGCGGACCGCTGGAGGCCAGTCCGAGTAGCACATCGCCAGCGCGCACTGCGCTGCCATCAATAATTTTCGATTTTTCCACAATGCCGACGCAGAAGCCTGCGAGGTCGTAGTCCTCGCCTTCGTACATCCCGGGCATCTCCGCGGTTTCGCCGCCGACCAGGGCACAGCCGGCCAGTTCGCAGCCGGCGCCTATGCCTTTGATCACCTCCGCAGCCGTGTCTACGTCGAGTTTGCCGGTGGCGTAATAGTCCAAAAAGAAGAGCGGTTCGGCGCCGCCGACCACCAGATCGTTGACGCACATGGCGAC
>DJFQ01000127.1:0-132 GCA_002432095.1 Marinagarivorans sp. UBA5868 | reverse complement strand
CGACGGGTGCGTTGAGCGACGGATTTGATGCGGTCCACTAACCGCTCTCCCGCGTCTATGTCTACACCCGCGTCTTTATAGCTCAGGGATTGTTTTTGCGTATCGCTCATAGGGTTGCCTTTTTGTCTCACT
>DJFQ01000096.1:21448-25592 GCA_002432095.1 Marinagarivorans sp. UBA5868 | reverse complement strand
ACCAAACCGCGAACCGTAATGTCGTCACCGCTTAGCGTCATAAGCACCGGTTCACCGGTCAAGGTAACCACTGGTGTGCCATCAAAACCGGCGTCGGTTGTGCCATCGATAACAACTGACGCAGTCACCGTGAGAGTGGTATTCAGGACTATGTTGTAATCGCCCTGTAAATCGAAAGCGATGGTGTGGATCGCCGGAGTCCCTTCTTCTTCCTCACCATCGGCGGAAGTGTCACCGTTGATCGCCTCAATTGCCTGGCGCAAAGTAATTGGATCGCCCGAGGCCAACAACTCTGCAACGGAATCCACGCCCACAGGTAGTGCTGTGTCCGCATTCGATGTCACCACAATAGTGGCCAGGCTATGCTGCCAATTGGCCTCCACCGCGCCTGCAAATGCCAGCATCGAATCAACACGGCCCACGTGATATTCCAGCTGCCAATCCGCCGCTAAATCGGCAGCACCGGTTTTATCATCGCTGGCCGCTACATCAGCACCAGTCCATTGCGCGAGAGTGGTCAATAAATCACGACCGGCGTCGTTGGCAGCAATATCACAGCCGTAAAACAAAATATCCGCTTCTGGCGCCAAAGCCGCACGCCAGTTTTGCAATTCCGCCTGGTGTTGCTCAGCATTGTCGATGCGCAGGTAGTCGGTGCCGAGCTGAATAGCCGCAGCCGCACCGTGACCGATCACATGCAGCGCGCTCACTTGGCCGTACTGTTGCAGCACATCGCTCACTTGCGCCACACCACTGCGATCCGCATCGAGAAAATGCACCTGATACTGCACCGCAGTATCCGTGCGAATATTCGCAAGCAAAGCATCGGCGTCCGGTGTTGCGGTGTCGACGATAATTAATTCAAGACGCGGCGCGGCGGCCTCGCCGTCGACAAAACCCTGGAACGCGTCCAGATCAATCGCGGGAATGTGCCATTGGGAAGGCTGGGAAAGTGCGATATGCGAAGCGGAAAAATCCGCTTTGCCGAGATCCTGCAGTTTATGCAGAAGTTTAAATTCCAGCTGATTGCGCAAATCATCCGGTGATGCCTGCATATAATGCTGAGCAAAACCATCGTCGTAGCCATCAATGCTGCCCGCCACCGCATCCGCCGACAAAAGAATTCGCGGCTCAAGAGGTTCAAAAATCAACGGCGAAATGGCTGCACTGCCCGCAGGCCGGGTTTGCCTTTTGCCAGACCGTTTATTTTTAAATAACCTCACGCGAGGGTCCTCACCACCGTTTACTCAAATTGCTGTCAGGAGTCCGTCCTCGCTCACCCGAGGCCGTTCGGATGTTTTGTAAATCTAGTCAAGGGATTGGCACCGCGCAAAGCGGGCTGCTGAACGGTGGAAAAGCGGATGCCACGAGCGTGTGGGAGGAAAATACAAAGCAAAAAAGCCCATAATATCCGTCGATAAATTGACGCACATAAAGTACGTGCACCGCCAAAATGCTAGGTGACATTTTTTTGGCTATTCCAGATTCATCGACCTACCGCAACTTGCGACTAAATCGCCGCGCTTGTCCAAAAAAATTTTCATGCTATGATCCCGCCCATGCATACCACACCGATCCACATAAGCCTCTCTCTTCCGGTCTCGCGGCGGTTTTCCGTCGTTAGCGCCTTTCATATTTAAGGCGGTTAAGGCCCCAAGCCCTTAACCGCCATCAGTTCTTAATTCACAGACGGTTTTGGTCGCTCTGGGACCCGTCATCAAGCATTCCGCACGCTTATGCGCTTTTGGAAATTCTGCGCTAATTGCATGACTGGAGTGTATGCGTGATCTGTTCGCCATAAGGCCTTTATATGTTTAATCGGAAATCCATGTGGATTGCTGTGCTTATCCGAATTCTCCATTGCCATGAGGTTTTAACCGATTATGAATGCCACCATTAAAGCGCGTATCGAAGCGATTTTTGACCAGGTCATCAAACGCAACCCCGGTGAACCCGAATTCCATCAGGCCGTCTGGGAAGTGATCGATACCCTCGGCCCGGTATTGCATAAACATCCAGAATACGCGGAGCAGAAAATTATCGAACGTATCTGCGAACCGGAGCGCCAAATTATTTTTCGTGTGCCCTGGCAGGATGATCGCGGCGAAGTGCAGATTAATCGGGGCTTTCGCGTCGGTTTTAACAGCGCTCTCGGCCCCTACAAAGGCGGCCTTCGTTTTCATCCGTCTGTTTCCCTTGGCACCATTAAATTTCTCGGTTTTGAGCAAACCTTTAAAAACGCTTTGTCCGGCATGCCCATTGGCGGCGCCAAAGGCGGTTCCGATTTCGATCCAAAAAATAAAAGCGATGGCGATGTGATGCGGTTTTGCCAGAGTTTTATGACCGAACTCTATCGCCATATCGGTGAATTTACCGACGTGCCCGCCGGGGATATCGGCGTTGGCGCGCGGGAAATCGGCTATTTATTCGGCCAGTACAAACGCATTACCAACCGCTACGAATCCGGCGTTATCACCGGCAAAAGTCCAGCCTGGGGCGGCGCATTGGTGCGCCGTGAAGCGACTGGATATGGCACGGTTTATTTCGCCAGGGAAATGCTTAATGTTCGCGGTGTGTCGTTGGAGGGCAAAACGGCCGTCGTATCCGGCTCCGGTAACGTGGCGATCTATGCAATCGAGAAATTGCAAGAATATGGCGTAAAAGTCGTGGCGTGCTCCGACTCATCGGGTTTTATTCACGACCCGGACGGACTGGATCTGGATACCATCAAACAAATCAAAGAAGTCGAACGCGGTCGTATCGGCGCTTACCGCGTCACACATAAAAAGGCCACTTACACCGCCAACGGCAATATTTGGGATGTTCCCTGCGATATCGCATTTCCCTGCGCAACGCAAAATGAATTAAATGAGGCCTCCGCCCGCACCCTGGTGGCAAATGGTTGTATTGCTGTAAGTGAAGGCGCCAACATGCCAACAACACCTGAGGGAGTTAAAGTCTTTTTGGATGCCGGCATTTGTTACGGCCCCGGAAAAGCGGCCAATGCAGGTGGTGTTGCCACTTCCGCGCTGGAAATGCAGCAAAACGCCAGCCGCGATGCATGGTCGTTTGAATATACAGACAAAAAATTGCAGAACATCATGATGGATATACACAGAGATTGTTACGAAACCGCGAAAGAATACGGTTTGAAGAATAATTATGTGGCGGGTGCCAATATTGTTGGTTTTCGTCGGGTCGCCGCAGCGATGCTGGCATTTGGCATTATCTAACGGTTACGTCTATCGGTGCTTATCCGTCACGAACAATGAATTTAAATTTTTCTATGCAGAAATGATTATCAATCGACAACTCTTTATTCTAAGGATTCCTCCGGCCTTCCCCACCTAAACCGGGTGCGGGAAGCGCCCGGCTTTTCCTTTAGCTCACTTCTCTGTGTTTTATTGATGTCGACATGTGTGACATCCATTGAATATTCAGGTCGCTGAGCAAATTCGGCAATTCGACGAGCCAATCGCCGTTCCAGCTGGATCAGCGTGAGCCTGCTTGCGCGTTCCAACGCCATCAGTCTGCTTATGAGTAATGCTTATGTCTAAAGAAAAAGCCAAAAAAGAACCACAAAAAACGCTTAAGGAAAAACGCAAAGACAAAAAGGATAAGAAAGGCGGAAGCGGAAAAGGTATTTCCAACTTATAGATCCTCTAATGGTGGCGGTAACGCCACCTTTTTTACTGCGGTGATACGTCATGTTCGAATCAAGCAACAGAATTACATTGTTGTGCAAAAGTGATTATGAAAAGTTAACCAACCTAAACAATAAACACCATGGCAAGGGCCATCCGAAACTGTCCACGGCCGTGGTGGTGGATGACCATATGTTTCCAGAAGACATGGCAAGAATCGGCACAAAAGTGAGCTTAAAGGACTTGGGCACCGGCTCAGTCGCCAGATTTGTGCTCTGCACCACTACCGGAAAACATCGGGAAAATGACGGTGGGATGCGTGCGGTATCCGTCGCCTCACCCCTGGGTGTTGCACTGTTGGGCACACGTATGGGGGAGCACATCAAATGGACACTCCCCAACGGCCACACGCGCTATTTGCGAATTTCGGAATTGGCAATGCAGGCCACTGCAGCGTGTTGATCATCCGCACAAGCACCTGAAGGCGGCGAACATGCCGC
>DJFQ01000096.1:18388-21348 GCA_002432095.1 Marinagarivorans sp. UBA5868 | reverse complement strand
AAAGGTCGGCTGCGCCACCTGAGGGTTCGGGTCTGCCCGCTGACCTCACCTCAACCTATACAAAGGAACTATGTATGAAAATCACTAAATCCCTGTCTTTTTCCGGTCTTGTAGGTGCCATTCTGTTATCCGCTTCCGCGCATGCGGTACCACCCACCGCCGTATCAGGTTTGGTCGGCACCTGGTACAACACCAATCCCAGCACCAGCAGCACCGTTAAGTTTGAGGTAACGCAAGTTGCCGGGGGATTGCGTTTTAAATCCTACGGTGCATGCAGTCCGACGCCTTGCGTACACACCACAGTAGTCGCTTATCCGCACAGCGCTGGCGTCTCCTCCAACACCGCCACCGGCTTTACGGCGTATCGCAATAGCGGTTTTAAATACACGCGTTATTCCGCTGTGCGCAGCGGGGCAAAGTTGCGAATGGACTCCTTCTCCACGTTCGCATCTGGAGATACCCGCAAAGACTATGTGGTATCCGAAACTTTCTCACGCTAATCCACCACAGCGGCAGTGGCACTTGGTGCCACTGCATATAAGAGGGAACGACCATGTGGAAACATGCAATCAGCAAAGCAGGCCTGTATATCGGCGCATTTGCGTTTGGCTATGTCGGCGGCCATTTTAATCACCGTCCACCCGCTGATATCGAGATTGCGCCGATTGTTAACGCAGCGCCCGCCGGCCGAGGTCAAACGATGAACTCACCAGAGCTTCCTAAAATAATTCCACCTCCTGCGTTGAAGATGAGCAGCCATGAAAGCGTTGTAAATGCAGAGGAAGAACCACTATCACGAGCCGATGAGGTTGAGGTTGAGATAGGGCTAACCGATTTTGACAACCCGGACGAGCAAATCCAATCGATATTAACCGCTGACCTGAGCGCGTTTAGCCAGGAGGGTGAACAATTTATCGAAAATGCCGATCCTCTGGAGACGATGTACAACTTGCCGTCAGAGCACCAACTGGATTATGTCAAAAGACTGGTAAATTCTCAGGAAGACGCAGCTATCGTTGCCCTTAACGATCTGATTCTGCATGACAATACCGCGATCCAAAATGCGGCGATTGAAGGCATGCTCGATTTACTGGAAATGCGCACCGGGCACTATGAAGTGATAGAGCAAAATCTCGAACAGAATTCGTTTTTCCTAAACGAAAAACAGCTGGATAAATTGGAGAGAATTAGGCGGATTGCAAGCCATCCTTAAATGCAATCCGGCAATCATCGATAGGAAACCTCTAGCCTGCAGCATTTTCAAGCGGTACCAGCAAAAAACGGCTAGTGGCCCCATTCTGCCTTGCCGCTTTGAACGGTGCGTATTCCGCGCTGTTATAAAACGCCATCGCCGCTTCTCTCGAAGGGAATTTGGCTACTAATGAATACTGCGGTTTGTGTTGCCCTTCTAATAACTCAATATCAGAGGATCTGGTGATATAACTACCGCCGCAGGCAATCACCAGCGGCGTAACCTTGGACAGGTACTCATGTACCCAGGATGGATCCGTAATATCCGTTTCGACGATAATTAAATATTCCATTTGAGTTCCTTAATAAAGGGTTACAGATCTCGATCACCAAACACCATTAAAAACCCGCCGCTCCCCTGTACCTGCACAGGAGTTTCCACCGTTGCTGTTACCGGCTCTTTGACAAAAACAAAAGGTGGAATATTAGGTGTTAGTTTTGTCGCGTTACCGGTGGGAATTTTATCTCCCACAATGACGCCAGTTTTTGGTTGGATAAAACTCAGGTCCAGCAGCCAATCTTTCGGATTTTTCTCGCCGTTGACACCAGCTACGTACCAGATATTGCCTGCTCGGCGAGCAATGACCACTTCCTTGCCCGGAGTGCCGCGAACCAGCCGGCTTTCGTCCCAGGTTACCGGCACAGTGCGCATAATGTGTCGCACATACGTGGGCACCGAGGCCATGCCCTTTGGCGTCTCCGCAATATGTTGCAACCCCGATAACAACAGCACCGGCAGAGCCAACTCAAAACCATTGGTGGTAAGCCGCTGCCGATCGGGAATTTCGCTAAATGTGGTGGGCGTAAAATCCATGGGATCGAACAAGTTCCGAGTAAACGGCAACATGGCCACATGGCTTGCCGCAACGTCCGCAGACGATTGATTAAAGGTAATCATCTCGAACCCGTGCACGGCTTCCATCGTCATCATATTGGGATAGGTGCGTGCAAGGCCACGCGGCAGACTGGAGCCGTGATAATTAACCATCAAATCAAAGGCGGCCGCATCGCGAGCGATGGCATTGTAATACGCCATCATCGACTGGCCGTCACCGGCAAAAAAATCCACTTTAATGCCGCGAATACCCCAGCGCCGCAATTTGGCAAACTCCTCGCGCCGGGTGGCGGAATTGAGCAGCAGGTGTTTTGGCGTTTGCGGTGTGACATTCCAGCTTCCCGCAGAGTTGTACCACAATAATAAACCGACATTTTTGCTTGCCGCGTAAGCAGCTAATTCTTGGATTTTTTCACCTCCTATCCGGGTGTCCCATTCGGCATCCACCAATGTATAGGGCCAACCCATCGCGGCGGCGTAATCGATAAATTCTTTCTGCGTATCAAAATTTACCGAGTCATCTTTTAATAACGCCCAACTCCAGGACACTAAACCCGGTTGTGCAAAAGGCATAGGCGCAATTGCCGGCTCGGCTAAATCGGTACCCAAAGAGGAGTTGGTCAAGGTCGCCAAATCGCCGACGGTAATAATCCTCCAGGGAGAATGAAACGGCAGTGGCGCGTTCGCTTTCAAGGCGCCATCCGTCATTACCTCTGCTGCCATGGGATAACCGATAACGTATTCACCAGCAGGAGAAAGCGGCTTAAGTCGTGAGGCATGATAATTACCCACCATACCCGCCTCGGTAATCGCCACCCAGCGGCCGCGACTTTGAAACAATGCAGGAAATACCCAGCCCGCTTCTGATGGCGAG
>DJFQ01000096.1:0-18350 GCA_002432095.1 Marinagarivorans sp. UBA5868 | reverse complement strand
CTGGTAAATTCCTCTTCCACTGTCACCGGCGCGACGGTTTCGCCAGGCATTTCATAGCGGAATGCAACACCGTCGTCGCTGACACGGAAGCGAATTAGCAAGCGGTTGCCGGAGCCATCGGTCAAATTAAAAACCTGCTGCTGCGCCCGGTAGACATTCTCCGCGTGCTTACCGTGGCTCAATATGTATCGATCTTCCACCACCGTCACCGGTGAATGCTCCGCAAGCAACAACCCCCGCGCAAGATTTACGTCGCCTAACTGTAGCCCCAACCTCGACCACTCCAAAACCTCCTGCTGGTCGTAGACGACACGGTATTGCGGCTCACCCCCTTGCAACTGCACTTGCGCCTGCAAGCGCCCGTCCGGGCTTGGCAGAATAAAGACGTCATTTCGCGGCTGTACGGCGGCGCACGCCGTTAACGATAGAGCAATTAGCGTTAGCAATGGTCTCATGAATGGCCTCCGGGAAATTCGCGATTGTACTGTAGATGACCACCGAAAAAGCCGGCAAATTTGACGTTTTTGGTCTAAACAAAGGCCAAAACCAAAGCCAGGCGGAGCTGCTTATACGCTTTGCTTGACCAACTCATTCTCGTCAGACATACCCGCCGGCAAAGTCACCGTTACCCGCAGCCCTCCACCCGAGCGATTGGAGAGCGTCATCACGCCATCGTGAACCTCCACAATCTCACGACACAGAGGCAAGCCAACGCCGTTGCCGTTCACCTTAGTGGAGTAAAACGGTAGGAACGCATTTTTTAATACCTGCGCGGGCATACCCGAACCCCGATCGGCAACGGAAATAACACTGCGACTGGGTGTTTGCGTAATCGATAGAATAATCTCATCCGCTGGCGAGCCTGATTCGGTGGCATTTTTCAACAGGTTGAGCAAAAGCTGCTGTATCTGGGCCGCATCAAAATAGCCTGGGTCACTCGGCAACTCACCATCGAGTCGGAAGGCGTAACTAAAATTCAATCCTTGAACAAAAGTGTGCCACTTCACGTGGGTTTTTCGCGGCGTAGGCAGTTTGGCGATTTCCGCGTAGCGGCTGACAAAGTTCTTCAAGTGTTCAGCGCGTTCACCTATCGTCGTCAGCACTTCTGGAAGCTGCTGCCATTGTTTTTTGTTTATGAGTATTTGTCCGGAATGCGCCAAGGAGGAAATAGGCGCGAGTGAATTATTTAATTCATGACTAATCACCCGAATCACGTTTTTCCAGGCCGCCGCTTCCTGCCGGCCAATCTCCCGTGTCATTTCCTTCATCAGAATCAAGGTATGTCGCTGGGCGTTAAGAATAAATTGGCCGCAAAATAGATGATATAAATTGTCTTCGCCCGCTCGCAGAGGAAAAATTCCTGAACCCAAGCGCTCAACAGCGCGCATTAAATCTGGGTTACCTTGCGCAAAAACATCCGTTAGCATTCTGCCACTAATAGGCTTTCCATCCGCCATTACGGAACAGGCCAGATGATTGGCGAAAATAATGCGCCGGCGGTCATCGGCAATCAATACACACAAAGATGAATGCTCTATGACCGTATCCAACAAAAGCTCCCGCTGGTAAAGGCTTTGGCGTTCGCGTCGCAGGGCGTCGGTGAGGCGATTGTAGCGGTGAATCAGCTGATTGATTTCACCAACTGGACTGCTCGCCAGGGTCACGCTGAAATCATTGTCCAGCAAATTCAACAGCCCCTGATCGAGAGCATTGAGACCCAACCTGAGTTGGCGCATGAGCGCGACAGTGAGAAAACCTACCACTGCGGCACCTGTCGCGGCTCCGCCAGCCCAGGCCAGCCATGAACTGCCCAAAGTTTTTATGACAACGGCGCTACTGACTAGCCCAGCGGCCAATGCGATGAGAACGGCCAGCAGCAAACGGCTTTGCAGTGATAAATGGAGGCGCTTACGCATCCGCAATACCATATTGCTCCATACGCCGATACAGCGCCTGTCGCGACAGCCCGAGCTGCCGCGCCGCTTGCGTGATCACCCCGTGATTTTCACGCAAAGCAACCAGAATCATTTCGCGGGTGGGCTCCACCAGAATCTTGGACGAAGGCTTCTTCGCCTCTGGAAATTCCAAACCAAAATGTATCCATTCGAATGGCCCACCGTCGTTCATTACCTTTGCGCGCTGACAGGCGTTCTCCAACTCGCGCACATTACCGCTCCAGGGGTAAGCCTGAAGCCAGCGCAATGCTGAAGGGGAAAAAGATGCTTGCCCGCCCAGAAAAAAATGCAGCAACGGCAGAATATCTTCTGCCCGCTCAGCCAATGGCGGCACTTTTAATTCGAATACATTGAGGCGGTAATAAAGATCTTCGCGAAATTGTCCATCGGCAATAGCGCGTGACAAATCCGCATTGGTGGCACTAATTATCCGAACATTACAGCGGCGGGTTGTGCTAGACCCAAGACGTTCGAATTCACCGGTTTGCAAAACTCTAAGTAATTTCGCCTGACCACTGGCTGACAGATTACCCAACTCGTCCAAAAACAAAGTGCCTCCATCAGCGGTTTCGAACCGCCCTAGCCGGGCTTTAGTGATGCCAGTATAGGCACCCGCTTCGGCACCAAATAATTCGACCTCCATTAAGTCGTCGGGCAATGCGCCCACATTGACGCAGATAAATGGCCCGGTTTTTTCCAACGAGTTGCGCTGAATAATCTGGGCTATTTTTTCCTTACCCGAGCCGTTCGGACCAGTAATCAAAACCGGCACCGGCGCACGCGCCACGCGGACAGCAAGCTTCACCATCTCGTGCATCGCCCGGCTCTGGTAAACCAGACCACAGAGGTCGGCCGTTATTTCCAGGTGACGCTTTTCCTCTGCATAACGTTGCATATCCTGCTGTTGGCGTATTTGCAGCGCCTGCAGCTGCAGCAGATTTTTCACGTTGACAATCAGTTTCTGATCATCCCACGGTTTCGCCAGGTAATCAGCAGCGCCCTGCTTCACCAGCTCAATAGCCACGTCAAGTTGCGTCCAGGCGGTCAGTAAAATAATCGGAATATTCGGGCGAATATCCCGCAGGGCGAAAAAGAGCTGCTTGCCTTCCTCGCCGGATGTGGTATCGGTGGAAAAATTCATATCCTGTAATACCAAAGCGATTTCATCATCGTCATGAATACGCTGAATACCCGCTTGCGGCGTCAATACAAATTCACTGTCAATGTCGTGAAGAGACAAGAGCAACCTCAGCGCATGACCGACGCTGGGGTTGTCATCAATGATCAAAACTTTTTGCATGGTTTGCATGACATTGTTCAATTTCATCAATTACCCATTATAGCTGCGCGCGGCGCGATCAATGCGCCCCGCAGTGCCGGCACAAACGCCGCCAAAAGCGTGACCAGCAAAACGGCAGATCCCGCTATAGGCACATAAAACCACGGCAGCAATGCAAACGCGTGTCGTGCCGCCAACTCAAGACTCACGGTAAATGCCAAGGCCGCACCCAGCATGGTGGCAATCACCACAAGCACGGCATTTTCCAATAAGAAAAATCGCACGATTGCCGCACGCGTCGCTCCCAATGCGCGACGAATGCCAATATGGCGACGGCGCTGATTCACCCAAAAGGTTGTGATGCCGACAATGCCTAGCACGTTAACCATAATCAACAAAATAACAACCACAATCAGCAACACGACCATCGCGTAGTCGTTGGCGTAATGCTCGTCCATCATTGACGACATGGTTTTCTCGTCATTGACGATCCGCTCGGGGTCAAGGTCGCGGAGGACTTGAACAACCTGCGGCAGTATTTCCGCCACGCTTACACCCTTCGCTCGCACAACATAAGTGAACGAGCCAACATTTTCCATACCAGAAATCAGCATACTGTTGTGCGCAAACTCGCTGCCCGCCATATACCCCAGAAAATCCTCCACAACCCCCACGACCAATAGAGGTATTTGTCCGCCCACATAGATTGTCTTCCCAACAGCAGATTCACCTTCAAACATATCACGCGCAATGGACTCCGTGATGATGGCCTTGGCACTTTCAACACGGCGAACGTAGTTAATTTCGTCCGCCTGAAAACTTCTGCCTTCGCGCAGGGTAAACCCAAATGCATCAATAGCCTGATGATTCGTTTCCATAACTGCGGTCTGCGCTCGACGGGTGTCTTTCTCATCTGCGTGCCCCGTATAAATGCCGGTGGAGTAGCCCGCATTTGAGAATGGCACACCAATTACGGGAGCAACGGCCTGAACCCCGGGAATGGTCATCAGCCGCGCAATATCTCTAGCGAAAGCCTGCTGAAGATTGACCTCTCCGTCGCTCTTCACCCAGACTTTGCCTACCTGCTCATCGGCAAATCCGGTTGGCCGAAAAATATTGTCGAGCCGATGTTGGATAAAAAATAAAGCATTACTGGTAATCGCGATCGTTAAGGCGAGCTGAACGATCACCAGCGCGGGTCCGATTTTGCTTCGCCACAGAGTTTTAAGCACTGGCGTTAACTGATACATGAGCTGCGCCTCTATTAAAGGGAATTTTTGAGATGTCGAGATGCTTGAGCTTTAGTGACCTGCCATGCCGGCAACAATCCTGTTATCAAACAGCTGACAACCGCCAATAGCGCGGCGCCCAGCACCGTCGCCATACGAAAAACCGCCACCTCATCAAAATCACCATAAAGCGCGCGCACTCCCCATAAACCAACCCAGGAAAAGGCCAGGCCCAGAAAAGCCCCTATCAAACCGATTGCCGCAGCCTCTGTTAAATGCTGACTAAAAATGGCCGAACGACTCGCCCCCAGCGCTCGCCGCAGTCCCGTTTCCGCCATATTGCGCATAAATTTAGCGAGTAACAGCACTACCGCATTCACCAGGCACACCAGCAGAAATGCGCCGGATAAGCCAACCAGAACACGGGTATCGTTGGTGACTACGCCGTTGACCGACAACCATTCCTCTGGCGTATTGAGACGAAATTTCAATGGTCTTTCAAAGCGGCCTATCTGCTTCTGATCGCTGATGTAATTGCGCAAAAACTGGGAAAACTCAGCGTATTTTTGCGGATTTTTAAGCAGCACCCACATTTGTACCCAAACCTGTTCCGACGCCAAAAAATCCTCGTGCGAACGAATATCCTCATGCTTCCATCCATTGTGATCCGCCCAGCTTGGGAATGGCCTGCGATCAAAATTTAAAAAAGGAATATAAATCCGCTCCGGCTTCTTAAATGCATTCATACTCAAATCGTAAACGGAAGGCGCAAGCGACCAATCGTCCGCGACTACACCCACAACGGTATACAACTCACCCTCCAGGCGCAGGTTGTCACCGACGGAGTTTCGACCTTGAAAAAAATGCCAATTCAGCGTTTCGGAAATCACCACCTGTTGTGCGCCCACCTGATCGGCGGACTTATCCCAAGCATTGCCATACACAAAGGGCACATCAAAAAACTGGAAAAAATTACCGCTGGTCATCCGCGTCGCCTCAACACGCGGCAATGCGTTACCGTTTGCATCGCGGACGGTCAATCCCACCCGGCTCATCATTAAGGTTTCGTCGGCTACATCCGCCTGATAGATCGCGCGGGCGTCGCGGAAGGTCAACGCCAAGGGCACGCCGGTAGGGCCCCAAAATTCCTCTTTTGGATCCCAGCTGTCCAACTGAACAGCAAATAACGTTTCGTTTTTATGCGCCAGTGGGTTACTGGCAACTACAGAATAAAGTGTGAGCGTGGTCAGACTCGCACCAATTCCAGTGGCGATGGCGAGAATCATCAATAAAGACAGAACAGGTGTTCTGGTTAAATTGTGCCAGGCAAGCTGCGCATAATATTTCCACATAACAATTCTCACAAAACGGTGGCGGGTTCTAGGGCGTGTGGTGTACGTGGGTCATAGATTTGAAAATTAGTGACTTGACCATCGACAATTTGAATATTGCGATGCGCACGTCGCGCCAAGTCCGGGTCGTGAGTCACCATTACAATCGTCATTCCCTGTCGATTGATTTCTTCAAGCATTTCCATAACCTGTCGTGCCATCAATGAATCCAAGTTTCCCGTCGGTTCGTCCGCGAGCAAGAAGACAGGATCTCCGGCAAGTGCGCGGGCAATGGCCACGCGCTGCTGTTGGCCGCCGGAGAGCTGCCCAGGTAAATGATGCCTGCGCGCCGCAAGCCCGACTCGCTCCAACGCGTGTTCGATACGCTTTTTGCGCTCTCGCCCGTTGAGCCCTCTATACCTCAGTGGCACATCCACGTTGTCATAAAGATTCAGATCGCCGATTAAATTAAATCCCTGAAAAATAAAACCGATTTTCTCGTTGCGTAAACGTGATCGGGTGCGATCACTCAGTTCGCTAACATCCTGTCCATCCAGCCAATACTTTCCGCCTTCAAAACTTTCCAGCAGTCCTGCAATACTCAAAAAGGTGGATTTGCCGGAGCCAGAAGGCCCGGTTACCGCCACAAATTCACCTTGTTTGACGTCCAGATCAAAATCGCGCAGCGCATGTGTCTCAATCATATCTGTGCGATATATTTTTTTTATTGCCTGCATTTTTAACATGGCCAACTCCTGCTTTAGTAAGATTTTCTCAGTCGCTGATGATGAAAGTGGCGGCTGAATTTTGGATATCCAAAGAAGACACTATGATTTGATCATCTGCGGCTAAACCATCCAGCACCTCAATGTGCTGAAGACTTTTGCTGCCCAATGAAACATCCACTCGATGCGCAACGCCGTCGTGAATCCGATACACATACCCACGGAAATCGTCAAAATAGGGCCCGCGCTCCACGAGCAAAACGTCCTGCTTTTTCTCCAGGTGGATTCGTGCTGTCAGACGTTGGTTTTGTCGAAGTTGCGGCGGAGAGTCGCCCTCAAAGCGAATTCTTCCACGCACAGAACCGCCAATGACTTCTGGAGAGATGGCCGTCAAAGTTCCCGCATATTCGGTGCCGGCGATCTGTATTGCCGCCGGCATTCCGGGACTGAGTTCGGAAGTCATACTTTCGGGAATGGATGCCTCCACTTCGTAGGCCGTCAGATCCACCACACCCATCAACGCTTGGTTTGCCATTACCGCTTGTTTATTTTCCACCTGAACATTGCCAACCATACCTTTTACCGGCGACAAAATTCTCAGCGCTTCCGAGCGGCGCGCCAACGCTTTAATGATCAAATGTTGACTTTCCGATTGAGATGCAAGTGCACGGTCATAAAAATTCAGCGAGGTTTTCAACAGCAAGAGGTTTTCGTTGGCGTGTTTAAATTCAACATGAGCTCGTTCCAGATCGTCCTTTACTTTCTCGTAATCCATTTGGCTCATAATATTTTTGCCATACGATAATTCCGCCCGACGCTCCTCGCGCTGCATCCCCTTTAAGCGAACCTCTGCCAGAGCTTGTGCTTGCTGCAGTTGCAGCAATGCCTGCTGGGATTCAATTTTTTGCCGTTCTGTATCCATCTGCAAACGAGTCAGCTCGGATTTTTCCCTCGCCAGTTGCTCTCCCAATTCAGGGCTGACGACCACCGCCAGCAGCTGGTCTTTTTCGACCTTGTCCCCCGCTTTCACATACAACTCCGCAATGCCCGCTTCTGGACTGTATAAAGTCGGACTGTTCGCCACGACTATCCGTCCCTGCGCCGTCACCTCCCGCACCAGATCACCACGTTTTATCTCAACGATCCGCAGTTGCTGACGATCAAGCACTGCACCGGCGCTGAACGCCCGTACTAAAGCCGCTACGCCCCAGATAAAAACCAGAAAGAGCAATATCGATATGGCGATAATCCAACGCCGGCGATTCCACACTTGGGACCTATGGACATAGCTATCCTGCCCGCTGGTGTCTGCAATAGTCATCGTCATCGCCGGTTCATCTTCACAAGGAGTGTCAGCACTCTAGCGACAACTATGCCAGCTGGGGTAATTGGCTTTAAGTTGCTGATGCTAAACAAGAATTTTATTTTCTAAGAATTTTTCGGGCAAAAGGAGTGTCCGCAACAAGTGTCCGGGCGATGGCATTTATAGGCCGGACACTACTCGGAGAATCGCGGTAAGAGCGCTGCGGAATGACGGGAATATTGAGTGAGCTATTTCCTAACGCAAGGAACAAAAAAGTGGGACCGCTAACTTCCTAAATTTGTAAAAATCCCAACCGCCAGCTCTGCCCAAATAAATAAAAACAAAACCGCGCACGCCGCTCCCAAAATAAACCAGTATTTTTTTGGTATTTGTCTCGCCGTTATCACAAATGCGCTCGCGCTGCCAAATATCAACAAGCCCATCAGCGCAAAATCCATCGCGCCCCACTTCATTTCATTCGAAAAATGCATGGCAGCCGCTGGCAACAAAAGTAACGCTGCCGTTGCCAATGCAATCCATATAAACACGCTGTTACGCATAAGGATGGGGTGACTTTTATTGTTCATAAAAATTATGCCTATTGTTGAAAAATTCCTGCCCAAAAATTGCCGTCGGCGCTTCACGCTTATCTTTGAAAGTTGAAAAATCAATCCACATTTTCGCCTTCTGTTAGGTCTTTATATGTTCGGCCTAGCTCTTTCGGGGTATGGCGATAGCTTGCTGCCGTTCATACCATGACTGCGAACCTGTCGACCCTCTGCTTGAGACGCGAAATACAAACGGGCAAAAAATATCAACTTTAGCGGTATATTTTTTCCGGCTGCATTCTGTCTGCTCTCAGCGTCAACTGGTCGTCACAAAGTTGCTCTAGGGTTGAGGTTAAACCCATAGTGCATTGGTTAATGCCAACACAATGAAAATAACGACAGGGTTAACTCCCTAGCCCCATTAGGCCGGAAACACGCATCACTTTTTCCAGAATCACTAACAGGAATAGCGACACAATGAAAAAAACATTTCCCAAGTCACTCCTGCTTGCGTCACTCATGGCCACTGGATTTAGCGCTTATGCGCAAGAGAATCCGCCATCGAGTTGCGGCTACACGCTGAACGACGGTGTCCGCGCGGTAACCCCAAAAAAGTTTAACGGTTGGGTTAGCCTCACCAACACACAAGGTCAGCCTGCAACGCATTTTGAAATTTTCCTCGACCTGCACGGCGCCAGTTTGCACAACGGCATGCAGGCGGAGTTTACCGAAGTTGAGGGCGGTTACCTGGTGACCTCTCCCGACCGACTGGATAAAAAGCCGATAGCGCGAGGCAAGGACTTCACGTTTTCGTTTCTTGGTAATGCGCCCTACAACGGCGTCACACCTTACCTGATCTCCATCAACGGCGTGAATTGTGATGCTTCGACGCCCCAGGTGAGTTTGCAAGCCAGCCGGACGCTCTTCACCTCCCCCGGCACCTTAACCCTGACCGCTAGCGCCACCGATAATGTTGCGGTGCGCAAAGTGGTGTTTTTGAACAATGGTGAAGTTATCGGCGAGGACACTTCCGCCCCCTATTCCATGGAGGTGGCTGTTTCCGACGATTTGAATGGGCGCAATTCTTTTACAGCCGTCGCCTATGACCCCACGGGCAACTCCGCCACGTCTGATGCCTCCCGCGTATTCGCCGCCATCGGCAACCGCTTTTTGGGAACGGCACCTGGCAGCAACGCCGATTTCGCCGATGCGGCCACTTACTTCAACCAGATCACCCCCGAAGATGCCGGCAAGTGGGGCAGCGTGGAAGCGACCCGCGATGTAATGAACTGGGCCGGCCTCGACCAGGCGTATCAGTTTGCCAAAGCGAATGGTTTTCCCTTCAAACTGCACACGCTGATCTGGGGCCAGCAGGCACCGGAGTGGATGAATGCCCTGTCCGCAGCAGAACAACTGGAAGAGATCGAAGAGTGGATGTCGTTGCTCGCCGCGCGCTACCCGGATGTGGAAACCATCGACGTAGTCAACGAACCTCTACACGCACCACCCGCTTTTACCGAGGCCCTGGGTGGCGCGGGTGAAACAGGTTGGGATTGGGTGGTGACCTCGTTCGAGCTGGCCCGCCAATACTTCCCGGAATCGCAATTGTTGCTCAACGATTATCAAGTGCTGATTCTGGAGCAGTTCTCCAACGATTATCTGGAAGTCATCTTCCCGTTACTGGAGCGTGATTTGATCGACGGCATCGGCGTTCAGGCGCACTTCCTGGAGCAGGCGGACGTCAACACGGTCGCCGCCTCCCTGGCGAATCTCGCGGCCACCGGTCTGCCGATCTATGTGTCTGAATTCGATCTGAACATCGCCAACGATGCCCTGCACGCCAACCGCATGCGCGACCTGTTTACCACCTTCTGGAACAATCCTTCCGTCGTCGGCGTAACCCACTGGGGCCATCTACAAGGCGATACCTGGCAAGACCATTCCTACCTGATCCGCACCGACGGCAGTCATCGCCCCGGTTTTGATTGGCTACTGTGTTACTACGCTGGCGGCAGCGATTGCTCCGTCCCCGATTACGTTCCCACCGGCTGGACCGGTTCCGCCAGCGGCCTGACGTTGGAGGCCGAGCGCTATGACGAAAGCGAGGGCTTGGTAGCGATTGGGGGCGTTGTTGCCTACACCGATAACGGCGACTGGATTGGTTTTAAGAAAGTGAATTTCCGCAGCGAATGGGATCACCTCTCGGTCACCTACCTGAAAGGCAGCCCGGACGCGGCGTCCATTTCTCTACACCTGGGCAGCCTGGAGTCCGCACCCGTCCTGGAAGTTGCTCTCCCACCCACCGCCGACTGGGGCACAGCGGAAACTCTGGAGCTGGACTGGCCAGTGATCAGCGGCGAGCAGGATCTCTACGTGCGCTTTAACGGCAGCTACGGCGTGGCCAATCTGGATTCCATTCGCTTCCACCCACCGCTGCAAGAACCCGGTTTCGGCCCCAACCTGGTCGCCAACCCCGGTTTTGAAAACGGCACCACCAGCGGCTGGTTCACCTGGGATGGCCAACTCGCCGCCACCAACGCCTTCGCCTACGACGGCAGCTACAGCCTGCAATTGAGCAATCGCTCCGGCAACGGCCCTGCAGCCTACTCATTGCTAAGCGCTGCAACACCAGGCTCCACATATGAAGTAAGCATGTATGTCTCCATCGGCGGTGCCGCGTCTGCCAACGTCAATGTCAGCTCGAAAGTCGGCTGCGCCGGCAGCGACACCTACAGCTGGCTCATCAGCCCGACCACTGTGACCGAAGGTCAGTGGGTCAAACTCACCGGACAATTGGTGGTTCCCGAGTGTGGCTTAAGCGATCTGCTGATTTATGCCGAAGGCCCGGCAGGCGGCGTCGATATCTACATCGACGAAGTCTCCGTACGGGAACTGCAAGCGGAAAACCTGATGCCCAATGGCGGTTTCGAAAATGGCACCACCGCCGGCTGGTTCAGTTGGGACGGCACCATCGCCGCTACCACAGCCTTGGTCAGTGACGGCAGTTACGCCCTGGAGCTGAGCAACCGCGCCGGCAATGGCCCCGCAGCCTACAGCCTCACCTCACTGCTGGCGCCGGGCAACAGCTACAACATCAGCATGGCGGTGAGCATTCAAGGAGCATCGGAAGCGCCAGTGAATATCACCCAAAAAATTGAATGCGCCGGCAGCGCGGAATACAGCTGGCTCGCCAACACTGGTGCTGTTATTGAAGGGGAATGGACAACGCTGAGCGGCACACTGACCGTGCCAGATTGCGACATTACCGACCTGCTGATTTTTGTGGAAGGTCCCGCTGGTGGAATTAACGTTTACATCGACGATGTGCAAATCAGCGCGCAATAAAATTTCATAGGGCCCCTGTTTGCCGCGACTCCTTGGAGTTCGCGGCTTTTTTTATTTTGTTACTTGAGGCCGAGCATATGAGCGCGAAGTTGGCGCTCTTCCCTCATGACATATAGCACCAATATCCGACCCATATTTTCACGGTAGAAAATCCGGCACGGCGGTATAACGAGCTCTCTGCAAACGGAGTTAGGTAATTCAGGCGGACATCGACCGGGCTGCGGGAAATCCGCCAAACGCTCGGCCCTTTTGAAAACCTGATCAACCAGTGCGCTTGCAGCGGCAGGGTTACCCAAAGAAATATATTCTGCTATAGCGTCCAATTCCTGCAGGGCTGGATCCGTCCAAATTATTTCAACCATTTACTCAATTTCTCCCTGGCCTCACTTTGACTGTACGTCCTTCCTTCAAGCACAGCCCGCTCCCCGCGGGAAAGCCCTTCCAGTAGCTCAAGCCGACGTTGCATAAAGTCATAATCCTGCACATCAACCAGATATGCGGACGGTTGGCCGTGCTCAGTGATGAGCACAGGCTCCTTCGATAGGCGCAACTCCGCCAGAATTTTCGTCGCTTGACGCTTGAGATTCGTGACCAACTCAACTTTCACAGGTCGCTCCAGACAGACATAAAGTGGCGCTATAGTATCACCCGGCAAGTCTGGCAATCTCTCCTGAGCAATACTGGCCACCCATTACACCAGCGCGCCGCAACACTATTGAGTGCATTCAACCGTAGCCGTCATTTGCTGATAATTCGACGTCACACCCGTCGAATAATCTTTTTGTTGCTTCCAATCCGTCGCCGCATGTTTTCGGTGTGTGTATCCTTTGCCCTCACATAAAGACTCCGCCTTTTTATCGATTTTTGCTTTTAATTTTTGTTGCGACGTGAAGCTACCTCCCGTGGCGGTAATGGTATAAACACCTTCGTCAACCTCTTTAACGGCGGCGGGGAACCAGGTGGCACAGCCGGAGAGCGTGAGAGTGACGCTGCCGACAAGGGTTAATGTTATTGCACTTGGGAACGCTCTCATAAACTCCTCGTTAAAAATAAAAAAATAACAACCAGTAAAAATAAAAAATCGCTCCTACATTTATGCCTCTGGCTCCTCCCCAAACGGATTGGTCCAGTCCGGCGTTTGCGGAATACAGCGTTCATCGCGTGGCGTGAATTCCGGGCTGAGTGTTCCCGACAAAACCCCGTCTATCCATTCATATCGCTCCAGCTGCCATTGCAACATTGCCTGTACTTCCGCTTCATAACTGCCCAAAACCAATCGGGTAAACCAGGCGCACTCGGTCCATACCCGCGACCATACGTCAAAGTTGTCCACCTGTTTAACCGACAGCCACTCCGCCCGTCGCTCCGCATAGCGGAACACCTGATCGAATACACCCTCGGCTTTTAATTCGTCCCAGCGCATTTTAACCTTGGCATCAAAGGCCGGATCGGCAAACAGCCGGCTAAACCAGGGGGTCTTACGCAAATGCCAGCCCCGCGGGTCGATAACATCTAGTTGCCCGGAATTTCCCAATGCCAGATCCAGGTCCCATATGGGACCGAAAAACAACTTCCCATTGCGTTTTTTGTGCAGAAAAAAGCTGGAGGCTCCGCCATCGATATTTTTAATAAGCTCATTCAACAAGTAATAATTGATGGCCGAATCCACATCAATATACGCGGCATAACCGATTTCGGGATCCGCAAAGTTTTCTCCGAACAGCGCGGCTTCGGCATCCAGAACATAATCGCGAATATATTCCCGTTGAGCAGCCCGCTCATCGCTTAAAAGATCCTCCGGCTCCTTCAAACAAAAGGGGCTCATGCCGTGATTTGAATCAATACACAAGGTTTTCTCACGCTCCGTGTTCACCGTGCCCATACAGAAAGGCGAAAATGACCAAACCTCCGGATTTAGACACCATTCCGCGCTCAAACGGAAATCCACCTCCATCAAGTAGCCGCCGCTGATCGTCGGCAATTCTGTATCTTCAGCGTCAAGATCGGGAACGTTAACGCGATTTTTCGCCAAGCGAATCTGCTCCATCAATTGGTAGATGCCGCGGTATTGATTATTGATGGTCAATTCAACGTGACGATCACGAACGGTATATTCAAATCCGAAATTGCGGCTCAAGGTAAACGCAATATCGTTGCGAATAAGCGTTTTGTCGGCATAATTGGCCAACAGCACCCAATGCCGACTGGCCGGCATACCCAGCAGCTCGGTGGATTCCTCCAGCTTTACGCGGAACGGCCTTTTCGGCCAATCCCAAGAAGAGTTGCCGCGTCCACGGATTTCCAAATTACCGCTCGCCACCGCCGGTCCGCCCTCAATCTCCTGCATCTCATAGGTCCCTTCCACATAAATTTCCTTGCTGTCGATAGGAGCCTCGTCAGCCGTGGTGATGTGAATTTGTGGAAGGCTGGTCGCAATGCCCTGGGGAAACCATTCAGGATCCGGCCCCGCCAGACCGGAAGTTGATGAAGAAGATGACGAAGACGAGGAGGAAGTGGTTGAAGATGACGAGGCTGAAGAGGAAGTGCTGCTTGTCGAGGTCGACGCCTGCCGCCCCGCTGACCCGTCACCACCATCACTGCAGGCCGACAGCAACATCACTATCACCGTTACAAAAACCAGATTACGCCATTTATTCATGTGCAGTTCCTTAGTCGCTGTCCGCGCCACCATTGATGTGTTCGCCAAAGTTCTGGCAAAGTCATCTATTCAGCCAGAACTGAAAATGAATTGCCAGAATGCGCGGAGCAAAAAAGAGGAACCGCTTCACAGGTAAATAATTAGGTCATTTAGGCCTTGATCACTAGTTCAGCAATCGGACAGTTTTGCGATGATTTCTCGGACAAATTGCTATTTCTGGACGTGTAACGATTAACGAAAAATGAAACCCCGCTTTAACGGGGGTGACGAAATTGCGCTGCATTTCATGGAGAGTACCTTATTTAGACCCCGCATCCCAGACCTTGCCGGATGCTGTTCCATCTTTTGGCGGATTAAACACTTCGACTGCCATCACCTGATAGGTCGGATCATCGCTCGCATTAAAATTATTCATATCCGGAATAATCCAACCTGTATCCGCCCAGGCCTTAACATGATCGGCAAAAATAATTTTATGGTCCTGTCCGAGAGGCCGCTGCTCTTTGGGTTTGCTCCAGTATTGATAAAACGTGGACGGGCCGTTAATTGAGGGTTTCACTTCGCGAATGGATCTATAGGTCGAATATTCCACGCCATTGCTGATAAATGTTTTACCGAAGATACCGTCTTTGCTGGGATCGTATGTCCATCTCTGCAGAATGTAATACTCCACCAAATGCGCTGGGTTTGTGGTTGGCATATTTTTGTCGTAGCCCCAACCGTACAAGGTGATGTAGCTTGCGCCACTGTCTTCGTTAAAGCGATAGCCGATTACCCGGTTTTTATCGCCATAATGCCAGCCCGGCCCACCCACATAATTATAACCGCCACCCTGCCAACTCACGCTGAACGCGCCGCTTGGATCCATCGTCAAGGAAGCCGCGCCGCCATCCTTCCAATGGGTAAAGAAAAATTTGCCAATGTGCCCGGTTGCATGATTTTGGGTGATCGCTGTGGGCTTAGTGAATCTCTGCGTGTATGCCTGAAATTTCTCGATGCCGGCGTCCGTGTGAACCTCTGCCGGCGTCGCAGCGTCCGCCGTTTTCTGCACCGGAGCACAACTCGCCAAGCCGCACGCGGCGATAAAAAGCGCCGCGTTAAAACCAACATAATTTGTCATAGTGTCACCTCTCGCCTTGCCTGACTGCCAAAAGACAGACGGTTATTAAGCACTGGTTTTTATTTGAAATTGCAATATCGACAAAACGATTGCCGATGATTGAAACCCGCCGCTTTGAGTGTAGAACCTCTCGGGTGCATATGATGACGAAGATGTGACTTTATTGCGGATTGGCTGCCTTTGCGTCAGGAATCGGTATCCAGCATAAAAACACGCAACTCCTGATCACAACGGCACGCCCTTGCCATGCGCGCAGCCCAAGCAATTGCCTCGTCCTGGGAGGGCAATTCCAATACTGTAAAACCGCCTGTCAGAGGAGCCGCCCAGGGGTAGCCACCTTTCAAAACTGCGCCGTTACCGGAAACCAGCAATGTCATACCAGGGTGCTTTAGATCCGGTGAATATATGAGCTTCCGGCCTCCCGGCAAATTCTCCTTCAAGACCGCCCAGGGGTATCCCTAATACTGACGGCCTATCGAGATACGTACTGATCAGCGGTGAACCGCAGGTGCGGCAAAAATACTTGGTGACATTCGCCGAAGATTGGTAGGTCGAAAGATTATCCTCGCCCGAACGCCATTTAAATTGCGAAACGTCAATGGACGCCCTCGTCCGAAATGCCGCGCCGTGCCACCTCCGACATTTGGAGCAATGACAATTAAAAATCGGCCCAAGCTCTCCGAGAATTTCATAGCTCACCGCTTCACAGAGACAGCGTCCTTTAATACCGCTACTCATCGTTATCAACCACCCGATTGCGAACGGTGATATGCAACCAGCGCATTTGCATGTCCGTGGCCAATTTTGTATTCAGACTTCAGATACGCCACCTGTTCCATATGCTTTTTGTCCTTAATCGAGTCGAGAATGTCGAACCAGTGACTCACTGGCTTTCCGTAAGTCTTTTCAATTGAGGGAAAGTACGAGGCCGGGCCTTTTACTTTTTTATCACTCTCCATACCATTCTCCTGCGGTTATTTAAGTGCGAGCTCTCAGACGCACATATCGTTGATTGTGAAGTGTCTACTTAGGAAGTGACCTTATAGCCTTGAATTTAAAAAGTGCGCGCCAAAATAAAAAAGGCTCGCAAGAGCAAGAGAACTCCTAATCCGATGGCGTCTGTTGTATTCGCTCGAAAAAATATTTTCGGTCTAATTAACTTTTGACAACATTTCATGCTAGATGGCTTTTATGTGTTTTAACACCGCCAACACGCGCGACTTTGTAGTGAAGGCGAAGCCGAAACGGAAAAGCTGTCGCTGCGCTTGGCGTGGTTATGTTTCAGCTCTCTCAAAGTTTAGACTCGAAGATTTGGTTGAGCTCAGACTGGGGTATCTGATTATTCCCATACGAAAACGTACCGTGTTCAATCATTTCCTGGGCTGCTGCGCGCAAATGGAAATAGAGTGAACGGGCTAAGCTGCCACCGATGCTAACTCGACGAACCCCCAGATCATGAAGTTGAGCGAAACTTACGTCGGTCCCACTAAGGCCCATGACCACGTTGAGAGGACCCGTCAGTTCACGCACCAACTCACGAACTGTGGCAGTATCACTGGCGCCCGGTGCGAACAGACAATCTGCTCCTGCCTCTCGATACAAGTTAGCACGCTCTATGGCTTCACCCAGACCTCCCGGTACGCCGATATTGAAACGGTCCGTGCGAGCAACAAGAACAAATGGAATACCGCTTTCATCGATTGCTCGACGAGCTGCTGCTATACGCTCAAAGGCAAGTGCGCGGTCGTACAACGGACGCTCTTTAATACCCGTGTAATCTTCGATGTTGCCCCCTACAGCACCCGATTTAATCGCGAGCTTGATTGTTTCCGCGACGCTCTCTGGAGAGTCACCAAATCCAGCTTCTAGATCGGCGTTGACGGGCACCGAGACAGATTGGCAGATTGCCGCAATTTCGGCGAGCATGATGTCACGCTCAACTCTTGCGTCACGGGCGCAGAATATATTGTCGGGCTTACCTTGAGAGAACGCGATTCCCGCACTGGTCGTGCCGATGGCATCAAATCCGGCAGCAACCAACATCTTGGCGCTTCCTGGATCCCACGCATTCGGCATGAGAAAGCAGCCGCTTTCTTTGTGCCGAGCCAAAAAGCGTTCGGCCGCCCTTTGCTGTAGATCATTCATCTCGGCATTTCTCCTGAAACGTAACGCTCATAGCAGGCGCATTTATGAAGGTGTGATTGTTTTGTGCCAAGCTCTTTTGGCACAAAACGAGCACCGGAATAAATTTCGACCTGGTTAGGCTTGTTAGCCATTGGCCCAATACTCGCTCTCCAGAGCTTTAATGGAGAGCTCTTTTGCTTGCCTAGAATAGTGTTCATCTAGCCTTATAAATTCCAAAAATTCTCTACAAACCTTCTTTTTGTGACCAACAATTTTGGCAAATTGCTCTTCAAAATATGTACGAAAGTCTTCATCATCATCGTATTCTGGCAACATAGAAAATATCAATGTCCCATCACGAGAGAACAATTCTGATATATAAAAAGCCTCAGGCCTATCGATTAAGGCCACCATATATGCGGGAAGGTAAAACTCTATCCCATCGGCGTCCAGGTAACTAAGTCCTGTCATGCAATTTAATAGATGCTCAATCGGAACATCCCACCAATCTCCTGCGAAATCCTTTTCGAGAGTTAAATTTCGCAATGTAATCTCATCACTTATCCAGTCATCCATCGCTACGGCCGCATGGAGCCCGCAGTGAGAAGGAAACTCTATACGCCCAAATGCTCTTTTAATCTTCTCGCTTAAAATATTGCTCATGGAGTATTTTTGGCTAACGCCGCCATTACGCGGCTGCTTTGTAGTTGTGAACTTGCACCACTTTCACGG
>DJFQ01000104.1:3143-22076 GCA_002432095.1 Marinagarivorans sp. UBA5868 | reverse complement strand
CACGTCTCCGGCTTGTGCTTCCGCGATCGCGTGGGCAATAGCCTGTGCACGGTCATTGATACATAAATGTTTATTACTGCTGAAACCGCCGCAGATATCACCGAAGATCACTTCGGGATTTTCTGTGCGCGGATTGTCATTCGTCACAATAACGTAGTCAGCAAAACGCTCGGCGATGGACGCCATCATGGGCCGCTTGCCGCGATCACGGTCACCACCGCATCCGAACACCAGCCACAACTTGCCAGACGTATGCACGCGAGTTGCCGCGATCGCATGGGAAAGAGCATCCGGCGTGTGCGCATAATCCACTACGGCCATCACATCCGTATTTTCTGCAATACGCTGCATGCGACCGGCGACCGGATATAAGCGTGGAATCGCGGCGAGAATTGCGGGAAAGTCGCAACCCACGGCACACAAGGCCGTGACCGCGGCGAGCAGGTTATACACGTTGAATTCGCCGAGGAGCGGGCTCGACACCATCTCCTCTCCCCATGGGCTCACCAGGCGAAATTCGACTCCATCGGCGCTATAGCGCAGCTCGCTGGCATAGACGTCGGCGGCAAAGTGCAGCAGCGAATAGCTGTAAACATCCGCTCGCGCTTTTGCGGCAGCAACCATCTGCGGCGCAAAGGGATCATCGAGATTGATAATGGCGGCTTGCAGTCCCATAGATTCAAACAGTTTTTGTTTTGCCGCCGCGTAATTTTGCAATGTGCCGTGATAATCGAGATGGTCGTGGGTGATATTGGTGAACACACCCGCGCGAAAATTCACTCCCGCCACGCGATTCTGATCAAGCCCATGGGAGGACACTTCCATTGCCACGAGATTGATGGATTCAGCGCGCAATTCCGCCAATATTTTTTGGCACAACGCTGCATCGGGGGTCGTTAATCCAAAATCACGCACGGTTTGGCCATCCACCGCCACACCCAGGGTTCCCATGGTGGCTGCACGCCCGGCTACCAACCCGTAGAGCTGTGCCAGCAGCGACACAGTGGTACTCTTGCCATTGGTGCCGGTGACTCCAATGACCTGCATGGCGGTCGATGGATCGCCATAGCATCTGCCTGCGATTTCGCTCACCCGCGCGGCAAGCTTAGCCACACCAATAACCGGCGCGCGATGCTCTGCTTGTATTTGCCCGGCGCGAAGTTGCGACGTGGCGTCGACCAACACCGCTACGGCACCGCGATCAAGCGCGTCACTCACAAACTGCTGGCCATCTATTCGACTGCCGCGTACGGCGACAAATAAATCACCGGGCACCACTGAGCGACTATCCATGGTCACGCCGCTGACGAGCAGCTCACCAACCGGCTGCGGCAACTGAAGCTCTGGCAGCAAATTCGCAAGCTTTATCGAGGTGGGAAGAAAAGCGTGTGCAGTCATCAGCGCACCGCCACATTTTGATGGGCAGGCGCCAAACTTGGAGGGACCTGCAGCAAGCGCAAACTGCCTTCCGCCACTTTGGCAAAAATAGGCGCCGCCGCCTCGCCACCGTAGTAATGCTCTTCCGGTGGTTCATGAATAATCACCACCATAACAATTTCTGGATTGTCCGCAGGTGTCAGCCCGGCGAAGAGTGCGACGTACTTATCGTCCGCATAGCCACCCTCGCCTACTTTATGCGCGGTACCGGTTTTTCCCGCTACTGGATATGCCTTGATCTGAGCACGTGTTGCGGTACCACCGGGTTGCGTGACTGTCTTCAACATCGTCATGACCTGCTTCGCGTGTTCGGCCTCAATGACCCGTGTACCGTCCACAGGATCCTCTACTTTCAAAATTGAACTGGGCCGCAAAATGCCACCGGTGGCAAATACGGTGTAGGCGTGAGCGAGCTGCAGTGCAGTGACGGAGAGTCCATGACCAAACGCTAATGCCGCTCTTTCCGTGGGATGCCAGCGTCGCGGATTCGGCAGTTTGCCCAACGCCTCTCCCGGAAAGCCGGTACCAGAGGGTTGGCCGACGCCGACCCGGTAAAAAACATCTCGAAGATCGTCCGGTGGCAGATCCATAGCCAATTTACTAATTGCCACCTGACTGGATTTCTGAATCGCAGTGGTTAAATCGATCACGCCGTAATTCTTAAAATCCGAATAGGTTTTACCGCCAACGCGCCAATAACCCGGATTGGTATCGATTTTTGTCCCCGGTGTATAACGGTGGCTTTCCAGTGCCGCGACGATGCTAAAAGGTTTCATCGTGGAGCCCGGTTCAATCACGTCAGTAATGGCGCGATTACGCAGCTGCGCCGGCTGAATTTGTGTGCGGTTATTGGGGTTGTAGGAGGGCTGATTCGCCATTGCCAAAATTTCGCCGGTGTGCGCGTCTAACATGACAATCGAACCGGATGCGGCGCCCTGTACCGCCACCGCATTTTTTAGCTCCCGATAAGCCAGATATTGCAGGCGTAAATCTAGGCTGAGCTGCACGTCTTTTCCTGAGGCTGCGGCGCGCAGCACACCCAAATCCTTTACCACATTGCCTTTCAAATCTTTCACTACACGTCGACTTCCAGGAGTACCCGATAGCCACTCATCCAACGCCAGCTCAATACCTTCACGACCGCGGTCGTCAATATCAGTAAAACCCACCACGTGGGCTGCCACTTCACCAGCTGGGTAAAAACGTTGAAAACCTTGTTCGGATGAAACGCCGTCCAGCTTCAACGCCATAATATTTTTGGCATCCTGCGGGGGCAGGTTGCGCGCCACATACATAAATTGTTTATCGCTAAAACGTCCAATTTTCGCCGCGAGCTCTGCCGTTTTCATTCCGAGCGCTTTGGCAAGAGCACCAGTATTTTTTAAATCGAAACGCTGCGGGTTGACCACGATGGAATTCACTGGCGTACTGACCGCGAGAATTTCTCCATTACGATCAGTAATGACACCTCGATAGGACTGAATCACTTCTTCACGAAGGGTGCGCGCTTCACCCTGCTCCTGCAAAAAAGCAAATCCCTTTTCCATGTTTGGAATCACTTGCAAGTGGGCCAAATGCCACACCAAGGCTGCAGGCAGACCCACTAGAATCAGGGCCGAAAAAATCGCGCGCGCACGACTGAATACCGGGCCATCCGGATTAAGGCGCGGGATTTTATTGGCGCTGGCGTTTTTCCTGCTCATGGTTTTACGATCACCACCTGATCGATTTCGGGCACAGTCATATCCAATTGTTTTAAAGCCATCTGCTCCACTCTGGCGTAGGCCGCCAATGAGCTTTTTTCCAAAAGAAGCTGCCCCGACTCCGCATGGAGATCGGCAGCGGCATGGCGCAGTTTTTCCAATTCATGGGTAGCAAGACGGGCACGATGGGTGACATAGACGACGGAGAGCGCAGAGCCCATCACGAGAAACCATGCGGCAAAAATTAATATGCCATGTCCTAACTTGTGCACCATGCGTACCTCTTTGTGAGCTGGCGATCCAACCCGATACAAGTTGCGGAAATGAGGATTAAAGTTTTTCAGCCACTCTCATGATTGCACTGCGTGAGCGGATATTAAGCTGCAATTCCTCCTCGCTCGCTTTTATGGTTTTGCCAATGAGCCGCAAACGATGCTGCATTTGATCTTGCGTCACTGGCAGTCCCTTGGGAAAAATCTGACCGCGCGCCTCCTGCTTAAAAAACCGCTTTACGATCCGGTCTTCAAGGCTGTGGAAGCTGATCACCACGAGCCTCCCTCCGGGTTGTAAAACCGTCATCGCTGCGCTCAGTGCGTCGGCCAAATCGCCCAATTCGTTGTTCACGGCTATCCGAATCGCTTGAAATGCACGCGTCGCCGGATTTTTATCGCGCTCCCATTTCGGGTTTGCCGCCGCAACGACCTCTGCCAGTTGCCGCGTCCGAGTAAACGGCGTTTGTCGGCGCTGAGCGACGATCGCCCGCGCCATGCGCCGGGAAAACCGCTCCTCACCGTATTCAAACAACACACGTGCGATTTCCTCTTCCGCTGCCGTGTTGACCCAATCTGCCGCACTCATTCCGCGACTGGTGTCCATCCGCATATCCAATGGACCATCGTGTAAAAAACTAAAACCGCGCTCTGCCTGATCGAGTTGCGGGGAGGACACCCCCAGATCCAACAATATCCCCGCAACTCGGCCGGCAACCCCGCGACCCTCTGCCTCTCCGGCAAGAGCAGAAAACGACTCATGCACGATTGCAAAACGACGATCTGCCGCTTCTAACTCACGACCCGCAGCGATTGCCAACGGGTCTTTGTCAAACGCCAACAGTCGCCCGTTCTCGTTCAATCTCTGGAGAATGGCGCGACTGTGGCCACCTCGTCCAAATGTGCCGTCGATATAAAAACCGGCATCATCCTGAACCAGTGCGTCTACCGACTCCCGCAGGAGTACCGAAAAATGTTCCGCCTGACTCATGGATTCCTTATAAAGAAAGTGAGAGCATTTCCGGCGGCAAAGGCTCGTCGTCGAGCTCAGCTCCTGCTACCGATTGCAACCACTGGGTTTCACTCCAAAGCTCTAGTTTTTTGCCCAGGCCGACCAGCATCAGGCTTTTATCAAGACCTGCATAATCACGCAGCGTCGGTGGCACAAGCACTCGGCCATTAGCATCCAGCTCTAGCGGGGTCGCGTAACCAATCAACAAACGCTGGGCCCGCAGAGCCTGTTTATTAAATGTGGGGAGCGCCTCGATTTTGGGGCGTATCATTTCCCACTCAGTTTCCGGGTAAACCAATATGCATTTATCTTCAGTGTGGGCAGTCATGACGATGCGACCTTCGCAAAGCGATACCAAGCATTCCCGCTGTTTCGCAGGTATGGCGATACGGCCCTTGTTGTCCATCGTTATGCTGTGACTGCCCTGAAACACACATCACCCACTGGGAGAACATTTCAACCCACTAAATTCCACAAAAAACCACTTTATTCCACTTTAGCACACTATCGACGGCGCATGGCCGCTGTCAAGCAATGGCGTGAGCTAGCGCTCGTAACAAATTGAAAACGCTGACTTTTTGCTGCGCTTGCAGTGACGACAGAAAAATGGAACGAATAAATAATGACAGCAGCAACAGCGCACTAGGCGCGCATGCTAACAAAGCACTTTAAGTGCAAGATTATTTTTGACTTAAAGGAACATGAATACAGCTAGGGAAGCTATATAGCGGGCATGAAAAAACATTAGGAATAAAAACGGAGTCGGCCGGTAAGCCGGGTTCTGTCGTGGACAGTCATTCATCTGGGACAGATGTCACCACCTGCCTCAAGCAACCTACCCGAATCCAGCGCGGGCCGCGCCATAGGATTCCTATTTGGTCTTGCTCCGAACGGGGTTTGCCGTGCCGCAAACTGTTACCAGTTGCGCGGTGCGCTCTTACCGCACCCTTTCACCCTTACCACCCGAAGATGGCGGTCTGCTCTCTGTTGCACTTTCCGTAGGCTCGCGCCCCCCAGGCGTTACCTGGCGTTCTGCCCTATGGAGCCCGGACTTTCCTCCCCCGCTTGCGCGAGAGCGACTGCCTGGCCAACTCCGTGCGGCACATTACAAAGTTTTTCCTGTGGCAGCAAGCGCCGTCACACTGCCCGCTGACTCACGGCCCAATCATACAAACGATTCTTTTTATCACCCGTAATCGAAGCGGCAAGAGCAGCAGCCTGTTTTACTGACAGCTCTGCATCCAGGAGGATCTGCATCACCCGCCGCGCCTCACCACCTGGCCCGTCCTGCTCGACAACTGGCCGGAAGCCCTCAACAAGCAAAACGATTTCGCCTTTTTGTTGATTGGCGTCTGCGCATACGCGCGCCAAAACACTTGCCGTGGTGCCGGATAAAAATGTCTCGAAGGTTTTACTGATCTCCCGCGCCATCACCAGCCGACGATCCGGGCCAAAAACCTCCACCATATCTCCCAGGCTCGCAGCGATGCGATGAGGAGACTCGTAGAAAATTAGCGTTCGAGGATTTTCGCGTTGCTGCGTGAAGCATTCCTTGCGCGCTCCGCTTTTCGCCGGGGGAAACCCTTCAAATGTGAAGCGATCCGACGGCAGTCCGCTGGCGCTTAGCGCCGCTATGGCAGCGCAGGCGCCGGGCACGGGTATAACCTCAATCCCCCGTTGACGGGCAAGGGCCACCAGTCTATAGCCGGGGTCCGAGATCAATGGCGTTCCGGCGTCGGAAATCAACGCCACGTTCTGACCGCTTTCCAAACGTTGCAGCAATTCTTGACACCGCTGTTCACTGCTGAAGTCGTGATAGGCCACCATCGGCGTGGAAATCTGAAAATGCTGCATTAATTTGCCGCTGTGCCGGGTATCTTCGGCGGCTATGATGTCCGCCGTTTGAAGAATACTGAGTGCGCGGGGTACCATATCGGCCAAATTTCCGATTGGCGTGGGCACCACATACAAAACTCCAGGCCTGGCACTCGGTCGGACTGTCATGAATTCTCACCCCAATATTTCTTCTGCATCTATTTTCGGAGACTCAGCATGAGTTTTTTTGCCCGACTGCTGGCACTTGGGCTCGTCTCAATCGCGCTGCTTGCGTGTCAAGGCAACCAGAGTAAACCGGTTAATAAAGACCCCCTGGCTGTTACCAATGATACGGCTCAAAGCGTCGATGCTCTGCTGGCACGTGCGGAGCGGACTGACGGATTGGCCCGTGTCGACCTGCAATTGCAGGCGGCGCAGGGGCTAGTACAGCTCGGCGATTGGGATCGGGCGCGCAGCATCATAAACAATATGCCGGCTCAGGCGAACACCGGTCAGCTCCCCATAGAATTACAGGCACGTTTAGCGCTGGTGAAAAGTCATCTCGCGGCCGCTGATGGTTATTACCCTCTGGCCTATGACTACGTGAACAACCCACCCCTGCTCGCTGCACGGGGAACCCTTTCTTCAGATCTCGCCAGTGAAATCGCGGAACAGCGAGCAAGCTTGTTGTATGACATGGGTTTTTATGCAGCGAGTGTGGAAGAACGTGTTTTATTGCAAGCGCAACTCAGCGGCGACTCGCCCGCGGGTCGGAGCAATGAGCAGCGTCTTTGGCAGGCGCTTATGGCCATTCCCGTTACGGAATTGGAACAACTGATCTCCATCAGCACGAAGCGTGAGCTGGAGGGCTGGTATCGCTTGGCGGCACTGAGCAAGGACACCCAAAGCAATCTGCGCGAGCAACTTGCCCGTCTTGACCGCTGGATTTTGGAGTGGCCGGATCATCCCGCCAGCCTTGCGCTGCCCGCCGACCTGAAAATGCTCAAACAACTTCTTGAGGAGCAGCCCCGTCAGATCGCGGTTTTGTTGCCGTTGACTGGCCCATTGAGCGGCGCAGCCAAAGCCATTCGCGACGGGTTTATGGCCGCCTACTATGAACAACAAAACCAGACGGCGGATTCGCCCGCCCTGCGTTTTTACGATACAGCACACCAAGACATCAACGCCTTGTACGACCAAGCCGTTACCGACGGTGCACAACTGGTAGTCGGTCCGCTCGCCAAAGAAAATTTACAGGAGCTGGCATTGCGCCCCGGCCTACCAGTGCCCACTCTGGCGCTGAACACGATCGACAACCCTCTCGGGGTGGTTCCCAATCTCTATCAATTTGGTCTGGGGATCGAAGATGAGGCGCAGTTGGCCGCTGAACAAGGCTGGCGCGATGGCCATCGCCGAGCCATGGTTCTGGCCCCAGACAATAACTGGGGCGACCGCAGCGTCGAGGCATTTGTGTTGCGCTGGCGGGCACTGGGCGGCGAAGTCACTCAAGATTACCGGTTTACCGAAAAGAACGATTATTCAAAAATTATCAAAACCGCATTGCAACTGGACCAGAGTGAAAAACGCGCGCAGGAAGTCCGCGCTGTGGTCGGCAACATTGAATTTGAGCCTCGGCGCCGACAGGACGTGGATATGATTTTTCTCGCCGCCCAGGCCGGGCAAGCGCGCCAGATCAAACCCACCCTTGCCTTTCACTATGCAGCCGATATTCCGGTATACGCCACCAGCCATGTTTACAGCGGGCAAGTGGACACCAAACTCGACCAGGACATGAACGATATTAAGTTTTCTACCCTGCCCTGGTTTTTCGAAAAGCACGCCGCCGAGAAAAAAGCATTGCAGTCCTTTGCCGATAACAGCCTCGCACTTCAACCACTCTACGCCATGGGTGTTGACAGCTTTCACCTATACCCGCGGTTAAAGCAGCTGGAAGCGGTGCGTCAAGCGAACTTTTATGGGCACACCGGTACTTTGCAATTGAACGATCAAAACCAGTTCCAGCGCCGGCAGGTTTGGGCGGAATTTAAAGCCGGGCGGCCTCGCCTGCTCGCCGAGTCCATGTAAAACCGTGGCCCCACCGCTCAGCCGGCTATTGATCGGCCGCTCCGGTGAACAGAGCGCCGAGCGCTATTTATCCGCGCAGGGATTACGCTTGGTGGCACGTAATCATCGCTGCGTGCAAGGCGAGATCGACTTGATAATGCGCGATGGCGAAACACTGGTATTTGTGGAAGTAAGGCGGCGTAAGAACACCAACTACGGATCACCTTTAGAGACTGTGTCCGCGACCAAACAACGCAAATTGATTGCCGCGGCTCAGCACTTCGTGGCAAGCCAGAAAATTTCATCGCGACAGGCGCTACGATTTGATGTTGTTGGCATCGTCAGCGACAGCACCGGGGAAGCTATCGAATGGGTTCAAAACGCGTTTTAATTCGCAAATCCCGGCAATCAATTGGAATATCTCAGCATTCGGAATTTCTATGTCGCAACGAGTCTACAACCTGTTCCAACGCAGTATCGAAGCCAAAATGCAGGTGGGCGAAGAACTGGCACCCTTGATCGAAGCGGCGGCGGATCGTTTGGTACAGACCCTGTTAAATGAAAAAAAAATTCTCGTGTGCGGCAACGGCCCCTCGTCCGCTATGGCGCAGATTTTCACCTCAAATTTGATAGATCGTTTTGAAAAGGAGAGACCGAGTCTTCCGGCGATTTGGCTGGGCAGCAATATGGCCAGCTACACCGCGATAGTGGCGGATGCCCAGCATCACGATGTATACGCCAAACCCCTGCGCGCGCTCGGCCAGGAGGGAGATCTGCTGGTGGTGATCAGCTCTAGCGGCAATGCCGGCAACTTGGTGCAGGCGATTGGCGCGGCCCGTGATCGGGGCGTTGCCATCATCGCTCTCACCGGGCGGGACGGGGGAGACATTGGAAAATCGCTTGATTCGGGGGATATCGAACTCTGCGCCAGGGTCAACTCCCGCAGCCGGGTTCATGAAATTCATCTTCTGGTGCTCTACTGCCTGTGCGACCTCATTGACCACAAACTGTTTGGAATCGACTGATATGTTGTTTTTGCGCCTACCTATTCTGCTCAGCGTGTTTTGCATTCTCAGCGGCTGCGTCACCATGCTCGACGCCACCAGTGACGGTCCTATTGAGCCGGATCCCGGCAAACGCACATTTGGCGCTTATGTAGACGATCAGAGACTGGAGGCGATGATTCAGGTCAATCTGCGCAAAGCCGATCCCCGTTTGGCGGACGCACATGTCAATGTGATGAGTTTTAATGGCGTGGTCTTGCTTACCGGAGAAGTGCCGAGCAGTGATCTGCGTCAAGCGGCAGGTGAAACCGTGCGGGCCATCAGCAAAGTGCGACAAGTGCACAACGAGCTGCTGGTACAAAGCAATTCCACCGTTTTTTCCCGCACCAACGACAATTGGATCGCCACCAAACTGCGCAGCAAAATTCTTGCGAATCGCGACATCGAGTCCGAACGGGTAAAAATTGTGGTGGAAAACCGGGTGGTTTTTCTGATGGGACTGCTGACCAGAGAGGAAGCCAATCTCGTCAGTGGAATCGCCGCTGAGATTTCAGGCGTGGAAAAAGTGGTGCGGGTGATCGAATATATCGAGCGATAGATCAACACGGAGTCCGGCAACCGCCGGACTCCCAGACAATCACAGCATCTCCACCGCCACCGCAGTAGCCTCGCCGCCACCGATGCACAAGCTCGCCACTCCGCGCTTCTTGCCATAGGTCTGCAACGCGGCAATCAGCGTCACCAGGATACGCGCCCCTGACGCACCGAGCGGATGGCCCAGTGCGCATGCGCCGCCGTGGACATTGACCTTCTCCTCTGGAATATCCAGATCGCGCACCGCTGCCATGGTTACCACCGCGAACGCTTCATTGATTTCAAACAGATCCACATCGTTCACGGACCAGTTGGCCTGCTCCAGCAGTTTCTTCATTGCGCCCACCGGAGCCGTGGTAAACCACTCTGGCGCTTGGGCGTACTGAGTTTGGCCTTTAATCACCGCCAGGGGCTTAAGACCGCGTTTTTGTGCCGTACTCTGACGCATCAACACAAGAGCAGCGGCGCCGTCTGAAATGGAGCTTGAGTTTGCGGCAGTAACGGTGCCGTCTTTTTTAAAAGCGGGCTTAAGTGAGGGAATCTTATCCGGCTTGGCGTTACCCGGTTGCTCATCCACCGCTACCACTGTATCCCCTTTTCGGCTTTTCACGGTGACGGGGACAATCTCTCGTTTGAAGTGCCCGGCAGCAATCGCCGCACTCGCTTTTTTGAGGGATGCGATGGCGAATTCATCCTGCTGCTCGCGGCTGAAATGATATTTTTCCGCGGTTGCTTCGGCAAAATTTCCCATCAATTGGCCATCGTAGGCATTCTGCAATCCATCTAAAAACATGTGATCGAGCAGCTCCCCGTGACCGAGACGATAGCCCGCACGCGCCTTAGTCAACATGTAGGGTGCGTTGGTCATACTTTCCATACCACCGGCAACCACAATTTCCGCCTGCCCCACAGCGAGCGCGTCAGCGCCCATCATGACCGCTTTCATACCCGAACCGCAGACTTTGTTAATCGTCGTAGTAGGGGTGTTTTGTGGCAACCCTGCAGCCAACGCAGCCTGACGCGCAGGCGCTTGACCCAGACCGGCCGGTAACACGCATCCCATGATAACTTCGCTCACATCTGCTGCAGTAACGCCGGCATCTTCCAGAGCGCCGCGAATCGCATCACCACCTAACTTGGTGGCGGATACCTCAGTGAACACACCGCTCATTCCCCCCATGGCGGTGCGTGCGATACCGACTACTACGATAGGATCATTCATAAGACCTCCTGTTGGTCGCAATTGGATAACAATAAAAGTTCGGCGATTCTAGTATGGTTTTGTGACACAACCGATGAATTAGATGCCGCAACACAGGTTTCACTGCCCTTTTTCCCGCTCCTTGGTTTTACCACCGTCTATGGTTAGACTGCGCCAAACATAACAAATGAAGGGATTACCGCTATGAGCATCTCCGCCATTGTCACTCTGATCGTTGTTGTCGGCCTGATTGTGTATGTAGTCGCGATCTACAACAAATTGGTGGCGCTGAAAAACCGCTACCAGAATGCCTTTGCGCAGATCGAAGTCCAGCTAAAACGACGCTATGACTTAATCCCCAATTTGGTGGAAACCGCCAAGGCATATATGGCACACGAACGGGAGACCCTCGAAGCCGTTATCGCCGCACGCAACAGCGCATTGGCGGGGTTAAAATCCGCTGCAGCAAATCCAGGCAATCCCGAAGCTATGCAGAACCTGGCCGGTGCAGAAGCGATGCTCGGCAACGCTTTAGGACGCTTGAATGTGGTGATGGAAGCTTATCCAGATCTCAAAGCCAATCAGAATATGATGCAGCTCTCCGAAGAACTCACCTCGACCGAAAACAAAGTTGCGTTTGCCCGCCAGGCATTTAATGACTCTGTGACCGAATACAATTCCTACCGTCAGAGTTTTCCACCCGTCATGTTCGCCAACCTGTTCGGCCACAGCCTCGACGCAAAGTTGCTGGAATTCGAAGACCGAGTCGCCATTCAGCAGGCTCCCAAAGTTTCCTTCTGAGATGCGTGCGCGGCCCCAAGGCGGCGCGCCTTAGACTCACACTATGAATTTCTTTGCCGAACAAGAACGAGCGCGGCGCAACACTTTAGTGCTGGTCGGCCTGATGACAGCTGCTGTGCTCTGTCTGATCTTAATGACGGCGTGGGCCATCAGCCTGATCCTGCATTTCACCCAGCAGCCCATAGATTCGCCCAGCCTTGCCGCCAACATGCACATACCCTGGAGCGAGCGCTTTTGGCGAGTTCTGCAATCCGACCTCCTCTACTACGCCGCGGCTGGTGTACTCGCAGTGGTGCTAGGCGGGTCTATTTTTAAAATGCTGCAGCTTGGCGGTAGCGGTCGGCGCGTTGCGGAAGCCTTGGGAGGTCGACTCATATTGTCCAACACAAGCAACGCGATGGAGCGCAAGGTTCTCAATGTTGTGGAGGAAATGGCGATCGCCTCCGGCAATCCGGTTCCGCCAGTCTATCTTCTTGATGAAGCCGGAATTAACGCATTTGCCGCGGGCACAGACCGTCGCAACGCTGTAGTTGGCGTCACCCGCGGCTGCATCGAATTGCTCAGCCGGGACGAGCTGCAGGGCGTCATCGCCCACGAGTTCAGCCACATACACAACGGGGACATGCGGCTCAATCTGCGCCTGGTAGCCATTCTGCACGGCATTCTGCTTATCGGCTTGATTGGCTCCATGCTGTTGCGATCCTCATCGCGACACAACCGTAAAAATCAGGGCGCTCAACTGGGACTCGGCTTGGCGTTTGTTGTATTGGGCTACTGCGGAGTGTTTTTCGGCAACCTCATTAAAGCAGCCGTCAGCCGTCAAAGGGAATTTCTCGCCGATGCCTCTGCGGTTCAATTCACCCGCAATCCATCCGGCATTGCCAACGCGCTGAAGAAGATTGGCGGCCACAGCGAACACGCACTGCTGCAGAACTCCAGAGCCGCAGAATTTAGTCATATGTATTTCAGCCAGGGAATCAGGAGCCTGCTCGGCTTTATGATGGCCACTCACCCGCCGCTTACCCAGCGTATCCGCAAAATCCAGCCGCGCTGGGACGGCAACATGATCGCCCCACAACCGCTGGCTTTTGGTGCCTCCGAAGACACCCGAGAGCCAGCTGCTGGCAAGCTGGATTCAATAGCGGCGGGCGGCAGCATGGTGGCGGCAGTGGCGCAAGTAGGAAATGTGACCCCCGAGCAGATTGATGCAGCCCAGGTATTTTTGCTCGGCCTGCCACAGCGTGTTCATGCAGCGGCGCATGAACCTTTTAGCTGTCGAGCGCTGATTTTTTGGTTACTAATGGACCGCGCCAACAATGCCACACAGCAGAAACAGTGGCAGCTTCTGCGAGCATCACTCGATCAGGCTACGTTAAGAGCCATGGAAGAGCTGCGACACGACATGACTGCCCTTGTGCGTTCGGACAATCTGCGCGTTCTTGATCTTGCTTTGCCCGCACTGAAAACACTTTCGGCAAACCAATATCAAACATTTAAAAAAGATTTGATTCGTTTGATTAAAGCGGATGAAGAGATTTCTCTATTCGAATGGTGTTTGTACCGCATCGTCACAAGCAGCTATGAAAACAAGGTTTTAAACGGCACTCGACGCTTGAGCGAGGCCCAACATTCTGTGCAGATACTGCTTATTTCCGCATGTCGGGATTTAAACGACCTCGCTTTTGCTGGCGCGATTGCGGCGGCAGAGCGCCAAACCAGCATCAGTCTACAAAAAGAAATAAACCGGTCTTTTTCGGTTGCCGATCTAGATAGTGCGCTTAAGGAGTTAGAACAATTGCGTCCTTTGGATAAACCGCTCCTGCTAAAAGGATTGGCAGCCGCTATGGAATCCGATGGTACTGTAACGACGCAAGAGGTGGAGTTGTTCCGCGCCATCGCAGACTGTCTGGACTGCCCAGTACCGCCCCTAAGCAACGGGCAACACGCCACAATTAAGTGACGAACTCAGCCCATTTCCAATTGTTGTCGTGGCTGCAAGCATAATTCTTGAGTCTGCCTGAATACACGTTGGATAAATTCCGCGTCGGAGCTGGCGCGGTGACGGGGATCCGAAGACTCGCTCAACAAACTGCTCCGCACCTTATCCCAAATAAAGTACTGACATTCACTTTGAATGTTTTCTATTGCGCTTAATTGAAACGATGGCTGTAAACCCGCAGCAGCAAACAGCTTGTTTAGCCATTCCTTATCGACCACCCAGGCGTCTGAATAGAGTGTACGGCCAGACAATCGGCGGTTGAGTTCGTCGCAGGCTTGTACAACATCTAGCCCCGAGCGCAATAATAACTCGCGACTGATGCCATGAACCGCCTCTGCACGCTCATCCCAAAACAACCAAGTCGGTTCGGGTCGAATCAGCATGCAAAACCGCTCCCCGCATCTCAGAGAATACCCCACCTCAATGGGGTAACTCTCACTACCAAAACCGGACGCTTCAAAGTCCAGAATATCGGGACATTCCATAGCTGGCTTTAATCCAAGGTAAGCAGACGCTGCCAAGTCAATTCACATAAACGGGGCCGATACCCATTCCCCAAATCACTACCGTTGCGATCAAGGTAGATACCATTAATACCAAGCCGACAGTTACAACAGAGGTTGCGTACATAAACGCTTGCTCTTTGCTGATATTCATCAAGATCGGAATTCCTTGATAGATCAAGTAAACCGAGTAGACCGCTGCCAAGCCTATGGTGCCAGCCACAAACCATAAATGCGGATACAACATCGCAAAACCAGCGATGAAGGTAGGTGTAGAAACATATACCGCTAAGGCGGTGCTCTCGTAATGGCGCTTAGCGTCATCACCCAATACGCCATAGGTTTTGGACATCCAGTTGATGAATTCTCCAAGCAGATAAACGCCGGTAAGTAACGCCACATAAGTCAAAGCACAAAGAGAAGCGGCGCTGGCGGGCGTGAGTTTAACTACGCTGCCGCCACCAACCGCCCAACCAACTTGTGTCACACCGATATAGGCGCAGATCGCTGGGATGAGGGCCAAAAAAGGGATATGACTGACAAATACCTGAATAAATGAATTCTTTTCGTTGCGAATAACTTCCCATTCGGTATTCGGCCGAAGAAGAATGCCCAATGTATGCTGCAGAATTGCCATAACACCCTCCCGATCTCGCATTTATTAAAGTTATAACAAAGAAGCCGTGGGACGGATTGTACGGGATAACAGACTGAATAGAGCTGTGGTGCGCTTAGGACGATAAGACAGTTTTTTCATCTAAAGGAATACTTCAGATTTTTTCGCTATAAGACCCATCGATGCAAACAACGATACCTTATTTAATAACTCGCAAACTTGGCCGCTTATCCGCCGCACTTGGTTCGGGTGTGTTCGGAGGTGGGGGTGCCGATGGCTCTGGCTCAAACATCATGCCCTGCCCATTTTCCTTCGCATAAATGCCCAACACCGCGTGGCACGGAACAAAGATATCCGTCGGAATACCACCAAACCGAGCACTGAAGCGTACCCCGGCATTACCAAGATCAAGCCCTATCACCGCTCTGGGGGCGATATTGAGCACGATCTGACCTTCTTTATTGACATACTGTTGCGGCACTTCAACACCATCTGCGCGGGCAAATACCACCAAGTAAGGGGTCAGAGAGTTGTCCACGATCCAGTCATAAAGAGCGCGAATAAAATACGGACGACTGGACGTCATGGTGGACTTGTTCACTGCAGCTAACCTCGTAGCGTTTCCGTCACACGGAGTGAATGGATTTTTCCCAATCGGAAAGACTTGCCAGAAATGACTCTCTATTGAATATGCGTTGCATGTAATCCAAAAGAGGCTCGGTCTGGCGCGTGCGCGGAAGGTGTATGTCGAGGCTCGGCAAACGCCACAGAATCGGCACCAGGCAACAGTCCAAAAGGGAATAATCCGGACTCATGAAAAAAGGCTTATCGGCAAATATAGGTGCAATGCTAATAAGGCTTTCCGTGAGTTCTCTGCGAGCATTGGCCAGCTGATCCTTACTGCGACTGCGCAGCAGCGTATCCACCAGCGGACACCAGTCCTGCTCCACCCGATGCATATACTGACGGATTTCCGCCCGCGCTACGGGATATACAGGAAGTAGTGGTGGATGCGGAAAGCGCTCATCGAGATACTCCATCATTACCCGTGATTCGTAAATCGTGAGATCCCGATCCATAAGGGTCGGCAGAGAATGATACGGATTGGCTTCGCTCAATTCGCGCGGCAGATCTTGTGGATCCACCGTGACGATTTCGACTCCCACGCCCTTTTCCGCGAGCACCATGCGAACCCGATGACTGTAGTGCCCCTTGGCATCGGAGAAAAGTGCCGCTGCAGATCGTTTGGCCGCACCTACCATTATCTTTTTACTCCAGACAATTCCAGCGATGCCAAAGGCAGCATGCGCACATTTCGTGATGAACGCCGGTCAGGCCGGCACTCGGTATCAATGAACGTCCTTCCAGTATTCACGGTTCAATAACCACGCGAACATTAACAGAATCAGAAGGAACAACATGACGTAAATGCCCACTCGCTTACGATCGGCAGCGCCCGGCTCAGCTACATACTCAAGAAAGTTCACCATGTCGTAAACCACCTTCTCGAACTCCTCTTCGCCGAGCGACCCTTTGATAGCGCCGGGCGCTAACGTGCCACAAGGTACGTTAACAGATTCACCTACATCG
Organism: Marinagarivorans sp. UBA5868; assembly: GCA_002432095.1. Classification (GTDB taxonomy): domain Bacteria; phylum Pseudomonadota; class Gammaproteobacteria; order Pseudomonadales; family Cellvibrionaceae; genus UBA5868. The sequence continues at coordinate 5,468 of DJFQ01000104.1, read as the reverse complement.
TTACGCTCTGCGTGGCCATGACTATCAACTTTCGGCCCCGGTGCGCATTCAAGCAGGCCTTGAAGTTCCAACATCACATGCGGCATACCCACATTGGCAAATACCTTGTTGTTAACGCCTGTCGGACGTGTGTCGTCCCGATAAAACGTCAGCAAGTAGGTATATAACCATTCCGGTGAACGTGAACGCGCTACCAAGCTTAAATCTGGAGGTGCCGCGCCGAACCACTGCTTGCCTTTTTGCGCGCTCATGGAAATGGTCATCAACTCACCGATTTTTTGCTCAGTGAAAATAATATTGTCCAACATCACCTGCTCGGGAATTCCGAGATCTTCACCCACCCGACCATAGCGTGAATAGTTCAGACTGTGGCAACCCATGCAGTAATTGACGAAATATTTCAGACCACTCTGCAGCGACTCTTTGTCTTCTATATCAAAAGGCTTATGCGGTTCAATGCATGGCACAGCTCCGCAAGGTCCACCCTCTGAAGCACCCACCGCTTTGATTGGAAGAATCACCAACACCACAAACAATGCCAAGCCGCCGAAAACTAAACCTTTGCTCAATCCGTTCATGCGGACGCGGTCCGGTACCGGCAGGCATTTTTCTCGCTGCGTCCAAAATGGCATGGCAATAAAGTAAGCGAAATAAATGACCGTACATACCTGCGCCAAAATCGTACGCCCTGGGGTAGAGGGTTTAACACCCAAATAGCCGAGAATTACGAATGCCGCAGCAAATACAATTAAGGCCACACGACTGAAAGTGCCTTTGTAGCGAATGGATCTAACCGGACTTTTATCGAGCCAAGGTAATACAAACAAAATTGCAATCGCCGCTGCCATTACAACAAAGCCCAAAAACTTGGAAGTCAACGGCCCTATGTCGATGGTGACCGCACGTAACATCGCGTAAAACGGCGTGAAATACCAAACAGGGGCAATATGCTCCGGGGTTTTGAGTCCGTTCGCTTGTTCAAAATTGGCGTATTCAAGGAAAAAGCCACCCATTTCTGGTGCGAAGAAAATAATGCCGCAAAATGCAAATAGAAATACGGTCACGCCGACAATGTCATGAACGGTGTAGTAAGGATGAAATGCGATGCCGTCGAGCGGAACGCCGTTGGCATCTTTATGTTTCTTGATTTCCACGCCGTCTGGATTGTTCGAACCAACCTGATGCAAGGCCAAAATGTGCAGCACTACCAGAGCTAATAAAACAATTGGCAAAGCCACAACATGCAAAGCAAAAAACCGGTTGAGTGTCGCACCAGAAATCAAATAATCGCCGCGAACCCATTGCACCAGATCCTCACCCACCACCGGAATCGCGCCAAATAAGTTTACGATCACCTGCGCGCCCCAATACGACATCTGCCCCCAGGGTAATACGTATCCCATAAAGGCTTCCGCCATCAGCACCACGTAGATCAACATCCCGAAAATCCATACGAGTTCCCTTGGCGCTTTGTACGAACCGTACATCAAGCCGCGGAACATATGCATATAGACAACGACGAAAAATGCGGAGGCACCCGTAGAGTGCATGTAACGAAGAATGTCGCCATACGGAACGTCCCGCATGATGTATTCCACAGACGCAAAAGCCCCTTCCGAAGAAGGCTCATAGTTCATCGTCAACCAAATACCAGTGAGTAATTGATTGACCAAAACCAACAGTGAAAGCACACCAAAGATGTACCAAAAATTAAAATTTTTCGGAGCGTAGTACTTGCCCATGTGGGTATCCCACGCGCGCTGTACTGGAAGGCGATAATCAATCCAACTCCACAGACCACCAAGCCACTTTGTCATTGGATCATGCCTCCTGATCTTCGCCGATAAGAATTACGGTATCACTGAGATACTTGTGCGGTGGAATTTCCAGATTTATCGGCGCTGGCACACCTTTAAATACGCGGCCGGCCAAGTCGAATTTTGAGCCGTGACATTTACAGAAANNAGCCCGAGCAACACGGCGAATTCTTCTTTTATTGCTCGGGATTCATTTTTGGCATAACCCGGTTGCACGGATTTTTCGGAGGCTGGATCGCGCAGTTCTGGCTCCATCTCTTTTAATCCAGCCAGAGCTTCCGTGGTGCGTCGCACCACATAAACCGGTTTGCCGCGCCACTCCACTGTCACCATCTGACCTGGTTCGAGCTTGGCAACATTAATTTCCACCGGGGCGCCGGCCGCTTTGGCCTTGGCACTGGGGTTCCACGAACCCACAAAAGGTACCGCGGCGCCGACGACACCCGCAGCCCCCACGACGGACGTCATGGCCGTGAGAACACGGCGACGCCCTTGGTTTACACCGTCA
>DJFQ01000104.1:0-3123 GCA_002432095.1 Marinagarivorans sp. UBA5868 | reverse complement strand
CCGGCACCGTATCGAAATGAGTGCCCCAAGTGCCTGCAAAAAATGGCCACATGGTAATGAAAAAGCCTAGGCCTTACAAGGAAATACGCGCCCCACACGCACTTGAATGCTGCGTCCGCAAAGTCGCGTAACCAAGCTCAGAAGGTAGAAATAAAAAAGCCCGAACGGGTCGGGCTTTTTTGCAGCAATGCACCAAATCAACGTTTGGAGTATTGCGGTCTCTTGCGCGCTTTGCGCAAACCAACTTTTTTACGCTCAACTTCGCGNNGAGTCGCGAGTCACGTAACCGGCTTTACGCAGATCGGAACGCAAGCTCTCATCGTATGCCATCAATGCGCGGGTCAAACCGTGACGAATAGCGCCCGCCTGACCAAAACTACCACCGCCTTTAACAGTGATTTTGATGTCGAACTTGTCGACGTTCTGAGTCAGCTCGAGCGGTTGACGCACAATCATGCGCGCCACTTCACGACCAAAATAATCTTCCAGAGTACGGTCGTTAACGCTGATATTGCCGCTGCCCTGAGAAATGAATACACGCGCAGTAGCAGTCTTGCGTCGACCAGTGCCGTAAAATTGTTCACTTGCCATATTTCAGCTTCCGTTAAAAGTTGAGTTCTTGGGGTTGCTGGGCGGCGTGCGGATGAGCATCACCAGCATAAACCTTCAGCTTTTTGAAGGTTGCACGACCCAGAGGGCCTTTTGGCAACATACCTTTCACGGCACTCAGAATGGTCAATTCTGGAGCCTTGTCGATCAACTTTTCGAAGCTGATGGATTTCAATCCACCGGGATAACCGGTGTAGTGATGGTAGATCTTGTCTTTTGCTTTATTGCCCGTCACGCGCACCTTTTCGGCATTGATCACGACGATGTAATCGCCGGTATCCACGTGGGGGGTAAACTCAGGCTTGTGCTTGCCACGCAAACGGTGGGCAAGCTCTGCAGCCAAACGGCCGAGAGTTTTGCCTGAAGCATCGACAATGTACCAGTCACGTTTTACTGTTTCAGATTTGGCACTGTAAGTCTTCATGTTGTAGGCCTTTCAAACGTAGGGTACAAAATGGAACCCGGTAAAACCGGAAGTCGGAAACCCTGTCCAGAATACCCGGACAAAAAGGAGCGCGAATCCTACACAAGCGCTGCCTGTTTTTCAAGCAGCTCCGACGAAAATCTCACGGCCTATGAGGTTGTGCCAGATAATCCTCACTCTGCATCTCTAGCAAACGACTCACTGTGCGCTGAAATTCAAATTCCAGCCGGCCCTCCGTATAAAGCGCGGATATCGGACTGGCCGCAGAGAGCACAAGCTTCACTCTCCGATCATAGAATTCGTCTACTAAATAGATGAATCGACGCGCCTGATCATCGTTTTTGCCAACGAATTGTGGCACGCCGGACACGAGGACTGCATGATATTCCTTGGCGAGAACAATGTAGTCGTTCTGCGACCGGGGTCCGTCGCAAAGCGCGGCGAACTCAAACCAAATAACATCATCCGCTTCACATCGAGCATTGATGTCACGCTCTTCAACTTCCAGCGTCACGTTTTGGCGAATGGTGCTGCTGTCTGGCACCAGCCTGTGAAAACAGGCTGTGAGCGCCTGCTCTGCCGAATCGTTGAGCGGATAGTGGAATAAATCCGCCTTTACCAGCGCGCGCAGACGATAATCAACACCACCATCCACATTCAGCACATCCATATGGCTGTGCAACAAATGAATAGCGGGTAAAAAGCGTTCGCGCTGCAGGCCATCTTTATACAGGCCGTCTGGAACGATATTAGAGGTGGCGACCAAAGTAACACCCCGCGCAAAAAGGGCTTTGAGCAGATTGCCGAGAATCATGGCATCGGTGATATCCGAAACAAAGAACTCATCGAAACAGATAACCCGTGCTTCTTTGGCGATAATATCGGCAACTTGTTTGAGCGGGTTTTTCTGACCATCAAGCTTTTTAAGCTCGGCATGTACACGGCGCATAAAGCGATGGAAGTGTGCGCGCAGCTTCTGTTCGAATGGCAAACTTTCAAAAAAGTTATCCATCAGATAGGTTTTACCGCGCCCTACCCCACCCCAAAAATACAAACCTCGCACTAGCTTACGCGGCTTGACGCCGGTCAATCGCTTGAAAAAACCACCCAACCCGGATTGCTCTTGCTCAGCTTGCCAAGCAGCAACTAGTTGTTCATATAAATATTGCAGATGATTTACCGCCACTGCTTGCGCTGGATCGTGGCGAAAATCCGGACGCGCAAGATCGCGTTGATAGCGCTGCTGGGGAGAGGGGGAAATTGAAGTCGTCATAGATATCGGGCAGGTTCATCAAAACTGGGCGTCACTTTAACGATAAGCCTGTTGTTGCGCCATTAAATTTCACATAAGCAGCCGCAATCTAGACAGATGGGATCTGGCCCAGCAGCAATTGGGTCAGATCGTTTTTCATCTGGCTTAAATAACCGTGAAAAAAATGCCCCGCGTCAGGATAGCGCAAGAGTTCCGCAGGACTAAGCAATCCGCTGACCCACTGGTAAACACCATCAGCAATGACACGCTCATCTTTACCTCCCTGGATAACCGCTAGTGCACATGGAAATTGGCCGTTGCGATCATAGAGGTAGCGCTCGATGGGTGGAGCTACCAGTGTCAAATGCTGCACTGCATCCACCCTATAGCTAACCTGCGCTGCAATGGACGAGCCGAATGAAAAGCCGGCTAATAGCAATGGAGCCTGTGGCAATTGTTGCTTTACCCATGTGACGACGGCCATTAGATCGTCCAATTCACCTATAGCATTATCAAAACTACCCTCGCTGTTCCCGACACCACGGAAATTAAACCGCAATACATGAATCCCCAAATCGCGATAAGTGCGCATCAGCGTGGTGACGACTTTATTATCCATAGTGCCACCATGTACCGGGTGTGGATGACAGATTACCGCCAGCAGGCCGCGCGCCGCAAAATGGCCGCCCGAATCGCCCTGGTGCATCACTGCTTGCAGCTGGCCACAGGGCCCGGGAATTAAAAAATCCTGCTCTTTGGCAAAAGGAAAATTCATTAGTACCTCAGTAATTAAATGCAAGTGCTCACAAGCGCGATAATTTTTGCCCATTTTAATGAG
>DJFQ01000192.1:298-6185 GCA_002432095.1 Marinagarivorans sp. UBA5868 | reverse complement strand
CCGCCGATGCTCATTTGCGCTTCCAGCACTTGCGGCGCGGCCGCAATAGCCGCGGCGGCATCACCACGATTTAGCTGATGACTGGGACGTACCAGATGATTTTCCGCCACCGCTTGCAGTGGATCGAGCAAAGGCGTTTCAGCAGCGATTTCAATTTTCGCGTGTCGGGCGGCACGACGGGCGTTGTCGAGGGTGTCTGCGGCGACAGCAAACAGCGGTTGCCCCCAGAACTTCACTTCTTCCCCCGCCAAAATCGGGTCGCCGGGAAATACCGGGCCTATATCCCTGTGCCCCGGCACATCCGCAAGGGTCAAGAGCGTCACCACACCAGGCTGAGTCAATACCTCATCAAGCATCAGCGATTGAATGCGTCCGCGGGCAACCGGGCTGAAACCTACGGCGGCGTGGAGCGTACGTGCCGGTTCGGGGAGATCGTCGATATAGAGCGCGGACCCTGTAACGTGCTTGCGCGCGCTTTCGTGAGGGAGCGACTTGCCTACCGCGTCCGCAGACTTCGTATCGCTGCGAATTACATCGGCAATCGGGTCGGCGAGCTTACGCATGGCGTACCTCCGGCTGCCACGCCATCACCTGCAGGCTTCCGCCTGAGCGCCATTCCAGCCAGGCCCGATGCAGAAGATTCGCCGTCACCGCCAGACGATAAGCGGCGCTCGCGCGTAGATCGTCGAGCGGCTGGAAGTCACTCGCCAAAGTCGCGCCCGCTGCCTGTACGGCGGCTTCGTCAAACACTTTGCCGCGCAAAAAAACTTCTGTCTTAAACGCCAGCGCGGGCGTAGCGGCCATGCCGCCGCAGCCGATGCGCACATCTGCGATCACATCACCATCCATTTTCAACCAGAGAGCAAAACACACGGCGGAAATATCGTCGTCGAAGCGTTTGGAGATTTTGTAAACCTTCAATATCTCATCGCTTTTCAGCTTGGGAATTTCCACTGACTCAATAAACTCCCCCTGCCGCAGGGCCGTGGTGCGATAACCGGTAAAAAATTGGGCAAGCGGCAAGGTNNGTATCGCCGATGGGAGAAGCGTTGGCGATATTACCGCCAAGCGTGCCTTGATTGCGGATCTGCCGGGAGCCCAGCCGCTCCAGCAGCTCGGCAAATGCCGGGAAGTGTTGTTGCAATAATGGCTGCATCACGGAATAAGTCACTGCCGCGCCGATCTTGATAGCGTCCGCTGTTTCCCCAACCTCCAACAATTCCGTCACGCGCACCGTATGGACCAGAACCGGCGGACGTTTTAACTGCTGGGTGATTTCCAAACCGAGATCCGTAGCGCCGGCGACCAACCGAGCGTTGGGCCAGTTGCCCAGCAGGCGCACCAATTCCGCACTGCTGGTCGGGCTGAAAAAATACGCATCGCCGCAGGTGATTTGACCATCGGCATCGGCTTGCAGAGCTTCAAGCTTCNNTAGCCGGTGCAGCGGCAGAGATTCCCAGACAAAGCCTCAGTAATACTGTGATGATCAGGTTCAACCGTTCCTTCTTTTACTTCCTGCCACCAAGCGAAAAGGGACATGACGATTCCGGGGGTGCAAAAACCGCATTGGGAGCCATGACAATCCACCATGGCCTGCTGAACGGAATGGAGCGGTTCGTGCTCTTGCGATTCGTGTTCTCGTAAAGGTTGCAGATGCTCGATGGCGAGAAGTTGTTTGCCGTGCAGGGCGCCGATGGGGGTAATACAGGAATTGATCGCCTGGTAACGGATGCGACCAGATTCAGGGGCACCGAGCACCACGGTGCAAGCGCCGCAATCCCCCGCAGCGCAGCCTTCCTTGGTGCCGATCAGCCCAAGATTGGTGCGCAAATACTGCAATACCGTCAAACCCGGCTCAACATTGTCCAGAGATACAGGTTGATCGTTCAGCAGAAAACGGATCATGATCAGCGATTTCTCCAGAGTTCACTCTTGCGAGTGCATTAAGCCTGCCAAGGCGGCACAATTCGGGCGGCATATTCGGAGCATAGGCGCGCCAGCTTCAACCGGCAAGACCAGACGCTTTTTGCTATACAAAACAAACGCGAAAATAAATATGCCGATGGCATTCGAAAAATAAATTGAGACCGCATCATGACATCCGATCAATTTCAGGAAAAAGCCACGCACCAAGTCACCTACTACACCTGCGGCCATCTGAAAATTCACGAAGCCTTGTTTGATTTTGTCAACGATGAACTTTTGCCAGAAACAGGTTTAGACGCAGCGGATTTTTGGGCCGGCTTCGATCGCACGGTTCACATCCTGGCGCCACGCAATCAGGCGCTGCTGGCACGGCGAGATTTCCTCCAGCAGCAGATCGATCAATGGCACAGACAAAATCCCGAATTCTCCCCCGCTACCTATCGCGAGTTTCTGCAACAGATTGGTTATTTGGTGCCCACTGGCGAACCTTTTCAAATCACCACGGAAAATGTCGACGACGAAATCGCCACGCTCGCTGGTCCTCAGTTAGTCGTTCCCGTGATGAATGCGCGCTTTGCGCTTAACGCGTGCAACGCCCGCTGGGGCAGTCTTTACGACGCACTCTACGGCTCGGATATGATCGAGGACGAAGGTGGCGGAGAACGCGGTGATGCTTACAATCCACTGCGCGGCGCTCGGGTGATGGATTTCGGCCGCGATTTTCTCGACGCCTATTTTCCCCTCGCCGAAGGCTCTCATCACACATTAAAAAACTTCGTGATGGATAACGGCGAATTAATTGCGGAGTTAATTGATGGCAGCCGAACACGCCTTACCGACGCGACACAATTTCGCGGCTATCAAGGCTTTCCTGACGCGCCTGAGGTGGTGCTGCTGCGTCGTCACGGCCTGCATGTGGAAGTACACATAGACGGCGCCAGCCCCATAGGCGCACAGGATACGGCGGGTATCAAAGACTTGATTTTAGAATCCGCCCTCACCACGATCATGGACTGTGAAGACTCCATCGCTGCCGTGGATGCGCAGGATAAAGTTCAGGCATACCGCAATTGGCTTGGATTGATGCGCGGCACCCTGACGGAGAAGGTCAATAAAAACGGCCGCACGTTTACCCGAAAACTCAACAGCGACCGCCACTACGCTGCCCCAGACGGGACGACATTTTCCATTCCGGGCCGCAGCCTGATGTTTATCCGCAACGTCGGCCACCATATGTTTACCGATGCGATTCTGGATCGGGATAGCCAACCCATCCCCGAAGGCATCATGGATGGATTTATCACCAGCGCCGCCGCGCTGCACGATTTAAAAAGCAATACATCACTGCAAAACTCCCGTACAGGTAGCATTTATATTGTCAAACCAAAAATGCACGGGCCAGACGAAGTAACTTTCACCAACGATCTTTTTGCGCGCATCGAAGAGGTTTTAAAACTGCCGCGCAATACCCTGAAAATTGGCATTATGGATGAAGAGCGTCGCACCACCGTTAATTTACGCGAATGCATCCGCGCCGCAAAAGAGCGTGTGGCATTTATCAACACTGGTTTTCTCGACCGCACCGGCGACGAAATTCACACCAGCATGGAGGCCGGCGCGTTTGCACCTAAAGCAGAATTAAAAAACAAACATTGGATTGCGGCCTACGAACGCTGGAACGTCGCCGTCGGCCTCGCCAGTGGCCTGCATGGCAAGGCGCAGATCGGCAAAGGTATGTGGGCGCAACCGGATAATATGGCCGCCATGCTCACGCAAAAAATCGTCCACCCGAAAGCCGGCGCTACCACCGCCTGGATCCCCTCCCCCACCGCCGCTACGCTGCATGCTATTCATTATCACGAGGTAGACGTCAGCAGTGTGCAGCAGAATTTAATTAGACAATTAAATGGGCGAATTCCTGAAGATGAATTAGAGCAAATTCTCGATATTCCATTATTAGGCACGCAAACTCTTACGGAAGAGGATATTCGTAAAGAACTGGAAAATAATTGCCAGGGCATCCTCGGCTATGTCGTCCGTTGGGTCGACCAGGGGATCGGCTGCTCCAAAGTGCCGGACATACACCACACCCAACTCATGGAAGATCGCGCCACCTTACGCATCTCCAGCCAACATATCGCTAACTGGCTACATCACGGCATTTGCACGAAAGAACAGGTTATCGCCGCACTGGAAGCTATGGCGAAAGTGGTCGATCAGCAAAATTTCCATGATCCAAATTATCAGCCGATGTCTGGCAATATCGCAGAAAATCTCGCTTTCGCAGCGGCGAAGGATTTAATTTTTAAGGGGCGCGAGCAACCCAATGGGTATACGGAAGCGTTATTGCATTTTTATCGGAGGAAGAAGAAATGTGCAATCGAGCAGAGAGTGGTGTTTAGTAAGCCGGGAGAGAAGAAGGTTTGTGGGGTGGTCAGTCCGGAGTAACGGCCCACGTATACTCGTTTTTGTGTGCCTTTTCGCTGCGATTTGGCAGCCGAATTAATGTGCCGCTAAAAAAAAGAGAGCGTGCAAACGCTCTCTTTTTCCGACGTTACTACTATCCTTTCCCGCGTTACTACTATCCTGTTTATTGGATCCTGCTATTGCAGTGCTGCGGATATTGCTTCCAACTGTGCATCAGTCCAATTGGCTGACGCGGGATACCAGGACATACCAGCGCGAATCTGCTGCGCAGTTTTACCCCGCTTCTCTGAATTCGCAAGTGCTCCATGACAGCCCGCACAAGTCGTCTGATACAGAGCGGCTCCATCTAAGCCACCAGAACTGCTTGAACTTGAACTGGATGAGCTGGAGCTTGAAGAACTCGAACTTGAAGAGCTTGAACTTGATGAACTTGAACTCGAAGAGCTGGAGCTCGATGAACTTGATGAGCTGGAACCGGAACAAGATGGGGCAGCGTCTGAGTTCACCCGCACCTCGGTCTTCGCCAGTGCAATAGAGCTTAAATGTTCGTCGATATCTTCCACGCTGCCCGATTGGTCGACGGACGTTTCACCCAGAGCATATATGGTGAAACTGTAATTGTGCTCGTCCCGCTGCATGCCATTGGTGCAATAGTTGTAGCTTGGGCATGGGCCAAAATATTGATAAGGATTACTGCTATTAGCACTCTTCTGCTCGGCGCCACCCATTTCGCTAGGGTACTGGCTCGTGGAGAGATCACTCGGCAGCAACGTAATACTTTCTGGAATATTCCAGATTACCCAGTGATATCCGAGCGTAGGATTAGGTCCTTCAATCGCCGTTAAATCTTTAAACGAAATAGCGAAGCTTTGTGTATTGGCCGGAGCGTCGGCCCAATATAATTCAGGCGAAATACCGTCACCAAATGCTTTACCTTCGCAACTAAACTCCGCAGGCAACGACCCATTCGCATCAAACGAAGCGCTGAGAATGCTGAATTCCGAGCCTCCTGAAGAACTGCTGCTAGAAGACGAACTACTGGAAGAAGAGGAACTGCTCGAACTGGACGAGCTTGAAGAGGAACTGCTGGATGAGCTGCTGGGTGTAGGGCTGGTATTTCCACCGCCGCAAGCTGCTAAAGCCGCCGACAAAGCGGTAAGACCACATGTCAAAAAGATTCTGTTCATGATTGTGTCCCGTATTAAATTTGATGAGAAATCTTTTGGATATTGATAAGACAATACCCCCAAATTAAAACCTTGTTTGATAGGGCGATAGATCCCGATCGCCTCTACTCTCTGCATGAAAATTAGCCACAGGAGTGCGAATCAGCGTGCAGAGTCTATTCCACCGTAGCGATCCCCCGCGAGAACAAGTTCATAAAATCAACATTCACCAGAGATGCAACGGTCTAAAAATACAACGGCATTGCCACATATTAAGTGGGTTATCGTACAAATAATTCACAACCTTTTTATTTCCGAAAAAGCGGAGCAACAAAAACCAGCTCACACAATTGTCATATTGTTATTTT
>DJFQ01000192.1:0-204 GCA_002432095.1 Marinagarivorans sp. UBA5868 | reverse complement strand
CCCGCTCCTCCTCTAAAAACAAAGTGCAATAAAATTCAGAGTTCGAGAGTTCGAGAGTTCGAGAGTTCGAGAGTTCGAGAGTTTGAGAGTTTGAGAGTTTGAGAGTTTGAGAGTTGAGAGTTGAGAGTTTGAGAGTTTGAGAGTTTGAGAGTTGAGAGTTGAGAGTTGAGAGTTGAGAGTTGAGAGTTGAGAGTTGAGAGTTTG
>DJFQ01000112.1:37065-49948 GCA_002432095.1 Marinagarivorans sp. UBA5868 | reverse complement strand
AACGAGAAGGTAGAGATCCGATGACTCACGCTCTTTTTGTCCCCAAGAGGAAACTCTTGGCTCTTGCCATCGGCTGCGCCGTTCTCGCCCCTGCTGTTTATGCGCAAACCACCGTGGTCGCCGATAAGGAGCCGGAGAGCAAAGAGGATGGGGTGATGTTGGAGGAAATCGTGGTCTATGGCGTACGCGCATCCCAGGCCAAGTCCATCGACATCAAACGCGACGCCGCCAATATTGTTGACTCCATCGTGGCCGAGGACATCGGCAAGCTACCGGACACCACCATTACCGACTCCCTACAGCGCATCACCGGCGTCCAAATCCGTCGGGAAGCTAATGAGGGGACCTCCCTCAACGTGCGCGGGATGCCCCAGGTGTTGACGACCTTGAACGGGGAGCAGTTTTTGAGTCCTTGGACAATTACCGAAGTGGGGGCAAATTTTGGTGATATTCCCGCCGGTATGATCACCGGCGCGGATGTTCATAAATCCATGTCGGCGAGAATTTTGGAAGGCGGCATTTCGGGGGCCGTGGATTTGAAAACCATCAACCCGACGACCCTGGATGAAGGCTTAACCACGACTTTGCGAATGGAATCCTCCCAGGGAAGCCGCTCCGATAAAGAGATCAAAGTTGATGGCACTTATGGCGACCGCAATCCTGATCACAACATCAGCTTGTTTATGGGCTACAACTTCGATAGCCGCTTTGGCGCCACCCTCGGTTTATTTAACAGTTCTTCTTACGCGGCGAATTATCAAATGTGGGAGGAGTTGCGCCTCGGTTTTCTCGACACCATCGGCGGTACGCCTGGCGACCGGCGCGATTTGAATAACGATGGTGATCTGGTCAACGATTGGTACATCGTTCCTCAAGAGTTCGGTGTACGCAGCAACTTTATGGAACGCGACCGCACCGGTCTTTCATTAAATTTTGCCGGCGACTTAAACGATAACTTCCAAGTAAAAGCCGATATTTTTGTCACTTATATGGAGCAGTTTGATCGTGGAGTGAAGGCTGCATTCAATGGCAAAAGTAGTGTGGAAGCGTATGAGGTGGATGGTGAGCCCGCGGATGAAAACACCGATCAATTTGACGCAATCCAAAATGGATCGCAGGTCAGCCAGGTCGGAACCGTACGTTTCGTGGACCAAAATGGCAATCCGCAAGCGCGCGATTTATTTGTCGTTGAAGTGGCGGATGTTATTGCACCTGATTTTTCCTCGCAGTCCGTTAGCTTCGCCAATAAAACCGCCGCGATTAATACCAATTGGCAATTGGATTACACCAATCAGGACAACTTTGATGCGAGCTTTCGACTCATTTATTCGGAAGCGGAAAAACAAAATCGCAATGCGGGATTGCAACAGGGCAAACCGGCCTGGTACTGGGAAGACATCGATGAAGAAAATGGCAAAGACCCGATCGATCCCTATTACGTTCAGGTTGACTATCGAGGCAAATACCCCAGCTTTTCTTTCGCATCAGACCTGACGGATACAGACCTATTGCGCAAATATCAGGCGGCCGCGCTCGGTGAAAATATTGATGCATCTCTCGGTGCGGCAAGGTTTGACGGAACCTTGAGGCTTGCTGATAGCAACATTTGGGAAAGCCTGCAGTTCGGTGTGCGTTATGGTGTTCGAGATGCTACCAAGGAGAGGTTCTTTTATGTAACACCGACAGGCCGTTACAGTACATGGGACGATCCCCGCGTGCCTGCCAATCAGCGGTTTCAGCTTTTGGCGGGCAACCAGCTGTGGGAAAAGTACGCAGAGTGGCGGGATTTTGTTTACGAAGATGAAGATCTTCGGCTGCGCAATGCAGGACTGGTGGACAACGGCTTTGACCGTTCCGACACCACGCCTTATTCCAACTTTGGGCCTTTTTCTGGCTTTGAAAGCGGCGTGTCCTCGCTGAATCCTGCTACATGGGACGATCCGCTGGTTTTTATGAACCAACTTTACCCCGGTACAAAAACCGCGATTGATCCTGCCTTTGCTTATGAAGTGAAGGAGGAGTCCGTTTCCACTTATCTGCAAGCGAATTTTGCTAACGACGACGGTCTATGGGGTGTGCCTTTTAGTGGCAACTTAGGCCTCCGGGTTGTTGAAAATAATCGCACCATTCAGCAAAGCGACGTACCCAGTGTTCTCGATCAAACGAATGCTCTGGGATACGAGTTGGAGCCTTGGGATCAGATCGCATTTGTCTATGGGGTTAACGAAATCAAGCACTCCTATACAGACGTGCTGCCCTCCGCCAATATCAATTTGTTCCCCGCCGATGATGTGATCGTACGTTTTGGTGCCGCCAAGACGGTATCGCGCAATGACCTGGATAACATCGGCTCCAGTCTTTCACTTTGGTATCAACAGTGCCCAAAAACTCGTCCCGATGGTTCGCAGGTTACTGTTAATGACGGAAGTGGCAACGAGGTGGGTTTGACAGTGGGCTGCGTCGGTGGTGGTGATTACAAGGGCAATCCGACAATCAAGCCCTGGGANNACCTCGGTGGAGACGTTTCAGGAGCCCTGGCGTTTTGCTGATTCCGATGGTATTGATCGCGGTAGGACGGCCAACATTTGGACCACTACCAATTCCGAGGCGTCCGACCTTTATGGCTTGGAGCTGGGTTACAAGCAGTCTTTCAAATTTCTACCGGGTGAATTTCTCAGTGCCACGGGAGTGGAATTCAATTACACCTATTCCGAAAGTGAATCCAAGGATTTTGATTTAAACGGCAAACCATTTCCCTTGCCATCGAATTCAGAGCATCAATCGAATTTCATTCTCTGGTACGACAAAGACGGCTTAAATGCCCGGATTGCCTACAATTGGCGCAGTAAAGAATACAGGGGGCGCACCGGACTCAACAGCAACCAAGTTCCGATAAGTCTTGGAAATTGGGCTGAGCCAACGGGATATTTGGATGCGTCGATTAATTATTGGGTCAACGACCATTTAAGCGTGAATCTCAATGGCACCAATCTGACGGATGAGAGCCAGAGAGTTTATGCACAGTTTGAAAATCAATTTCAGTCATTGTGGGTACAGGAGCGACGTATTACCGCGGGAATAACCCTTTCTCTCTGATGTTTACCGCTCGATCCGACTCAATATAAATCTGGAGACTGAATATGAAAATGCGCTTAATGCTTCCTCTATTTTTAATCAGTAGCCTTTTGTTACATGGCTGTGACAGCAGTGATGGATTGTTGGATGACAAAGAAAGTACCGATCACATTGTTCCGGAGCGCCCGGAACCGGGTGATCCTAATCGTCCCCGTCCGTCCGAGGGTGCTCCGGTTATTACATCTGACGAACACACGATTTATGACGTGAGTGGTGAGCCGATTCTATTTCGCGGCATTAACCTCGAATACGGTGGCGAAGTCGAGTTTAATAAGTCGTTGGGTATCGACGCTGTTGGGGTGGTCGGCTCTAACGTTGTTCGCTTGCTGCTCAACGAAGAAACCACTGCAGACACGCTGGAAAGCGCGCTGCAACAAGTCATGAATGCAAATCTGGTGGCGATACTATCGCTGAACGGAGCGGACGGTGAGCCATTCTGTGCGGAAGACCGCGAAACGCTCGTCGGGGCGGTGGAGGATTTGTGGTTGGGAAGATGGTTGCGCGTCTTGGTTCAGGATCGATTCCAGCCACATATTATGCTTAATCTCGCCCGAGGTTGGGGACCGGTTGGAATCAATAATGCGCAGAGCTCGGGTTATGCCGGATTTCTGGCGAGCTATAAAACCGTAATTCGGGATATTCGTAAGGCGGGCTTTAAGGTTCCTCTTGTCATTGATGCTCCCGGTTGTGGCGAAGATTTTAATGCGTTTTTGGGTGATCGCGCGCGTGAGCTGCGCACAGCTGACACCGCTGGAAATTTGGTTTTGTCACTGAGTGCATATGGCGGATTGTGGAATTCGGCGGAGAAAATAGCCGCGAATATAACCGCAGTGAGTAACGAAAGCGCACCTTTTTTCTTCTCGGAAATTGGTGGGTCTGGTGCTAACGGCGACTCATCGATTGATCATCTTTTATTGATGCAGAAGGGCGCTGGCGACCTTGCGTTGGCGCTGGATATTCCGTGGACAACGACAAACGATACCGCAGCATACACGTTCACCTTGCCAACTCCTTTTGATACGACAGGCGCCACTTACTCATACGACCTGTATCTGCCAAGACAATATCAAACAGAAGGCAACTTGACCGCGCAACTGTACATTGTCGATGCAAATGGCGTTGCAGCAGGAATCGGTAGTGTGGCGGCACGGGACCTGCGGCCGGATATGTGGAATCGCGTACGGGTAAAACTGGAGTCGATGGACAATTTATTTCATTTGGATAATGCGGTTACTGAACCGGTCGTGATCGACGCTTCGTCCATATCCAAAGTTGGACTTCGTTTCCTGGCGAATGGGAAGCCGACGACGGTGTCTCCGATTCTTAAGATCGATAATCTGAGGGTATCGATCGGAGGCGCGTCACGTTATGTCTACGAAGAGAATTTTTCGACCGATCTGGGCGGTTGGACGTTTAACGGAGGGGCCTCCACCACGCTGGCTCAGAATAATGGCGCGTTGAATATGCAGCCGGACTGGACTGCCGGAGACAACCTTTTATTGCGTGTTGACGGAATTGGAGCCCATGGCATTGATTTTTCGAACGAGTTGACAATAGAAACGCGTGTCCTGATACCGGCGGACTATCAGCTTGGTTCGGTCTACTTTAAGTTTTTTGGTCAATTCTCCGATGCTTATACATGGGCGCCGACAGCGGATAAATTGGCCGCTGATTTCACTCCTGGTGAGTGGAGCGATCTGAGTTTTACAATCAATTTCAGTGATAGTGCAGATGTCTCCGATGTAAAAGTATTCGGACTTCAACTGGGTGGACTTTCTGGTTCGGTGGCGGAGCCGATTCTGATTGACTATGTCAGAATCATTGACGCATCGCAGGGGCCGCCGACTGGCGCAAAATATTCCGCCACTTTTTCCGAGGGCGCGGCGGGGTGGCGCAATATCGGTGATGCGGAGAAAATACCGACGCCCCTCACAGTCGAAGACGGCACAGGTGTGGTGGTGCTCAACGGAGGCGCTGGGGGTCAACTTGATTTAGGAACCACGGATATCTTTTTCGACAACACGGTGAACCTTCGTGGGTCCCTTTCTGTGAAAGCGGATATTTATTTATCCGAGGAGTTTGCTAGCGCCACGACTCTGTGGTTCCAGTTTTTTCTGCAAGATGGTTCTTCTTGGGTCTGGTCCAACACAGATGGGGCTGGCCTCGCGCAATTTACGCCTGGTGCGTGGACAACCATTGAGCTCCCATTTAGTGCTCTGGGTGCAGGGACGGACAGGGAAATGGCCCCTCATCAGATTGGTATGCAATTCGGCAATCTAAATGGTATCTCGGGGACCATTCGGGTCGACAACATTCAGTTGCTCGGAGAGGTGGAAGACAGTGGCGCTGTCAATTTAGTGGACTTGGCGTTTGAGGATGAGCAGGAGTTTGCTGGCATAACGCCTGATTCGACCCCGGGTCACAGCTCCTTGATGGAAAGTACTTTGGTGAGCGCCAAGCAACATGACTTTGGCATCTTGCCTTTCGGCTGGTTGGCTTGGTCCTGGTACGGCAATAGTGGCGAAAAGGCGGTGCTGGATTTGTCCACGGAAGAGAGTTTTGAAATTCCCGCCTCGCAAACTGTGTCGCTCACCGAACGCGGTATGGAAATTATCGAAGGGCCCAACGGCATTGCCGAGACGGCAGAGCCGGTCAATTTTCCTGCTGCCGCTGAATAATTAAAACCTGAAAAATAAACCCCGCACGGCGGGGTTTATTTTTATATAGCAAAGGTTTTTTGAAACAAAATTATCCGTGCAGTTTCGCCGCCACTTCCGCTACCTGCCTGCCTTGATATTTCGCTCCCTCCAATTCATTTTCGCTCGGTTGTCGCGAACCGTCGCCACCGGCAATGGTGGTCGCGCCGTAGGGAGCGCCGCCAGTGATTTCGTCCAACGTCATCTGCCCGGAAAATCCATAATTCATACCGACAATCACCATGCCGAAGTGCATCAGGTTGGTAATGATCGAAAATAACGTCATTTCCTGGCCACCGTGTTGAGTGGCGGTGGAGGTGAAGGCACCGCCGACTTTGCCGTTCAATGCGCCCTTGGCCCAGAGGCCGCCGGTTTGATCGAGGAAGTTGGCCATTTGTGAAGCCATGCGGCCATAACGTGTGCCGACGCCGACAATGATTGCGTCGTATTTCGGCAGGTCTTCCACTTTGGCAATGGGTGCCTTTTGATCGACTTTATAACCGGCTTTCTTGGCCGCTTCCGGCGGCAATAACTCGGGTACACGCATCACATCTACTTCGGCACCGGCGGCTTTGGCACCTTCCGCAACGGCGTATGCCATGGTTTCGATATGACCATAGGATGAGTAATAGAGTACAAGGACTTTTGCCATAGGTTGTTCCTCTTTCCGGTGGGGGATGAATGATGCGATCAGATCTACGCAAGCAAGCGGATATTCGTTTACTGGTCATTAGGAGCGGAAAGAAAGAGGATTTCCGTGCGACACGCCACGGAAATCCTTAGCGTTACTGTACCGGTTGGGTCTGCACTTCCTTCGTTGGAGCCCCGGACATACGCTGCGCGATGCGAAATACCAAAAGGAAAAACACCGGAATAAAGAAAATCGCCAATACCGTCGCAGAGAAAATACCGCCGAACACACCGGTACCGATCGCATTTTGGCTACCGGAGCCGGCGCCGCTGCTGAGTACCAATGGCGTTACGCCAAGCATGAAAGCGAGAGAGGTCATGATGATGGGGCGTAAACGCATCCGCACGGCTTCCATCGTCGCATCGAACAAACTCATCCCTTCTTCATGCAGGCTCTTGGCAAATTCGACGATGAGGATCGCGTTCTTGGCCGACAGACCAATGGTGGTAAGCAGCCCAACCTGGAAATACACATCGTTGGACAGCCCGCGCAAGCTGGCGAATACCACCGCGCCGAGAATCCCCAGAGGTACTACCAGCATTACGGCAATGGGTACCGACCAGCTCTCATAAAGTGCCGCCAGACAGAGGAACACCACCAGAATCGACAATGCATACAACAGTGGCGCCTGCGCACCGGACTGGCGTTCCTGAAAGGAAAGTCCGGTCCATTCAAAACCAAAGCCCGGCGGTAACTGAGCCGCGAGTTCTTCCATAATGTCCATCGCCTTACCTGAGCTAACGCCCGCCGCGCCCGCACCCTGGATATTGATGGAGGGCACACCGTTGTAACGCTCCAGCCTTGGTGACCCGTAGATCCAACGGCCGCTGGAAAAGGCGGAGAAGGGCACCATTTCTCCCTGATTGTTACGCACGTACCAATCGCCCACGTCCTCCGGCATCATCCGGTAGGGCGCATCGCCTTGCACATACACACGCTTCACTCGCCCTTTGTCGACAAAGTCGTTCACATAGGTCGCCGCCCACGCGGTAGAGAACGCGCTGTTGATATCGTTAACGGAAACACCAAGCGCGGCGGCCTTTTCCTGGTCGATGTCGAGCTTGAACTGAGGCGTATCTTCCTGGCCGTTAGGGCGAACGCCGGTGAGAAGCGGCTCTTTTGCCGCCAATCCCAGCAACTGATTGCGCGCCGCCATCAGTGCATCATGACCCTGGCCACTTAAATCCTGGAGCTGAAAATTGAAACCCGTTGCCGTGCCCAGTTGAGGAATCGACGGCGGAGCGATGGCGAACACCATGGCGTCCTTGAACTGCATAAAGTGACCCATTGCGCGACCGGCGATGCTTTGCACCTTCTGCGCATCCTCCGAACGCTCGTCCCAGTCTTTCAGTTTGACGAATGCCATACCGTTGTTCTGCCCGCGTCCAGAAAAACTGAAGCCGATAACAGAGAACACCGATGCGACGTTGTCGCTCTCCTGCTGCAGGTAATAATCCTCGACGCGATCCATTACGGCGATGGATCGCTCTTTGGTAGAGCCGACCGGCAGGGACATGATGGTGAACATGATGCCCTGGTCTTCGTCGGGCAGGAATGAGCCTGGCAGGCGGTTAAACATCAGGCCGAGCACGCCAACAATCGCAATGTAAATGGCCATATAGCGCCATGGTCGACGCAGCATACCGCCGACACTGGACTGATAACCGTTGGTGGCGCGGGTGAAAGTGCGATTGAACCAGCCGAAAAATCCGCGTTTATGGTAGTGATTTTCATCGGGCACTTTGAGCAAGCTGGCGCAAAGAGCTGGGGTAAGGGTGAGTGCCACCACCACCGACAGCAACATGGCGGATACGACCGTGATGGAAAACTGCCGGTAAATCACTCCTGTTGAACCGCCAAAAAACGCCATGGGTATGAATACCGCCGACAATACCAAGGCGATACCAATCAACGCGCCGGTGATCTGATCCATGGATTTGCGGGTCGCTTCTTTTGGCGGCAGGCGGTCTTCGTGCATCACCCGTTCGACGTTCTCCACCACCACAATCGCGTCGTCCACCAGCAGCCCGATGGCCAGCACCATGCCGAACATGGTGAGCGTGTTGATGCTGAACCCCGCCGCCTGCAGCACCGCGAAGGTGCCGAGCAGCACCACNNGCGCGGAAGTTCTGCAGGAACAGGTACATCACCAGAAATACCAGGATGACCGCCTCAATTAGGGTATGAACCACGCCTTCGATGGAGAGCTTGACGAAGGGCGTGGTATCAAAGGGATAAACGACTTCCAACCCGGCGGGGAAAAACGGTTGCAGTTCGGCGATGCGTTCACGTACGCCGTCGGCGGTCGCCAACGCGTTCGCGCCGGCAGCAAGAGTGACTGCCAAACCCGTTGCCGGTTGTTTGTTGTACTCCGTTTCGAACTGGTAATTCTCTCCGCCAAGTTCCACTCGTGCGACATCACCGAGACGAATCTGCGAGCCATCACTGTTAACGCGCAGCAGGATGTTGCGGAACTGTTCGGGCGTTTCCAGCCGCGTTTGCACGACGATGCTGGCATTCACGTCCTGGCCGGGCACAGCGGGCGTGCCGCCCAGTTCACCAGCGGCGATTTGCGCATTTTGCGAGCGAATGGCGTTGACGATATCGCTGGTGGTGAGCGCATAGGTGGCGAGTTTTTCCGCGTCCAGCCACACTCGCATTGCGTACTGCGATCCGAAGATCTGAATCTGGCCGACACCACCCACACGACTGAGCGGCTCGCGCACGTTGGCGGCCACGTAGTCGGCGATATCGTATTTATCCATGCTGCCGTCTTTAGAGACGAAGCCGAGAACCATCAAAAATCCGGCGGAGGATTTGTTCACCCGGATGCCCTGTTCCTGAACTTCCTGGGGCAGCAGGGGCATAGCGGCCTGCAATTTATTCTGCACCTGAACCTGGGCAATATCCGGGTCGGTGCCTGCCTTGAAGGTGAGCGTCACCTCGGCGCGGCCGCTGGATTCCGCCGTGGACGACATGTACTCCACATTGTCGATGCCGGTGATGTTTTGTTCGATGATCTGCACCACCGAATCTTCCAGCGTTTTTGCCGAAGCACCGGGATAAGAAGCACTGATGCTAACGGATGGCGGCGCAACTTCCGGGTATTGGGCGACGGGCAATTGGCTGATAGAGAGAACGCCCGCCAGCATAATGACAATGGAAATAACCCAGGCGAAAACCGGACGGTCGATAAAAAATCTGGCCATGGATCATTCTCCGCTTGCGTTGGCGTGGCGCACTGGTGTGGCGGCACTCGCTTCGACAACGCTGACGGTCGCACCGGGAGCCACCTTCTGCAGCCCCTCGACGATCACCCGATCACCAGCGGCCAAACCTTTCTCCACCAGCCAGTGATTTCCTACAGCACGTCCCGCTGTGAGGGTGCGCAGCTCTACTTGGTTGTCCTTATTGACGACTAGCGCTGTGGCATTGCCTTCGCGGTCGCGGGTGACACCGCGCTGGGGAACGAGCAACGCTTGCGCACGCACGCCTTCGACGATTTCTGCTCGCACAAACATGCCCGGCAACAACAGGTGGTCGGGGTTGGGGAAGAGGGCGCGCACAACTACCGTGCCGGTGGATTCGTTAACGTTCATCTCGGCAAACTGAAGTTCACCTTGATGGGGATACACGCTGCCATCGTCCAAGGTGATGTTTACTGGTGCACTATCTTCCCTCGCCAGTTCCCCACTCATGATTTGCCGGCGCAGATCGAGAATGCGGGCAGCGGGTTGCGCGAGATCGACGTAAATTGGATCGAGCTGGTGAATGGTGGCAAGAACGCCGGCCTGCTGCGCGGAAACCAGCGCGCCTTCCGTGACATTGGACTTGCCAATACGGCCGCTAATGGGCGCGAGGACTTTGGTGTAATCCAAGTCGATTTTTGCCGTGACCAGAGCGGCTTCGCTTACCGCGACATCCGCTTGTGCCTGGCGTGATGTGGCCAATGCATCGTCATAAGCTTGCTGGCTGATGGCCTTTTGCGCGAGCAAATCGGTGTAGCGCTTTTCCCGTGCCTGAGCACTGGCAGCATTGGCTTTGGTCTTGGCCAAGTTAGCCTGCGCCGTTTGGACGGCGGCTTGATAACGCTCGGCATTAATTTCGTAAAGCTGTTGTCCCGCCTCTACTGCTGCACCTTCCTCAAACAGGCGCCGCTGCAAAATACCGCTTACCTGAGGACGCACTTCCGCCTTGCGAAAAGCCACGGCGCGCCCCGGCAGTTCAGTCTTCAGGTTTACGTCCGCGGCGGCTAGGGTGACGACCGTCACCTCTGCGGGAGGTCGATCTCCGGTGGCTGCGGTTGGTTTGTCCTGACAGGCCGTCAATGGCAAACCAATGACGCCGACCAAAAGGAGCGGACGGAGAAGGCTGGGGAACTGCATAAAGATCTTCCTCTGCGCAAATTGCGTTGTAGACAAGGATTTTAGAAAGGGTTTCCAGGGTGTTGGGCAATGGCGTCCCAACTGGCGTTGATGATGGCGTCCAACGCTGGTTCATTCACTGTAATCACACCCAGGTGGTATTTGCGGGCGAGGTTCAAGAACAAATCGATACCCAATGTGGCCAAAATTTCGTTATCAAAAGGCTTGAGCAGTCCTGCGGCACGACACGCATCAAACAAATCGGTCAAGGGTTGGAACGCTTGCCAGGCCGCTTCGTGGTGATCGCGCAGCACGTCCGGCGGCAAATGATCGAATTGACCCTTGCTCATCAGGATGTCCGGGTTGTCGCGGCAGAATTGCCAAAATCGACAGCAAATCAATTGATATTGCTCCCGCAGCGGCGCCTCTGGATTGTGATCCGCAAGAACGTGGTGGGCAAAAACCTGAATGATTTCCTCATGGAGCTGGCGAATTAACTCTTCACGATCGCGGAAATACAAATAAAGCGTTCCCGCTGCAACTCCGGCCCGCTCAGCAAGCTGTTTCATCGAAAAACCGTGGAAACCGCAGCTCGCCAACAGCTCGAGCGTTGCGCGCAGAATCAGCGAGCGTTTATCGGACGTAGAGGGATCGGTCAGCATTAAGAAGCTTTGGTGAATGAACGTTCATTCACTATAGGGATGCACATAAGGGCTGACAACCCCAAAGTTGCAAATGGACAGCGCCCGGCGATCAACGGTTACGCGGTCCTGCCTGCGCCTTTCGTCGGTGATATCGAACAAGTAATGGGTCCCGGTTTACTCATCACGGGAAAGCACTGGGTGTGTCCAGTGCTTTTATGCCGGTACGGAGGGATTTTCGGCGGTTATTGCTGACTGGGCGTGCCGTCAGTGACGAGATGCTACCAGCGCGCGTCGAGCTCTTGGACTGACGCGCAGCACAGCTGCGCGGGGCACCGGCCGCCAATCGTGGAAGCTTTGCACCGGCATCTCTTTCCAGATCTCTGCGGGTAGAGCAGGCACTTGCGGCTCTTGAGCAGGCAATACCGCGGCCTCGGGAATCACGGCGGCGAGGTCACGTAAGACTGGAACCGCGGACGTTTCACTAGGACAAAGAAACAAACCACATTTCCTGGCAATGCGCCCCAAAGTAAAACTACTTGAATACCGGACGATCGGCGCCGCCAGAATT
Source organism: Marinagarivorans sp. UBA5868 (assembly GCA_002432095.1). Classification (GTDB taxonomy): domain Bacteria; phylum Pseudomonadota; class Gammaproteobacteria; order Pseudomonadales; family Cellvibrionaceae; genus UBA5868. Next base: position 37,850 of record DJFQ01000112.1, on the reverse strand, counting down.
AAGCCCAGCAGCACAGGCGTCAACCACCAGAAGAACTCCGGAGCGTATAAATAAGTGATTCCGCCCCACGCTATCGCAACTAAGCCGACAAAGGCGGTGCGATACAGGGCTTGACCCCAGGGAATCATTCTTCCTTCCCGCGATTGTGCTTCCCAACGCACTTTGCGTCCCAGAAATACACAGATAACGAAATACGAATGAAATACCATCATCAACGGTGCGATCAGAATTGCGAAGACGGTTTCCACAAGTGTGCTGGCAATCAGTTTTAAGGAGCCACCGAAGGCTGCGCGTTTGTGTGTCAAAGCAACCACCATGCTCATTAGTTTGGGCAATAGCAGCAGGCCGACGGTGAGATAAAGCATCGAGAAAATCAGTTCAGTTTTGGCAATCGGCCAATCGGGAAACAACTGATAGCCACTGCTGAAAAACACGTTGCTATTTGCGGCGCGCACCAGGGCATCCGCTGTGCTCAATGCAAGCATCAGCAACCAGACAAGGGTGGAGATGTAGGCGACGGCGCCAAACAGGAAATGCAATCGGCTAATACTGTGGATGCCGCGGGCGTTGAGCAGCGCCAAATGCTGAATATTGCCCTGCACCCAGCGGCGATCACGGGTGGCGTAATCAAGTAGATTACTGGGAACCTCTTCATAACTGCCATCAAGTTCCGGCAGCAAAAATACCTCCCACCCGGCACGACGCAGGAGAGCCGCTTCAACAAAATCGTGGCTGAGAATATCACCGCCAAATGCTCCCCGGCCGGGCAGTGAAGGTAGCCCGCA
>DJFQ01000112.1:25907-36971 GCA_002432095.1 Marinagarivorans sp. UBA5868 | reverse complement strand
GGCACCGTCTGAATCAGCCCAGTAGCCGGGTTGGCTTCCATTGTGGCAACCAATGTCAGAATACAGGTCCCGGTCATGATGCTGTCCGCGTCTAGCACCACCATGTGGTCATAATGGTTTCCCCAGCGCTGGCAAAAATCCGCAAGATTCCCCACTTTGCGATGACTGTTTTTCTCCCTACGACGGTAAAAGGCGTGCGCGGCGAGGTCTCCCAGTCGCGCTGTTAATGCTTGCCATCCGGCCAATTCGGCCTTGATCAAAGCTGGGTCCTGAGTGTCGCTGAGCATAAAAAAATCGAATGCTGCCAGTTGGCCGGTCGCCGCTACAGAACGCAGATTGGCTTCAAAGCCAGCCATGATGCGCACCGTATCCTCGTTGTACACCGGCATGACCACTGCAGTTCGGCTGTTCAACGGACCGATCCTTTCGATATCAACCGTGCGCCGCCGGCGCAGACTCAAAGGGTCGATGCACAACATCTGCAAAACAAAGCCAATCGCACCACTCCAAAAAGCGATCGCTATCCAAGCGAAGGTAATGGAGAAGAGCAGCAATAGCGCCGCTTCCAGTATCGTGGTGCCGTTCTGCCGGAGAATATCGAACATGAGCCATACACCCGTCACCACCGTAGCGGCGGACAATGTCGACATCAACAATTGGCGGGCGAGCTTTCCTGGCGCACCCAAGCGGGTTGCCAGCCCGCGATTAACGAACGGCGGTTGGAGACCAGACATAATTCCAAACCTCACTCAAACGTTGTTCTCTGAGCGCCAGAAACAGGCGCATATCGACCGGGCCTTCATTGTCGGGTTTCAGCTTGAAAGAAACGCGCCAACTGTTGCCATCGGGCAGCCGCGTGACGGTCACGTCTTCCGCGCTGCCATTATTAATTTGCAAGTCCGGAGTAATTTGCAGCGCCGCCGGCAGACTGTCCAAGGCGCCACCACTGAAATCCACCACAAATTGACGTTTGCTACGTGGCGGTGGATTGGCTTGACCGGGAAGCGCAGCCCACCCGATTCGAGTACGAACAACATGGGCTTTGTCGTGTTGTGGCAAGCGATCATTAAATGTCGTCATGCGATAGCGAAAGCGCAATTCGGAGCCGCCTTTTACTGGCGCCGAGGGCACCCAGTAACTCACGACGTTATCGTTGGTTTCGCTATCGGTGGGAATTTCAACAAGTTCCAGACGTCCGTCACCCCATTCTCCGTCTGGCTCTATCCATAAACTGGGGCGCATCTCATAACGCGCTTCTGCGTCCTGGTAGTTCTCAAATGTTCGGTCCCGTTGGAGTAAGCCAAATCCTGCGGGGTTTTTATCCTGCATGGACGTGACTCGCAGCTCTGGCGAGTTGGTCAGCGGGCGCCATATCCATTCGCCACCTCCGGTTTGCATAAGCAAGCCATCCGAGTCGTGAACTTCCGGACGAAAGTCGTCAAAAAAACGGGTTCGGTTTTCGCCGTAAAAAAACATGCTGGTCAATGGGGCTACACCGAGCTTTTGAATATCCTTTCGAGGGAACAGGCGCGCGTCCACCATGATCGACGTTGGCGCCCCGGGGATGACTTCAAAGCTGTAGGCTCCAGTAACGGAGGGGCTGTCCAGTAGTGCGAGAAGCCAAAACCGGTTAGCGTCTACCGCGGGTTTAACGAGCCAAAATTCACGAAATGCCGGAAACTCTTCCCCCGATCCTTCAGCTGTATTGATTGCCAACCCTCGCGCAGATAAACCGTACACCTGTCCTGGACCAACAAGGCGGAAATAGGATGCACCTTGAAACACCAGGAATTCATCTTTATAGGCCTGGGTGTTGAGCGGGTAATGGACACGCAGGCCGGCAAACCCAAGGCGGCTGATGGCATCAGGCGGAATTTGCACCGGATCGCCGTGATAGTTGAAAAGGCTGGGGTCGAACGGTACTGGTGTGTTGGCACCATCCAAAGTCACGGTGCGCACCGAGATAGGTTCGCGATATAAAAAACCGGGATAAAAAAACTGGACCTCAAACGGGCTTTCGCCTCGCCACAACGCTGCTTCCGGGCGAAAGTTGATACGTCGATACTGGTCGTAGCTCATATCAGACAGCACAGTCGGTAAATCGCGGCCAGCTGGCTGAAATGTCTGGGAAGACAGGGTTTTTGCCCGTGTTGCCATAGCGTCCAGCAGAGCCTCCACAGAAAGTGGGGCAACCGCTTGTGCCGCAACATTGGCGGTTAGGCAGATTGAGCCAACAGCGATTGCTATACGGCCGATTCCCGGCAGCAACTGCAGAATCCGTGAAAGCATCAACACCTTATTACTCCTAATGGTTTTCAGTTTGCAATGGTGCGGCTGGCAATTTGCTGCGTACCGCTACTGTCTCGCGCCTTCTTGGGTTTGGGCGCTGTGTATTCTCTGCTGCAGGGCAATAAATCGGCCAACTTCAAAAAGCTTCTTAAAAAGCGCTGGTTCTGTAGAAAACCAAATAAATGTACGTGCAGCATTTCATGACTTTCCGTTAGGCAAGCGACATAAATTGCAATGAGAATTGTGGAAGTTACAGTGGAAGGGGCTGTGAGACGGGGCAATTGGCGTTTGGACCCGCAAAGCGCGGCGAGTTTATCACTGCGCAAAATCAGTGGATATGGGAAGCAGAAGATTTTTATGCGGAGTTCGCTGCCACCGCAATAAAAGCTAATCAGCAATAAAACTAATCAACAAGAAATGAGTCGGATTCCACCGCCACGTTCGGGTTCCACCGCGACACTGTTGATGAGCCGGGATATGGGTTAGGCTGCCTCGCAGTTTTAGCCCCCTCAATTAATAACCTCAATTAATAAAAGGATGCTTTATGAAATCACTCTTTTTACCTGTTCTAGGCTGCTTGCTTATGGCGTGCGCCCATACCCCTTCGGATAAGCCGGACACTTCCGCGAATCAGCGGCTGCAATCGGTATTAGCCGAGCAGGACGATGCCGTCAAAGCCCGATATCCCGCTCGTAGGCCCTACGAGACGCTGAAGTTTTTTGGTGTGGAACCGGGCATGACGGTGGTTGAGATTTTGCCGGGAGAGGGGTGGTATTCGAAAATTCTGGTGTCTTATCTTGGAAGCGAAGGAAAATTGATTGGTGTGGATTACCCCACCACAATCTGGCCGAATTTTCCCTTTGCCAACGATGCTTTTATCGCTGAGCGTAAACAGTGGCCTGCACGTTGGTCTGCAGACGCCAAGCAGTGGGCGGGCGAAGAAGGTGCGCAAGTTGCTGCCTATTCATTCGACCAATTGCCATCATCTCTCAACGGATCGGTGGACATGGTGTTGTATTTCCGTGCGTTGCACGGCATGGCAAGAGTAGAAGAAAAAGGTGGTTTTCTTACGGACGCTTTAAACCGGACTTATAAAATGTTGAAACCTGGTGGCATGGTGGGAATCGTGCAACATCAGGCTAGAGAAGACAAAAGTGACGCCTGGGCCGATGGTACGCAGGGGTACATGAAGACTTCGCATGTCAAGCGCATGATGGAAAAAGCAGGTTTCGAGCTTGTGAGTGAGTCAACGCTAAATGAGAATCCGAAGGATCAACCCGGCGATCAGGATGGGGTTTGGCGTTTGCCCCCTTCATTGTCGACGAGCAAAGACAATCCTGAATTGCAGGAAACCTATAAAGCCATTGGTGAGAGTCATCGGATGACGCTGCTGTTTCGTAAGCCGCTGTAATCTTGGAATGAAAACTCCCGGCGATGCCGGGAGTTGCATGGACTTTACCTGGGGAATCACGCTTGGCGATAACGCTCGCGGCGAATTGCCACAGCGCCGGCCAGAAGACAGATTGCAAGAGCGGCATAGGAGCCATCAATCTCTGGCACAGCATGCGCTTCGGGTGACTTTTTATGGTGTTTCTTTGCCAGCTTTTTGGCTTTTTCTGCAGCTTTCTGCTGGTCTTTTTTCTGTTTTGCCAGGGCCTTGGCATCTTTTTTCGCTTGCTTCGCAGTTTGGATGTTTTGCTTTTGCGTCGCTTTCTTATCCGCGTGGTTATTAATTAACTGAGCAGCCTTTTTTTCTTTATTTACCTCTGCACCATTTACCTCCGCACTATAGCTGGAGCTGGGTGCCGCAAAACTCAAAGCAGCCAGTGCCAGACCCAGAATTGCGATAACTTTTTTCATAACGTTCTCAAATCACACCGGTTGATCAAAATGGTTTTAGTGAAGTTGCCGCGGATAGAAATGCGTTGGCTGCACATAAAATGCAAAGCGCAAAATATGCCATTTTCGAAAATTCGATGTGAATCAAAGCGATAGAAAAGATTTTGATGCAGTTAAAACGAAGGGATGTAAATTCATCCGACAATTCGATGTAAAGCGGCTGTGCGCCGCTTTACATTGGGCATTAACCGCCGCGTGCGACCTGTTGTTCTAGCCAAGCGGCGGCACCTACAAAAGCAGTTTCCGGGTGCACAATGAGTTTTGCCGGAATTGTCTGCACGTAGTGACTCATCACGCCTTTGTTACTGAAGCGCTCGGTAAATGTGCTCGCCAGCAGATAATCGCTGAAGCGCGGCAGTATGCCGCCGGCCATATAAATACCGCCTTTAGCGCCATAGGTAAGCGCGAGATTGCCGGCAAATGAACCGATAAAACTGCAGAATGTGCCGAGGGTTGCAGAGTATGAATCGTCGGTATTCGCCAGAGCGCCCTGAGTGATGTCCGCAGGCGTTGCTTCCAAGGCCTGCTCGCCGCGGACGGCGCAAATGGCTTTGTAGAGATTGACAAGGCCCGGGCCAGAGATAAATAACTCGGCGGACACATGACCGTGAACGGCCATCGCTGCCTTGATAACGTCGGCTTCAAAGGGTGTGGCAGGCGCGACATTCACGTGGCCCCCTTCACAAGGGACTGGCAGCCATGCACCGTTGTGATTTACCAATCCGGCGACACCCAACCCGGTGCCCGGACCGAACACGGCCTTTGCTGAGGAATTATCTTCCACGCCTTTTTTTACCGTGATCAAATGATCGTCAGTCAATTGGCTGCACGCTGCGGCCACCGCCGCAAAATCATTCATGGCCACAAAATGTTGAAAGCCAAATTCCTTAGCCATGTCCATGCAGGAAAATTCCCAGCTCAAATTGGTCATGCGCACTGTGTCGCCAACGACCGGCCCAGCGATCGCCAGGCACGCTGAAAGAGGTCTAATTCCGCCGAGTTTTTCCAGATACGCGCGCAGGGCCATAGAGCAGGAAGGATACTCGCGGGCGTTGAGCACATGGATATGATCGATAAGGAAGTTGCCCTGGGATTTCCCCGTCACCAGAGCAAAACGGGCATTGGTTCCGCCGATGTCGGCGACAATATATGGATACATCCTGCGGGATCTCATATGGTCATTTAGGGACGGGTCACTCTAGTGAAGGCGCTGAACCGGGTCAAGTTTTACGCAGGCTGGGCGCGGGTGGTTGGCGCAACGCGGGCTGGGGTTTAGCATGGTGTGTTTTATCTCATCGCTGCGGAGCAAAAAATGGTGCGTCACATCGTGATCGTCGAAGATGAAATCGCCATCGCACAAAACTATTGCGACGCACTGCGGCGCCAGGGTTATAAGGTTACGCATTACCGCAATCGGCCAGACGCGATGGCGCAGCTGGCGGTGCGATTGCCAGATCTCGCCATTATCGACGTGGGATTGGGAGACGAGCCGGAAGGCGGATTTGATCTGTGTCGTGATTTGCGCAGCCGCGCGCCGGAGCTGCCGATTATTTTTTTGACTGCTCGCGACGATGACTTTGATGTGGTTTCCGGTTTGCGTTTGGGGGCCGATGATTACCTCAGCAAAGATATTGGCCAAGCCCATTTGTTGGCCCGAATCACTGCGCTGTTTCGCCGGGTCGATGCATTGCGTAAGCCGGCAGCCGCCGAGCAGGTAATTGTCCGCGGCGAACTGTCTATCAATATCGAGCGCATGACAGCGGCATGGCGAGGTCATCAGGTGGATCTCACAGTGACCGAGTTTTGGATCGTTCATGCCCTCGCGCTGCACCCGGGACATGTAAAAAATCGTCAGCAATTGATGGACGCGGCCAATGTGGTGCTCGACGACAACACCATTACGTCTCATATCAAACGAATCCGGCGCAAATTCAAAGCGCTCGACGATAGCTTTGATCAGATTCATACCGCCTACGGTATGGGATATCGCTGGCTCGCTTAAGGAATCCTTATGGCGCTGCGGCGGCAACTCCTGCTTTTGGCCTCACTGACACTGGCCTTGCCTTGGGCGGGTTGCGAATACATCCGTGAAATGGAAGCCGGTTTGCGGGAAGGGCAGCAGGCTGCATTGACCGCCACGGCAGTGGCGGTTGACGCTCGCTTGCGATCGGATCGGGACTTAATGACCAGAATCGATGCCAGCTTGATGAGCGTGAGTCAGTTTGGTGCTGATTCCGTTCTTTACGCTCATCGTTTGCCGGGGCCTGTCGTAATCGATGGTTATGACGATGAGTGGCGCGGGTTCGCCATTCCCCATCAGGTATTGTCTGGCAACCAACCTCATGCTCAAACTGCCATGGGCACTCATGGCGACAGCCTTTACGCGTTCATTGAGGTGGCCGACTCCACGCGACAATTTTTCGACCCTTCGAACACGGTGGCGCAGGCAGATCATCTGTTGTTACAGATTGGCGAAGGGATGATGTTAAGGATTTTTTCCGCAGCCCCTGGGCCAGTTTCCGTGGAACGCCATGTTGGTCACGACGTCTGGCAGCGGGAGCACCTCATTCGAGGTGTCTGGAACGAGCGAGAAGATTCTTATGCGTTGGAACTGCGTATGCCGTTAGGTTGGAGCCGAGAGGGGTTTGCTCTTTCTGCCTGGAACGGAACAGTCCATGGCGATCCACCGGACGCACTACTGCCGCATGCGCTACTGCGAGAGGAATCTTTGTACAGCGATGTACTTGCGGCATTTGCCCGCCCCTGTGTGCGTTTGTCATTGGTTGCGGAAGGTGGGTGGGTGATCGGGGCCGCTGGCGGACTACAGGTGCCGGCGAATGAACAGCAATCCTCGGAGCCCCTAGTGCGCCAAATCCTGCGCCGCATTCTCGGCCAGCCGGACTATCCGCATCTGCCACCGGATTATCCTGGGCGCGTGAGCGGAGACAAACTGGTGAAACCCGGTGGCAACGCCTGGTATAGATGGTCCGACTCGTTGGTGGGTCGCGTCGTTATGCCCGTCAACATCCCCGCGGACGACGAGATGCCGGCGCCTGCATTAATGTTGGTGGCAGAGCAGAGTATGGATTCTCTGCACTCGCTTACCAGTGGCGCCATGGGGAGGCTGCTTTGGTATACCACCGTAGCAACGCTCTTGGCGGGTGTGACTTTGTTGGCTTACGCGAGTGTACTTTCCTGGCGAATTCGCCGTCTTAGCCATGCGGCGCAACAGGTGGTCGACGGCGAAGGCCGTATTCGCGCACAACTGCCAAGCAGTCGCAGCCGCGATGAGATCGGTGATCTGGCGCGCAGTTACGCCGCGTTGCTGCAGCGGCTGAGGCACTACAACGAATACCTGGAGACGCTGAGTAGCAAGCTTTCGCATGAGCTGCGCACACCTTTAGCGATTGTGCGCAGCTCGTTGGACAACCTCGGCGAATTGGAACACACGGCTCAGCAACAGGTTTATCTCGACCGGGCGAGCGATGGCGCTGCGCGCCTTTCCCGACTGCTGAATTCCATGAGCGCAGCCTCACGACTTGAACAATCCCTGCACCAGAGTGAGCGGGAGAGAATGGACCTGGCGGACTTGCTTGGGCATTTAGTGGAGAGCTATCGCAGTGTTTATGCACCCAGAAGCTTGGTGATGACCTATCCAGAGGAGGGACCGCTGTGGGTGACAGGAGCGCCGGAGTTATTGGCACAAATGTGCGACAAATTGGTGGAGAACGCAGCGGATTTCACCGGAGCTGAAGGTTATATCGAATTTAATCTATCTCGACAGGGCCGTAGCATTCGCCTGCAAGTCATCAACACCGGGCCGGCTATACCCGATTCGCTGCAGGGGCGGTTATTCGATTCTTTAACCTCCGGGCGCACTGGCGAAGGGGATCACCTCGGCCTCGGGTTGTACGTGGTACGTCTGATCGTGGAATTTCACCAGGGGCAGGTGCGCGCTTTTAACCACCCGGATGGAGGCAAGGTGGTGTTTGAAATTACGTTGCCCCCAGCGGATTAATTAACTGCCCATTTTTGATTGCAGATAGTTTTCCAGAGTGATCTTATCGATCAGGCTAAGCTGGGTCTCCAGCCAGTCCACATGCTCTTCTTCCGAATCGAGAATGTCTTCCAATAGCTCGCGCGAACCGTAGTCCCGCACAGATTCACAATAAGCGATGGCCTCGCGCAGATCAGGTATGGCTTTGAGCTCCAACTTCAAATCGCATTCGAGCATTTCGCGAACGTTTTCACCGATCAGCAGCTTGCCGAGATTTTGCAGATTGGGAAGGCCGTCGAGGAAAAGAATGCGCTCGACAAGCTTGTCGGCGTGTTTCATTTCGTCGATGGACTCGTGGTACTCATGATCAGCCAATTCTTTCAGGCCCCAGTTTTTGTACATCCTGGCGTGAAGGAAGTACTGGTTGATGGCAATCAGTTCGTTGGCGAGAATTTTATTGAGATGTTCAATGACTTTGGCGTCGCCTTTCATGGTTACAGGCCCCTATTGGTTGGCGTAACCGGAAAGTTTGGCGATGCAAGACCCCCCTGTCAAACGATAACAGGTGGTTTGCAAAATGGCGTCTATGGAGGATTAAGCTACGGCCCAATAGCCGATGGCGTCAGCAGACTCTTTACGGCTGGTACGAACGATGTCTTTAGTCAGACACGCGCACTTGCCACATTCTGTCATTACCCCCAATTGATCACGGATTTCGCGAATGGAGGCGCCGCTTTCCGCTGCGGAGCGGATCTGGGTGTCGGTAATACCCTTACAGAGACAAACGTACATGCAGTAACCATTAACATCAGTTGTTGCGTCAAAGAAAATTAATGCAAATGATAATGGTTGTCAATCAAGATTTTTGCAAAACTTGGAGGTTGATCGCAGAGAGAATGTGATACATCTGAGAGAAGCACCGGTCGATATAAGCAAACCCAATAGTTTTCATATAAAAAAACAATCGGGGTAGGGTGGGGGTGCAGTGTATATTGCAGCAAGCTATCGACGGCAGCTTCCTTATTGAGCCGGTCATCAAGTTGTAAAAGCTATGTCTTGCAAATGCTATGTCTTGCAAATGCTAGTCACTTTTGCTGCGCTGTGGCATCGGACCTTGAAATCGCCGATCGCGACGCAATAGTGCTGGTTCTTACACCTCATTCACACCACCAACCTTGGGAGATCAAACCATGGGCGTACTAGTTGGCAAACCCGCTCCGGATTTCACGGCTCCAGCTGTTTTAGGCAGCGGCGAGATCGTTGATGATTACAGTTTCAGCAAAGCGACCAAAGGCAAAAAAGCGGTCGTGTTTTTCTACCCATTGGACTTCACCTTCGTATGTCCTTCAGAGCTTTTGGCCTTTGATCATCGTTATGAAGAATTCAAAAAACGTGGCGTGGAAGTGATCGGGGTCTCCATCGACTCACACTTTACTCATAACGCCTGGCGTAACACGCCAATTAAAGACGGCGGCATTGGCGCGGTTAAATATGCGTTGGTCGCTGACATCACGCACGCCATCGCCAAAGCCTACGATGTTGAGTCCGAAGGCGGTGTGGCTTTCCGTGGCTCTTTCCTGATCGACGAAGAAGGCATGGTGCGCCATCAGGTGGTGAATGATTTGCCACTCGGACGCAACGTTGACGAAATGCTGCGTATGGTCGACGCACTTAAATTCCACCAGGAGCATGGTGAAGTATGCCCCGCTGGCTGGCAGGAAGGAGACAAAGGCATGACCGCTTCCCCGGCTGGTGTTGCCGCTTATTTGAGCGAGCACGCGGAAAAACTGTAGTCTTCGTTAGGTACGGAATTTTTCCGTAATGCCAGTCAGTTAAGCTGACTGGCATTTTTATTGGGCGCTATTTTGGTCGGATACCGCTAAGCCGCCGCTTTGGCAGTCCTTGGGTGGTGCCTCGCGGCAATGAGGCTTTGGCCATCGAGAATATCCCCGCGGGATTTTCTATTCTTCATCTGTGCGATCCAGGGCGCCAACATCTAAAAATGGCGATGCGTCGATCTGGTCAGCGTCCATCATTGCGGCCAAGCGTTGCAGGCTGCTCAAAATCATATTCTGCTCCCAACTCTCCAGTTTGCTAAATCGATCCACAAATTGCTCTTGCAGTGGAATGGGGGCTCGGTCGAGGGTTTTTTCTCCCTCTTGGGTCAGATGAAGCCAAACGAATCTTTTGTCCGTTTCTGAGCGTTTTCGCGTAATCAGGCCGCGGCTTTCCAGGCGTCCGATGATGTTGTTAACCGTCGCTTGGCTCAGGCTGATTTGGTGCGCGAGGGTGCCGATCGTAGAGTCATCTTTGTTGTTTCTAATCGCTTGCATCAGCATCAGCTGCGGCGCGGTAAGTCCCACAGTCTTCGTAAGTTTCTTTGAGTGAATGTCCGCTGCGCGGATTACGCGTCGCAGGGCTGTCAATACATCATGGATCTGGCTCATTCATCGTTCTCTCGCGTTTTCGGCATTATCTATTGGATGTCCCCGTGTTTCATCTGTTTCTATTTTATTAATATGCTTAGATGTCGAAGTATAATTTGGCGCTATTTTATTGGGCGAATAGCGCAAATTGCTGTTTAACTTGCATTTTTTGGTCATATGGTCGATAATTCGCAAGCTCAAATTGTTAGAGTAGTAAGCATTATGACAGAGCTCCTTAACAGATTTGGGCTGGAATCCGTGGAAACATCGCGATCCAGGCCAGGGCACCAAAAGCCCGAATTTATGATGCGTAAACCAGTGGCAAAAGATGGGGCCGCGGTGCATCAACTTATTGCGCAATGTCCGCCGCTGGACCCTAACTCTGTTTATTGCAACTTATTGCAGTGTTCTCACTTCGCGGACACCTCGGTATTGGTTGAAGCAGAGGGGAAA
>DJFQ01000112.1:21730-25887 GCA_002432095.1 Marinagarivorans sp. UBA5868 | reverse complement strand
ATGTTAAATACGTTGGTGTTGCGGCCTGAGCTGGAAGGCATAAGATTTATTGAAACCTCTATATCCCCCGCCAATGAAGCTTCGGCCAGCGTGTTTAGACGCTTTGCCGAAAAAAGACACACCTCATTAGCCAAATCTATTTTGTTTTCGCGGGCTGAGCATTTTGCCGGCCACCACGATGACGAGGTGCTCTTTCGCATCGGGCCTTTTGACCCGTTGCAGAGCCCGTCGCAATAACCTAAGGGAGAATCCTATGTCGATATTTCAAGAGACAGAATCCAATGTCATGGTCTATGCCCGTTCATTCCCGGTGACATTCACTCGCGCGTCCGGTGAATTTCTGTATGACCAGAATGGGGAGCAATATTTGGACTTCCTCGCGGGGGCTGGATCGCTGAATTACGGCCACAACAATCCCACGCTGAAAGCCGCGCTATTGCGCTATATCGAAAATGACGGAATTACCCACGGATTGGATATGCATACGGAGGCAAAAGCGAGATTTCTCGAGGCGTTCCAGCGCAATATTTTGGTTCCGCGTGATCTGGACTATCGCTTCCAATTTACTGGGCCGACGGGAACCAATGCCGTTGAGGCCGCATTAAAGCTGGCCCGTAAAGTGAAGAAACGGCAGAACGTTGTGGCGTTCACCAACGGCTTTCACGGCGTATCTCTCGGTGCGGTTGCCGCCACTGGAAATCGTCTTCATCGAGGTGGGGCGGGGGTGGCTTTGTCAAATGTGACACGTATGCCTTTCTGTGGTTACCACGGTCAGGATGTAGACACGTTGAAGATATTTGAGCAGCAACTAAATGACCCTTCAAGCGGTTTGGATCTGCCGGCTGCTGTGATCGTAGAGGTAATTCAGGGGGAGGGCGGCCTGAATACCGCAAAAGATGCATGGTTGCGCGGTTTGGAAAAAATCTGTCGTAAGTTCGATATTTTACTCATCGTCGACGATATTCAAGCGGGCTGTGGTCGTTCAGGACAGTTCTTCAGCTTTGAAAATAGTGGCATTAAACCGGACATGGTCACATTATCCAAATCGCTCAGCGGATTTGGATTGCCCATGGCTGTTGTTCTTATTGCGCCGGAGCTGGACCAATGGGCTCCGGGCGAACACAACGGTACATTTAGAGGAAATAATCACGCATTCGTAACAGCGGCTGCAGCGCTCGAAAATTATTGGGCGGATGATTCCTTTGCTCTCAGTGTCCAACGCAAAGCCAACATCATCAGTAAAGCACTCAAATCCATATCAGATCGTCACGGCAATACTCAACTGCGTCCCCGAGGTCGAGGGTTAATGCAGGGGCTGGCATGTCCGTCTGGGGAAATTGCATCGCGAATTAGTCGCGAAGCTTTTACCCGCAATTTAATTATCGAAACATCCGGTAACCGCGGTCAGGTGGTGAAGTGTCTATGCCCCCTGACTATTGAGGACAAGCACCTTCAGGACGGTTTGTCGCGTTTGGCGGAAAGTATCGACGCGGTTTTGAAAACTCCCGTTTCCGCAGCTTCTTGAGGAGGTTCTCTATGATTGTTCGAAATCTTGATGCGGCAAATCAGTCCGATCGACGAGTAGTGAGCGAAGGATGGGAAAGCACCCGGTTGTTATTGCGCAACGACAATATGGGTTTTTCTTTTCATATCACCACAATTTATGCTGGCGCCGATTTACAGCTGCATTATCAGAACCACCTGGAATCTGTGTATTGCATCAGTGGCGAAGGAGAAGTTGAAAATCTTGCGGATGGCAAGGTATATCCAATCGCGCCGGGTGTTATTTATATCCTCGATCAGCACGATCGCCATCGCTTGCGCGCAAAGACAGAAATGAAAATGGCATGTGTCTTCAATCCACCGTTGCACGGCAAAGAAGTTCACGATCCGAGTGGTGCTTATCCGTTAGAAGCAGAAGCGGTAGAAAACTAGGCCATATAACCAGGCCATAAAACAGGGGAATCTGATGAGTCATACAGTGGAAAAAATTGGCGGTACTTCCATGAGCCAATACGCCGCCGTACGAGACAATATTATTCTTGGCCACAAAAACAGACTGCCAGTGGTCGGTCGAATTATGGTGGTGTCTGCCTACGGCGGCATAACCGATTTGCTCCTCGAACACAAAAAAACCGGACGCCTGGGAGTGTACGGTTTGTTCGCCGCAAACGAGGATGGGCAATCTTGGCGCGAAGCAATGGATGTGGTGCGTGAGCAAATGCTGGCGATCAACCAAGCTCTATTTACGCTGCCTGTGAATCGTCAAAGCGCAGATGAATTCATCACTGCGCGTCTAGACACTACGCAACGCTGTCTTGATGACCTGCAGCGTCTTTGTCAACACGGGCATTTTTCGCTGCAGAATCATCTGCTTACGGTGCGCGAAATGCTGGCAAGTTTGGGCGAGGCCCACAGCGCGTGGAATATGACGAGAAAGCTAAATGAGGATGGCATAAAAGCGCGGCTGCTGGATCTGACCGGCTGGAATTTGCCCGAACATTATTCGCTCGATGAACAGATTATGGCGGGCGTCAAAGATATCGATCTGTCCAAGGAGTTGCTGGTTGCGACGGGATACGCTCATTGCAAAACTGGACTGATGGCCACGTTTGACCGCGGTTATAGCGAGATGACATTCAGTCGCATGGCCGTACTGACCGGCGCGCGCGAGGCGCTGATTCACAAGGAATACCATCTCAGTAGCGCAGATCCGCGTTTGGTGGGAGAGGAGAAAGTGGTGCCTATTGGCCGCACGAATTATGACGTCGCTGACCAATTAGCGAATCTCGGAATGGAAGCCATTCATCCACGCGCCGCAAAAGGATTGCGTCAAAGTGGGATTCCGCTGAGGGTGAAAAATACCTTTGAACCCGAACATAGTGGCACGCTGATTACCGGCGACTACGTCAGCGAAAAACCTTGCGTCGAAATTATTGCAGGCAGGAAAAATATCTTTTCTTTGGAGTTTTTTGACCAGGATATGGTGGGTGATTTTTTTCACTACGAAACGGCTCTGTTGGAAACCTGCAAACGTTTTAAGGCCGGGATCATTACTAAGGATGTCAATGCCAATACCATTACTTATTACCTGAGCGCAAACATCAAAAATATTAAACGGGTTGAGCAGGAACTCAATCGCCTGTTTCCAGATTCGGAAACCAAAACCCGTAAAGTGGCTGTGGTTTCTGCCATAGGAAGCGATATGAAAGTTCCAGGAATTTTGGCAAAAACGGTAGCGGCACTCGCCGATGCAGGAATTAGTATTCTCGCTGTTCATCAGTCGATGCGGCAGGTGGATATGCAGTTTGTGGTGGACGAGGAGGATTACACCTTGGCGGTGCAAAACCTGCACAAATGTCTGATTGAAGTTCACAATCATGGCGTCGCCATATGCGCAGCCTAACTTGGCTCGGAGTATGGCTACTGCTTTTGTGCCCACATTTGAGCGCACAAGAAGCTGTGTACGCGGAGGCGTCTGCGGAGACGCCTCCGCCTCAAACGGCGTCATCGGTGGACAATTTGTCTGAGCCTTTATATACGCCTTTTATCGAGCGTTACATTCTTGATGAATTAAAACAATTGCGTACCGATATGGCGTCTCAGCGGATTGAGTTAACCGAAAAAATCCTCGACCGGGATTTGATGGTAAGTGATAAAGCCATGAGTTACGCCACCAATACTGTCACCTATTTTTTCTATCTAATTGCCGCTGTGAGTTCCATTTTGGTGATTGTCGGTTGGACGTCCATTCGCGATATCCGTGACAAAGTGCATAGCGTGGCTGATAAAGAAGTGCAGAAATTAGTGGAGGCCTATGAAAAGAGGCTGCACGCCATCGAAAAACAATTGATGCAAAAAACTCAGCATATCGACGAAAACCGCCTGCAAATCGAAAAAACTCAAGAAGTTCATTCCATGTGGCTGCGTGCAGCACAAGAGCATTCTATTCAAGGGAAGATTGTTATTTACGATGAAATTCTTAAATTGCGGCCTAATGACGCTGAGGCGCTAACCTACAAAGCGGATACGGTATTGGAATTGGGTGAGCCGCAGTGGGCGAAAAATCTCTGCCATAGAGCATTGGAAATCGATCCGCAATATGGCTATGCCCATTACCAATTGGCATGCGCCAACGTAGCACTTGATGATTTTGA
>DJFQ01000112.1:0-21656 GCA_002432095.1 Marinagarivorans sp. UBA5868 | reverse complement strand
CCGGTTCCCAGAAAACCCGAGATGGGTTGACCTACAGTGATTCTGGCCAGCTTTTTGGTTTTTCTCGCCGGCTTTACTGCCATTGGCCTTTGGTCGTGGCGGACGAGCCGTGGCACGCAAAAAGATTATTACCTCGCTGAACACAGTGTTGCACCGTGGTTGGTTGGTCTCTCCGCAGTGGCGACCAACAACAGTGGATATATGTTCATCGGCGTGATTGGCTATACCTACACCACCGGACTCGCAGCAGTATGGTTAATGGTCGGCTGGATCCTTGGCGATTTTCTCGGCTCGATGTTCATTCACCGGCGCTTACATCAAGCGACCTTGCGCTCTGGCGAACACAGTTATTTGGGTGTGCTAAGTACGTGGCAGGGAACGGCCATGCCGGTTTTTCGGCTCTGTGCTTCATTACTCGCATTGATATTTCTGATGGCATATGCCAGTGCGCAGTTGGTGGCCGGTAGCAAGGCGCTTTTAGTATTGCTGGATTGGCCTGCGTATGTGGGCGCTTTGGTTGGGGCGGGCATCGTGGTGACCTATTGCATGGCCGGTGGGATCCGCGCATCGATCTGGACTGACGCGGCGCAGGCATTTGTAATGGTGTTTGCTATGGGATTATTGCTCTGGACCGCGCTGGAGACACTGGGAGGTGTGGGGGCGGCAGTGCAGCAGCTCCAAGCGGTTCCGGGTTATATGTCTCCCACGCCCGACCAAGCGTTTTTACCCGGCTGGGGAGGTGCGTTGTTGCTCTTGGTCGGGTGGCTATTCGCCGGCATCTCCGTAGTGGGGCAGCCGCATGTAATGGTGAGATTTATGGCTTTGCGCGGCGGTAACGCCATGACGCGAGCGCGGATTTGGTATTACGCTTGGTTCGTAATTTTTTACTGTATGGCGACGGCTGTCGGCATGTTGACTCGAATTCTGTTGCCGGACAGCGCGAGCTTCGACGCAGAATTGGCGCTTCCCACGCTGGCGCTGGAGCTGTTGCCGCCTGTTCTGGTGGGCCTGATTCTCGCTGGAATCTTTGCTGCCACCATTTCCACCGCCGACTCACTGGTACTTGCGTGTTCCTCAATCGTGGTATGCGATCTTCGGCGGGATACCCAGAATCTGCGGCTGGCAAAGTGGGCAACGCTGGGGGTTACCGCCGGAGCGTTGCTGTGGGCGTTGGTCAATCGCCAAAGTGTATTCAGCCTTGTTGTCATGTCCTGGTCGACGCTTGCAGCGGCATTTGTTCCGCTGCTGATTCTGTTGGCTCTCGGCCGCAAAATTTCCCAGGCCGTGGCTTTGTTGGTGATGAGTTGCGGCGTTGTGGTCGCGCTCCTTTGGCGTTTTGCCGGTCTGCACCAAAGCTTGTATGAAGGCTTCCCCGCCATCTGCATAGCGCTGCTTGTCTATCCACTATTTAACTGGTTGTGGCCAGCGCGTGCAGAGTCATTGTCAGAGTAGTGATCAGCATCGCGCCCACCAAATTCACAACCAGCCCCGTCCTTGCCATCTCCTGAACTTTGATTTTTCCCGAAGCAAATATGATGGCATTTGGGGGCGTTGCCACTGGCAACATAAACGCGCAGCTTGCGCTGAGCGCCGCCGGAAGCATTAATGTGAGGGGATCGATTCTCGACGCTACTGCGGTGGCGGCGAGAATCGGCATCAGCAAGGTGGTGGTGGCGGTATTGCTGGTAACTTCGGTGAGAAAGGTGACACAGAGACAGATCAGCAAAATAGTGAGCCAGAGTGGAAGCTGCGTGAGCCCAGCCAATTGTTGGCCTATCGCATCGCTGAGGCCGGAAGTAACGAACGCTTTGGCTAATGCAATGCCGCCGGCAAACAACAGCAGCACACCCCATTCGATTTGTTTGGCCATTTCCCAGTTCAGCAATCGCTCGCCCGGCCGCCCAGCGGGGATCAAAAACAAGCTCAGGGCACCGAGCAGCGCTACCGAGCCGTAGTTTGCGTTCTCCACATGCAGCCACCGCTGCCAACCGCCGAAAGGTTCCTCCATGGTCATCCAGGCGAGCGCCGTCAAGGCAAATACCGTTAATACGCGCTTTTCCGCGACTTGCCAGGGACCGGTCGCCGGAAGTACTACCGGCGTGATGGCGCCGAGACCACGGCTGAGCCACCAGCCCGCAATGGCGAGAAAGACCACCATGGCGGGAAATATCTGGATGACCCAGCGGACAAAACTGATGGTTTCGCCGCTGACGTCACCATAGACTTTTAGAAAAATAATATTGGGGGGTGTGCCTATAGGCGTCGCCATACCACCAATGCTGCATCCATAAGCGACGGCCAATAATAGGGGGATAGCGAGGCGAGGTTCCGCGCGATCCACAACTGCCAGTGCGACTGGCAGCAACATGAGTGCGGTGGCGGTGTTGGAGACCCACATGGAAAGAAACGCGGCAGCCAGCATAAAACCAAAAATCAGTCGCCGACCGTTGGCTCCGCCCAGCAGGTTGATTAAGCCCAGGGCGATACGACGATGGGCGCCGCTGGCCTCCATACCTTTTGAAAGAAAAGCGCCGCCCATCAACAGCAGAATCATCGGATCGCCGTAGGCGGCAGCAATATCGCCGGTGTCGAGTATGCCCAGCAACGGAAGCACTGATAGCGGCAACAGTGCGGTGGCAGGGATGGGCAAAGGTTCCAGCACCCACCAGACAGCGCACCAAAGGGTCAGCGCGGCAGTTGCCGCCATCTCGAAAGGCAAGCCGGCGCCCTGAGTTAATACCAGAGACAGAGCTAATGCCGCGAGCGGCGCACCCCATAAAGCGGCTTTCTGCAGTGTTGGCATCGTTGCGTTATCCCGCGGCAATCATTTTGGGCAATCTATCAGATCATCCCAGCCGGTCCATGCGGCAGGTCAAATGCTTTTGCATTTTTGATTAAAGTTGCTGCCTATGCCGCCGATAAGCTGAGTGTCCAACCATTGTCACCAACGGAGAGAGGCGTCCCGTGAATACCCAAGCAGCTCTGAAGTCTTATGCGAAAGTCCACTATCGTGCCAACGTCGAAATTGCTTCGCCCCACCGGCTGATCGACATGCTGTACGAAGGCGCTATCGAACGTATTGTGCAGGCCAAGGGCGCGATGGAGTTCGGCAACATTGAATTGAAAGGCAATAAGATCAACAGTGCTGTCAGCATCGTCGGTGGCCTTCGAGAAAGTCTAAACACGGATGCCGGCGGCGACCTTGCGATGAATTTGGACAATCTTTACGTTTACGTACAAGGGTTGCTTAGCGCCGCGCATATGAAAAATGATGCAAGCAAACTCGACGAAGCCATGGTCCTTTTGGCCGATCTCCGATCCGCCTGGAAACAAATCGGTTAAGTCATTATTATCCATCGGCGGACCCGCCGCCGATGCTTGGCACCATCTCTGCATTATCTCCTGTGAATCTCAATACAGCGGCAATTTTTTGCCGCCCCGACACCTCTCAGGAGAACTATCATGGCCGTTGCCCAAACCAAAGCTGCATCTTTTATTCAGGAACACACTGAAGAAATTTCTTCCCATCAAATCATTTCCCTGTTAATGGATGGCGCGCTCGAACGTATCGGGCAGGCCCTGCAAGCGCATCGGCAAAACCATCAGGCAGACCTTCAGGTTCTCACCCATAAACTGGTGGCAATTATCAATGGATTGCGCAACAGCTTGAATATGGGGGCCGGGGAAATAGCGGAGAATCTGGATGCGCTTTATGAATACATGGTGGATAAAATTACCCGGGCATCTTATGGTGAACTTGCACCAGTTTTAACGGAAATTCGCGGTTTGATTGGTGAAATCAAAACCGGTTGGGATCAAATGGACTTCAGCGCTATGCCCCAGGTACAGGCCACTGCAGAATAGTTTTATGTTCACGATTAAAAAAGGCGGACTTGTTCCGCCTTTTTTATTTCTCCCGGAAAACCGCTCAAGTTTTGATGGCCGCCGCCGTTAACTGGATAAGTAAGTTGTTTTCTGGTTAGGAGTCAAATATGAGTGTCGTTCCCGTTTCCCATCTTTCTCTTGTGCGCACTCGCCGCGAAATGGAAAAGTCTTTTTTCAGCGCTGACTGGGAAGCCGTGAAGGACTGGGACCAGCTACTGGCATTTCAATTGAACCAAGCGTTTGATGATCCTTCCCGCGACCACAAAATGTTAGTGAGTGAGTTGGAAAAAGTATTGGCCCTTTATTCCAATATGGTGCGCACTCTGCCTGAGGCCACCGTCGAAAATTGGCTGCGGCCGGAGTTTGTTCTCTAGTTCACTGGTAAACCCGTGGTTAAAAAAATCTCGCTCTACCAGGAGGTAGAGCTTCACGCCAAGGTGGCTTCTGCTTCTCCCCATCGACTGGTGCAACTGTTATACGAGGCTGGTCTGAGCCATCTGCAATTGGCCCAACAATTACTGCAATTACCAGAAGCCGACCGCATTCAGCGAGCGGCTGTCGATCGCGCACTCGCAAAAAGCGTGGATATTGTTATCGAGCTTCGCGACTCCCTGGACCTGAATATCGGCTCAGACATTCCGCATAATCTGGATTTGTTGTACGAATACATCGAGCGCCGGTTGCTGCATGCCCGCCTGAAAAAAGACCTGGCGGCGGTCAACGAATCTTTGTCATTACTGGAAACCTTAAAATCCGGGTGGGATGCGATAGCACAGCCGGATCAACTCGGTTAACACTCGGCCAATTCGCGTCGATTGACCCGGTCGACGTCAAAATCACCCGTCCACGCCCTTCTTTCCTTTTCCTGCCACCATTGATCGCCAGAAATTTGACCGCTGGCGAAGCTTTGACTATTACTTACTTTGGCTAATCAGCGCTGCCGGAAAGGTCAAAAATAAGGCGCGCTTCGCGATAAAAAGAACGTGTTGGCGGGTGCCGCTTTCCGCTTCGATTCTATGAGGCAAGATAAAAATGCTGGATGACATGCGCATTCTGCTGGTGGAAGACAATTCGACGATTCGACACGACCTGCTGGTCATCCTAAATTTTCTCAGCGAAAACGCGCTGACTCTCGATTTCTCTGAATGGCGCTTGTTTCCGGATTCGGTGCGTCAACATGCGGCTGAGATTGGTGTGGTTATCCTCGGACACAACTTGAAAGGCGGCGATCTCCAGGCGGATCTAAAAATCGTACGCGAGCGTTTCGGCACTATTCCTGTTATTACGTTAGGGGAGGATTATCCAGACCCGGGCGCCGATCGCGAGAATTCATTGCGTCAGCGAGTTATTGCCAGACTCAGCCTTCCGTTGGAGTACAACTGTCTGGTGGATGCATTGCATCGCGCGCAACGTTTTAAGGAAGCGCTCTGTCTGGCAGAAAAATCCCACGAAAAACGTCCTGTTCATTTATTCCGCAGCTTGGTGGGCACCAGCCGCCATATTCAATCGGTGCGGGCGATGATGTCCCAGGTGGCCGATAAAGATGTGACGGTACTGATCGCCGGCGAATCCGGCACAGGCAAAGAAGTGGTCGCACGCAATCTTCATTATCACTCTGCGCGTCGAGACAAACCTTTTGTACCGGTGAATTGCGGCGCGATCCCCGCCGAGCTGTTGGAGAGCGAATTGTTTGGGCACGAAAAAGGCGCATTTACCGGCGCGATCAATTCCCGTGCCGGACGCTTTGAAATGGCCGAAGGTGGCACGCTGTTTCTCGATGAAATTGGTGATATGCCGCTGCATATGCAAGTTAAAATTCTGCGCGTTCTGCAGGAAAAATCTTTTGAGCGGGTTGGCGGCAACAAAACATTCCAGACCGATGTGCGAATCATTGCGGCTACCCACCGCAACCTCGAAGCCATGATTGGAAAGGGCGAATTCCGCGAGGACCTCTATTATCGACTTAATGTTTTTCCGATCGAAATGCCGTCACTCAAAGAGCGCGCGGAAGATATACCCTTGCTGATCAATGAGCTTGTGTCGCGGATGGAATCGGAAAAACGCGGCTCCATCCGTTTTAATTCCGCCGCTATTCTATCCCTCTGCCGTCATGCTTGGCCGGGCAATGTGCGCGAGTTGGCCAATCTGGTGGAGCGCATGGCCATCATGCATCCGTCCGGAGTGGTGGGAGTACAGGATTTGCCGGCCAAATATTGCCACGTTCCGGTGGAGGAGGATTTTCCTCTGGAGGAAGCAACAGACACTTCTGCTGGCCCTAGCGTCGTGAGCCTGAGTGACCGGGTGCTGTTGCCAGAAAATGGTATCGACCTGAAGGAGTACATTAACGGTTTGGAGCAAAGCCTTATCCAGCAGGCGCTCGACGACAGTNNGTTCTATGGACCCGCATCGGACAGGATCGGACGGCGTGCGCCGATCCTGCTCGGCGTCGCGATCTTCGTCGCCGCGTCGGTCGCCTGCGCCATGGCGAGTTCGATCGAGATGCTGCTGGCCGGGCGGTTCGTCCAGGCGCTGGGCGCCTGCGCGGGCGGGGTGGTGGCGCGGGCGGCGGAGCGTTTGGCCATGCGACGCACCACTCTGGTAGAAAAAATGCGCAAATACGGCATGCAGCGCTGATCGCGGCGCTGTTTGTTCGCCATCCCGGCTATTGCCACGATGGAACCGATGCCATAGCATCCTGGCGCCTGATCGTCCCATCACCCGCCGCGAACATTCGGGAGGCGGCAGCCTACGGAATCTGACCCATGAAAGAGTTATCCCTCTATGAAACCCGCGTGATCGGCTCATTGATCGAAAAATCCCTGACCACGCCGGAACAATATCCTCTCTCACTCAATGCCTTGACCAACGCTTGCAATCAAAAAAGCAATCGTGAACCGGTTCTGGAGCTCGGTGAAAATACCGTTAGAGACACGGCGGAAGAATTGGCGAAAGTCGGGTTGGTAGCGGCGCTGACAGGATTTGGCAGTCGGGTAACGAAGTACCAGCATCGCTTCTGCAATACCGAATTCAGCGAATACAAATTCTCTCCGCAGGAGTTGGGCATTATCTGTGTGATGTTTTTGCGCGGACCGCAGACCCCGGGAGAACTGCGCACACGAACCAATCGTCTGTGCGAATTTAAAGACGTGCAGGAAGTGGAAATTATTTTGTACCGGATGATGAACCGACCAGACCCGCTGATCGCCAAGCTGCCGTTGGAATCGGGCAAACGGGAGTCCCGTTACATGCACTTGTTTAGCGGCGATATCGAAACTGCGCTCAGTGCCATGCCACATTCCACCCGCGCCGACGGCGGCGGTGAAGGGCTGACGGAACGGGTAGCCCACCTGGAACAGCAGATAGCACAACTGCAGGCAGAGATGGCAGATCTGCGTCAGATGTTGGACGACCTCACTGCCTAGCAGCTGTGCTAACCTTAGCGACTCATTTTTAGCGGGGGCTTTTTTGTCCGTGTTTTTTTCGCCGTCGGTTGTCCGGTCTGCCCAGCTGTTTCGAATGATCTTTATTTTGCTGGTGTATTCATTGGTGAGTTCCGCTGCGGTGGCTCAGACTGATGAAGAACCTGCCTCCGCGGACACGATTTTTTCCAATCTGGAAAACTCCCTGTTTCAGATTCGCATCATGGAAGAGAAGTCAGGTAGCCAGGTGGCTCTTGGCAGTGGTTTTCTGGTGGCGGGCAATCGGGTTGCCACCAACTATCATGTGGTTTCGTTCGTGGTGCTGGAACCGGACAAATACCGAATCGAGATTGATCTACAGGACCTCAAGCAGAGCTTGTCGGTGTTGACCGTGGATGTAGTCAACGACTTGGCGCTGCTTACTTTTGATTCTCCCCCCGACGACCTACCCGCGATTTTCCGCCTTGCTGAGCGCATTCCTAAAAAAGGCGAGGTACTGTATTCCCTCGGCAATCCACACGACCTGGGTATGACCATCGTGGCGGGTAATTACAACGGCTTAGTGGACAACAAATTTCTTGATCGCATTCATTTCAGTGGCGCCATTAACTCCGGCATGAGCGGCGGCCCCTCTGTCAACAGGCGTTCAGAAGTGGTAGGCATAAATGTCGCTTCCGCCGGCAACCAGGTGGGTTTTCTGGTGCCGGTGACGGCACTCGAACGACTATTGACTCGCAGTGATAGCCTGCCGGAGGACTACGATGTGCGGCTGGATATGGGGCGGCAGATTGGCACCGTGACCGACGCGATGATGGACAGTATTCTCGCTGGAGAATGGAAACGTGAGGAAATGGGCGAGGCGGTGATTTTGGGTGAGGTTGTGGATTGGTTCGACTGCTGGGGCAACAGTGATTTCGACAAAGAAACCCGTACACTGGAAATCGCCCGTGGCTGCAACAACGCCGACAACATCTTCGTCAGTGATCAATTCAACACGGGTTTCTTTGAGTACGAATTTTATTATCTGGAGTCCGAAGACTGGCTCTCACCTGCGTTTTATCGGCAGTGGCGCACCAGTACTGCCGGCGCGCGACCGGGAAATAATGCCGGTGAGGACGACGTGGGAAATTACACCTGTGTCGATCGCATACTGGAGACCCGCAATCCGGACAACGACAAAACCCTGCGCCGCCGTGCCAGCTATTGCGTGCGCCCGTACAAGCAGCTCAAAGGTTTGTATGACGTATTTTTTATGGGCGCGACTCTCGATCAGAAGAACCGTGCAGTAATGGATCATTTCACCATGTCGGGTGTAACACAGTCAGCTGCAGAACGCTTTCTCGCCCGCTTTGTTGAGGTGGTGGCATGGCGAGATAAGGAGGTGATGCCGTGACGATAGAGGTAATCATGCCATGGCGATAAAAGTGATAATTCCATGGCAATAGTTGTGCAATTGATCAACCGTGCTGGAGCGGTGATTGCCACGCAGAAATTCGATAAGGATCATATTGTGCTAGGTCGAGCACTGGACTGCGATGTGATATTGCAGGATCCCCACGTCGAGGCGCGACATATGGCCGTGGAGGTCGATGCAGCTAGCCAACGTTTGTCGGGACGGGATTTATCTACGCTCAATGGAACCTGGCGCATGGAGCAAAATCCCCGTGGTGTACCGGGGAGACGGAAGACCCGTTTCTTTGACAGTCCATTTTTTTCCGGTCAAGTGTTTGAGTTGGGGCGAACTCACATACGCATTTGTTCTGCCGTTCACCAAGTGGCGCCTGCAATGCCCATGTCGCGCTGGGAGTCGCTGGGCCATGCGCTTGCCCACTGGTGGATTTACAGCTTACTGGTAGTGTTATTAATCGTTCTGCAGATCTGGGATTCTTATCTTTCCAATCCAGAAAGTAACAAGCTTTCGCAATACGCGCTGAGCGCGCTTTATCCAATTCTCGCTGCTGTGGCGTATGCGGGGCTATGGGGATTCATCGGCAAAAATATTCGCCATGACGCCAAATTTCCCACTCATCTTTCCGCCGCGTTGGGCGCAGTCCTTGCCGTATCGGCTTTCGAATATATCGCGCCTTATTGGGCATTTCAGTTTGGCTTATGGCAGTGGCAGGGCACGATCACAGCGCTGTTTTCCGCTATTACGGTATTCGCCTTAGGCGTCGTAACCTTAAGCATGGCCACACATTTAGCGGGTATGGTGCGTACTGCCGTAGCGTTAGTGGTGCCAGTCGTTTTACTGATACCGACATTGCTTGGAGTGCTGGGTCAACCGGATTTTCAGCCTTTGCCACCCTATGACAGATCCATGGTGGAGCCCGTTATGCAATTTCGCGCTGTTACCGACGCGGATGAGTTTCTGGAGGCAGCCGATCAACTTTACGTGGAGTTCCATGAGGATTCCGCATCAACAAGTGGGGAGAAAAAATGAAAAACGTAACATTGATATTGATCTGCGCAGTGCTGGCTGCTGGTTGTACTTGGGTCAAACCATCGGCCAAAAGCCACGAAGTGGTGCTATTGACACAAGATCAGGCGGTCAACTGTGTCAAAAAGGGCGTGACCAGTTCTAAGACTTTATCGAAAATTACCGTGGTTCCTCGTTCCAACGACAAGATTTTCAGCGAACTGGTGATGTTGGCAAAGAATGAGGCGGTGATCCTGGGAGGAGATGCAGTGGTGGCGGAAGGACGGATGGAAGAGGGACGTCAGACGTTCGGTGTTTATCGCTGTCGTTGATCGCCGGAAGATATCTGGCGGTTGAAATGGGCAAATCCAACCCCATTTTGGCGAACATGTCGTTACAGGGGCAACCCAACTTAGGAGCCAATAACCATGACAGTAGCCACCGCCAAAGAAACCCGCGGCTTCGCCACCGAAGCCAAGCAGCTTCTCCATTTAATGATCCACTCCTTGTATTCAAACAAGGAGATTTTTATGCGGGAGCTGGTTTCCAACGCCTCCGACGCCGCCGACAAGTTGCGGTTTGAAGCGCTGGAAAACGCCAGTCTTTATGAAGACGATCCTAATCTTCGTATCCGCGTGTCTTTCGACAAAGACGCCAATACCATCACCATTGATGACAACGGCATAGGTATGAGCCGGGAAGAGGTGATCGAGAACCTCGGCACTATCGCCAAATCCGGTACCGCCCAATTTATGTCCAAATTGTCTGGCGATCAGAAAAAAGATGCTCAGTTAATCGGTCAATTTGGTGTGGGTTTTTATTCGGCGTTTATCGTGGCCGACAAAGTCGAAGTGTTTACCCGTCGCGCGGACGCAGCTATAGATCAGGCGGTGCATTGGACCAGCACGGGTGAGGCGGATTACACCATTGAGAACGTGGAAAAATCTGGCCGCGGCACGCAAGTCGTATTGCATCTGAAAAAAGGTGAAGAAGACTTTGCCGACGGTTGGCGACTGCGCTCCATTATCAAAAAATATTCCGATCATATTTCGCTGCCCATTGTTATGGAAAAACAGAGCTTCGGTGACGAGGCGGAAGCACAGGAATCGGAAGACGAAACTATTAATAAAGCCACTGCATTGTGGACGCGCTCACGAAGCGATATTACCGACGAAGAATACAAAGAATTTTATAAGCACATCAGTCACGATTTTGCGGATCCTCTGTCGTGGAGCCACAACCGGGTGGAAGGCAAGCTTGACTATACTTGCCTGCTTTATTTGCCAGCGCGTGCACCGTTCGATCTCTACAATCGCGAAGGCGCGCGCGGTCTGAAACTCTACGTCCAGCGCACATTTATCATGGACCAGGCCGAACAATTTCTGCCGTTGTATTTACGCTTTATCAAAGGCGTGGTGGACTCCAATGATCTATCACTGAACGTTTCTCGCGAGATTCTGCAGAAGGATCCCAACGTCGACAATATGAAGTCGGCGCTGACCAAACGCGTTCTCGATATGCTGACGAAATTAGCGGGTGATCAGGAGCAATACGCCAAGTTTTGGAAAGAGTTTGGTCAAGTATTAAAAGAAGGTCCTGCAGAGGATTACGCGAACAAGGAAAAAATCGCCAAGTTGTTGCGTTTTTCTTCTACGCACACCAACTCGCCAGAACAAGATCAGTCGCTTGATCAATACATCGAGCGCATGAAAGAGGGGCAGGAAAAAATCTATTACGTGGTGGCGGAAAACTTCAACACCGCAAAAAACAGTCCGCACCTCGAGGTCTTCCGCAAGAAGGGTATCGAAGTGCTGCTGTTAACCGACCGTGTCGACGATTGGCTGATGGGTCATTTGGTGGATTACCGGGAAAAATCGTTTCAGGACGTCAGCAAAGGTGAACTGGATCTTGGTGCGATTGAAACTGAGGAAGAAAAACAAAGCCAGAAGGAAACAGAGAAGCAGTTCGAAAACATGGTCGGTCGCATGAAAGGCGCGCTGACCGAAGAGGTCGAGGATGTCCGCATCACTCATCGCCTCACAGACTCTCCCGCATGTTTGGTGGTGGGCGAGCACGATATGGGTGCACAGATGCGCCGCCTATTGGAATCTGCCGGACAGAAAGTGCCGGATGCTAAACCGATCATTGAAATCAATCCGGAACATCCGCTGGTGGTCAAACTTGATCAAGAACAAGATGAGGACCGATTTAATGATCTGGCAAAAGTGTTATTTGATCAGGCGAGTCTTGCTGAAGGCGGTCATTTGAAAGACCCAGCTGCTTATGTGCAGCGGCTCAACAAATTGTTGCTCGATCTTTTTGTTTGAGTTTGTTGACCGTTTGAGCGCGAGGGCGTGGAGGGGAATCTCCGCGCCTTTTTTATTCCATCAAGAAATGTATGCGGGGTGCGCCGGTGGCTTGTGGCGTTCATGCGGGTTTGGTAGCGTCTTCGCACAGCCTAACCGTCGCGGCTGCCGCACCTCATTGCACGGAAAACGATACGGGGGTCCAGATTGAGCCTTACTAACCCACAACCGCGGAAGGTGGCTGTGTTGGGTGGCGGAAGCTTCGGCACCGCGCTTGCCAACATTGTGGCCTCTAATGGTTATCACACCGAACTTTGGTTTCGCGACGGCGACCGCGCGCGCGAGTGCGAGCGCAGCCGGGAAAACACGCATTATTTACCGGGTTACCGATTGCACGACAATCTCCGTATTACCGCCGATTTGCGCGAGAGTCTGCTGGATGCAGATGTAGTAGTCGTTGCTATTCCAAGCCAGTCGTTTCGCGAAGTGGTGCGGTTGGCCGCACCACTTGCGCGCCCTGGTGTTATGGTGATTAGTGCAACCAAAGGAATTGAGGCGCCGAATTTCACTTTAATGAGCGATATATTGGCGGAAGAGCTGGTGGATGCTCACATTGGTGTGTTGAGCGGGCCAAATTTTGCCAAAGAGATTGTGCAAAATCAGCACACCGGCAGCGTGATTGCCAGTGATGATGAACAGGTTCTGGCAGTTATTCCGAAAGTTTTTTCGTCGAGCACCTTTCGCGTTTACACCAGTCGCGATAAGTTTGGTGTTGAACTGGCAGGGGCGATTAAGAACATCTATGCCATTGTGTGCGGAATGGCTTGTGCCTTGGGGGCCGGCCACAATACTCAAGCGATGATTCTGACTCGTGCGCTCGCCGAAATGGGGCGGTTTGCCGATAAACTTGGCGCCAATGCTATGACCTTTTTGGGACTCGCCGGTGTCGGAGATCTCATCCTTACCTGCAGTTCCGACCTGAGCCGAAATTATCGGGTAGGTTTTGCGCTGGGAAGTGGCAAAACATTACAACAGACCCTCGAAGAAATCGGCCAGGTGGCCGAGGGCGTCAACACGTTACAGATTGTTAAGCAAAAAGCCGATGAACTTGGTGTATATATGCCACTGGCATCCGGACTGCATGCAATCTTATTTGAGGGACAGGATATCGCCAGGGTTGTGCAAGGTCTTATGACCGGCGCTATGGCAAATGATGTGGAGTTTCATTGAGCGCTGCTTTTGCAGTATTGATCACGGTAACAAATGAGGAATTTTATGGATCAGCAACTGAAATCCAATCTCACCAGCTCCAAACATTGGATCCGTTTGGTGTACATGCTGCTATTTGCTTTTTTCTTGTATGTTGCATCGTTTGTCGTGGGAATTTTGGTCATAGTGCAGTTTTTGTTTGCCTTGGTGACGGGCAGTGATAATCGCAAACTGCGTGAGCTCGGCGGTAGCCTTACGGTTTATATCAAAGAAGTTCTTCTGTTTTTGACGTTCAATAGTGAATTCAAACCTTTTCCTTTTGCCGACTGGCCGGAAGCTCCTGCGCCTATTAGTGAAGAACACCCAGTCGTTGAGTCGCCCGCACCTGCAGCGAATCCCGCTCCGGTAATCGTTCCTCCCCCAGTCAGGAACCCCGACAGCGAAGTCAATCCTGGCGACGAGAACAAACCGATCGCCTAATGGGCGTTCGGTTTGTGATTTTCCACTGAGCCACATAACAATAAAAGGGGCTGAGCATGGACTTATTTTTACTGCGCCACGGGTGCGCAGAACCATCCGCAACCCGCGACCGCGACCGCAAACTAACAGCGGAGGGAAGGGAGGAGCTGCAACGAGTATTGACCGCTGCTGGCACCCATCTCTCAGCAATTAATCTGGTAATGGCGAGTCCCTACGTACGTGCCCAGCAAAGTTGTGATGTTGCCATGACCTTTTTACCTCATTTGGAGGAAAACGATCGGCATATTGCGGATTTTCTAACCCCAGGCAGTAACCCGCAGCGAGCAATTGACTGGTTAGTCGCGCAGCCTGTTGACTCAGCCATTCTTCTGGTGACCCATCAGCCGCTGGTAGGCACTTTGTTGGACGAACTCTGCGGCTTCGAGGCGGGGCGCTATCGTATGGGCACCGGTGCGCTGGCGTATGTGCAGCTGCCGTTGATAGGACGCGGTCAGGCGAATCTACTCTGGCTAAAACATCCCTGATGCTGCCTTCGTTACAAACGTTTGATGTGGGTGGGGTAAGGCTCTGCGCCAAACGTTGGGGAGAGCGGGGTGGTCAACCGGTGCTCGCGCTTCATGGGTGGCTAGACAACGCGGCGAGCTTTGATTTGCTTGCACCTTTGCTGCCGTCTTGTGATCTGGTTTGTCTGGATTGCGCCGGCCACGGCCGTAGTGGTTCGCGTAATTTTCTCGGCGCTTACAACATCTGGCAGGATATTGGTGAGTTGTTCACGGTTGCGGATCAGCTCGGTTGGTCGTCGTTTTCTCTGATCGGACATTCCCGTGGCGCCATGATCAGTTTCTTGGCCGCGGGGACTTTCCCCGAGCGCATCTCCCACCTCAATCTCCTTGAAGGCGGTATGCCGCGCATCGCGTCAGCCAGCCAGGCCCCTGAGCTGCTTGCCGATGCCATTCGTACCGTACAGGCGGCTACTAATCGCCCGCGGCAATATTATCCGAGCTTTGCCCGTGCGGTGGCCGCTCGTACCAAAGGCCTTTTTCCTCTGGCGGAACAAGATGCCGAAGTTCTGGCCCATCATGGCGTGGTGGAAACCGAGCAGGGGTTTACCTGGTCCTATGATCCAAAGCTGTTGGCCGGTTCGGAAGTGCGTTTTAGTTTGGAGCAGCTGCTGGCATTCCGTGATCGCATTACGGCCTCTACTCTTATAGTGCTCGCGGAGCAGGGAATGCTACTTCAGCAGCAAGGCGCTTTGGAGTTGCTCAATGCGAAAGAGGATTGGCTAGTGTCCCGTCTTCCCGGCGGGCACCATCATCATATGCACGAACAGGCTCCGGCCGTGGCTGAGTTGATAAAAAAACACATCGGCTGTTTGTAGTCGAGGTACTGGAGAGATGTCTTGAGAGTGTTTATTGCCGGCTTGATCCTGTTGCTGCCAATCCTAGCGGTAGCGATCCCTTATGGCCCTGACTCGGAATTGATGCGCAGTGGTCGGTTGGTTTTTCAATCGCACCCCGCCATCAGCGAGTACCGCGTCGTGCTCAGCTCAATTAAAAAGGTCAACAACCAGTGGCGAGCCAAACAGGAAGTCAAATCCCGTGCGTTGGTCTCTAGAGTCACCCTCGAATTGGATGAGCTGGTTTCTTACACGGATGCGCGGAAGAAACTGCGCAGCGATATGGATAATACCGACGACTTCGCCATTCTGTTTCAATGCTCTGGGCTCGACTGCGGTAGTAGTAATGGTTGGGCGAACGAATTCTTAGGGGTCAAACAGCTTTACGGTCTGGATACTCATCAGTTTTATGTGGTGCAGGCTGGGTTGGACGGTGAACGCAAAGAGACATATGTCATCTGGTATTTAGTTCAGCGCGGCAACGGCCGAATTTATCTCCAGCAAGATGTAGTGCGGGCAGGGCCGGATTCCGGCGCAGGCGTCGCGTTCGCGCCAGATTTGTGGTGGGAGCTGCTGTCGACCAAAGGTTTTTTTGTATTGCCCGGTATGGAATTTACCAACGACGCCGCAAAGGTTCCTCAGGAAACGATCGCTCTTCTCGAAAACCTGCTAAACGCTCATGCTCGCGTCACCTTGCGTATTGTGGGTCACGATTATGGCGCGGGAACATTTGCAGAACGCGAGCGTCGCTCTCTGAACTATGCACAGACCGTTCGCGATCTTCTCCTTGATAAAGGCATCGATAAGAAGCGGATATCCGCTCACGGTTTGGCTCATCTGGCCCCGTCGGGGCGGCGTGAAACCGCCAGAGTGGAGATAGTGACCGACTGACTCCACTATTTGATCAGCGATAAAAACTCAGTGCGGGTTGCAGCGCTGTTACGGAAAGCACCGTACATAGCGGATGTTTTCATAGACGAGTTCTGCTTCTCCACTCCCCTCATCATCATGCAAAGATGTTTGGCCTCAATAATGACAGCGACTCCTGCCGCTCCCGTGACTTCTTGGATTGTCTCAGCGATTTGATGCGTGAGTTGTTCCTGAATTTGCAGTCTACGGGCATACATATCGACAATGCGCGCCACTTTTGAGAGACCTAGCACCATCCCTTGTGGGATATATCCCACGTGAGCTTTGCCGATGAATGGAAGCAGGTGGTGCTCGCACATGGAGTAAAGCTCTATGTCTTTGACAATGATCATATCCGTCGTGTCGGAGGGAAACAGGGCGTTGTTCACCACTTCATCTATTGTGCGCTTGTATCCACTGGTTAAATATTCAAACGCGGCTGCTGCGCGCGCCGGGGTATCCACCAGACCGGGCCGGTTCGGGTCCTCGCCTACGTGCGTGATGATTTGGCTGAACAGGTCTTTCATGGCGAAGTCTCTTAAGGCTCAAAAAGAAAAAGGGGCGTACCCTACGTGATGGAACGGGCAAAATAAAGCGCCGATTATAAGCGTCTGAAATGACCCAGTGGGTTTTCGTTGCGGCGATCGGTGTATTTTCCGTTAGAATGCGAGCCTTTTTTATGGCGGTGGTCGAGGCGATGGAAATACAGGATTCGGCAATTTTCGATGAGCTGATCTCAGTTCGAGATTGGATCCGATGGGGTGCCAGCGAGTTTCAGCGTGCGGGCTTGTTCTTTGGTCATGGTACGGATAACGCTTGGGACGAAGCGGCGCAACTGGTGCTCTGGTCGATTGCCACACCTTGGGAAAGACTCAACCAGATTGTTGACACGCGTTTGACCAGGATCGAAAAACGCGAGATTTTCTCACTCTTACAGCGGAGGATTCACGAACGAGTGCCAGCCTCGTACCTCACTGGCACTGCTTTTTTTGCCGGCCTCGAATTCAACGTCACCGCCGACACGCTCATTCCACGCTCTCCAATTGCCGAACTGATTGAGAACGGCTTTCATCCTTGGCTGGTTGATGAGCCCGAATTTGTATTGGATCTCTGCGCGGGTTGCGGTTGTATCGGCATTGCTGTCGCACACGCATTTCCGGATGCTCATGTGGATCTCAGTGATATTTCAGAACCTGCCCTGGCTGTGGCGCAAACCAATATTTTGCGGCACGGCGTGACTGAGCGAGTACGCACTGTATCTTCCGACTTGTTTGCACAACTGCCCGGCTGTTACGACATGATCGTCAGCAACCCTCCGTATGTGGATGCGGAGGATATGGCTAGCCTGCCCGCTGAGTATGCAGCGGAGCCGCGCATGGCATTGGAATCCGGTCTGGACGGCTTGGAGTTTACTCGCCGTCTACTGCGAGAAGCGGCGGATCACCTCAATGATGACGGCTTGTTGATTGTTGAGGTAGGCAATAGCGCGGTTGCTTTGGAAGACGCTTTTCCGGATGTGCCATTTACTTGGCTGGAATTTGCCAGAGGCGGGCAAGGTGTGTTCCTTTTGACCCGCGACCAACTGATTGCCCACGCGGCAGAATTTACCTGAAGGGATATAATCCCCACCTATTAACGGTGGCTGGGATGCCGCGATCTTCCGAGGGATGGGTGTTTAGAATTAAATGAGTGATCAAATATGGCGGGAAATACCTTCGGCAAACTGTTTACCGTAACCACCTTCGGGGAAAGTCACGGCGAAGCGCTCGGCTGCATTATTGATGGATGCCCTCCGGGACTCGAACTCACAGAAGAGGACATACAAATCGATCTCGACCGCCGTAAGCCAGGGCAGTCGCGCTACACGACTCAGCGCAGGGAAGACGACCAGGTCAAAATCCTCTCCGGTGTCTTCGAAGGAAAAACCACCGGCACACCGATTGGAATGATCATTCAAAATACCGACCAGCGCTCCAAAGACTACAGCAAAATCAAAGATGTTTTCCGACCCGCACACGCGGATTACACCTATATGCAGAAGTACGGCATACGCGACTATCGCGGTGGTGGTCGCTCATCGGCCCGCGAAACGGCAATGCGGGTTGCGGCAGGTGCGGTGGCAAAGAAGGTGCTCAGGGAAACTTGGGGCATTGAAGTTCGCGGGTACTTATCACAACTCGGCCCCATCGCAATCGAGACTATTGACTGGGCCGAAATTGGCAACAATCCGTTTTTTTGTCCGGATGCTAGCAAAGTGGCTGCCATGGAAGAATATATGCAAGCCCTGAACAAAGATGGCGACTCCGTCGGAGCAAAAATCACGGTTGTTGCCACCAATATGGTGCCCGGCCTTGGTGAGCCCGTTTTTGATCGTCTGGACGCGGATCTCGCTCATGCCCTTATGAGTATTAATGCCGTTAAAGGCGTAGAGATCGGAGCTGGTTTTGCCTCTGTCAGCCAAAAGGGCACAGAGCATCGGGATGAGATTACTCCTCAGGGTTTCCTCAGTAATAACGCGGGAGGAATCCTTGGCGGAATTTCTACTGGTCAGGATGTGCTCGCCCATATCGCGCTCAAGCCCACCTCCAGCCTGCGCATTCCAGGCAAAAGCGTTGATGTTGCCGGCAATCCGGTTGAGGTGATCACCACTGGAAGGCACGACCCTTGTGTCGGCATCCGTGCGACACCCATAGCGGAAGCGATGATGGCGATAGTGTTAGTGGATCACGCCCTTCGCCACCGAGGTCAGAATAGCGACGCGGCGCTCTCGATACCCGTTATTCCCGGATCGGTTATCTGATGCGAATTCAATTTGGCAGCTGGGAATAAGGGCGGATTGCGTGTCAGTTTTAGTGCTTTTTTCTGAATTCGCTTTGATGGAGTTAACGCTTTTTCTATTGTGATTGGCTTTTTGCGGGTGTAATCTCGGGGAGATTCTAATACGTTTGTATCAGAGGAGTCTTTCGCAAGTGCAGCATAACCATAAGGTAAAGCCATGAAAGCACATCTTCTTCTCGCCAGTTTTTTTCTGCCTTTACTGTCTTTGACTGCGGCGGCAGAAGCGCCAGCTTCATGTCCACAAGTGAGCTGTGATTGCGCTGCTATTGCGGATTCGCATTGGCGTGATGTTTGTGAAACCAGACAGGCGAAAGTCATTGAGGACTGTGTCGAAAATCAGGGACGGCCCAAGAGTTTTTGTGGACTGCATGGCCCTGCCGCTTTTCCTGTCGCCACTTCTATTCAGCCTGATAAAAAACCCGTGGTCATTGAAAATGACGATATCGCCATTACTCTCAAGCTCATAGCTACCCAGAATTGGTCGTTGGACGATTCAATCGCGGTGCTGAAAGCTCGTGAGCAGGCGAAACAATATGGCGACGCCGTACAGGTTGCCAGTTTATTGGAGCGAGATATTGAGAGGCTCTATCAATTACAGCGCCAAGCAGACGCGACCTACAAACGCCTTGGTCAGGAAAAAGAAGGCAAAGAATTAGTCGGCGGATACGCCGTGAGCATGGAAGATCGGGGGCGCTTATTACGCGATTATGCCAATGAGCTTTGGCGTTTGGGCGACGCGAGCGCGACGGATCGTGAGCGCAAGGCTTATCGCGCCATGGCGTTTAAAGTGGCACGGCTTGCCGGCACAGTATATGAGTACGCCGCCGAAGTTCATAAGCTTGCAGAGATTCCCGCTAACGCAGCCAGTGCGTGGCAATCCGCGGCTGAGCTGGCCCAGTCCCTAGAACGTTGGGAACGTGCCACAGAGAGTAAAAGCCAGCATTTGGAGTTTTATCAGGCTCAGGCGGCAGCGCGTTGGCACAGAGCGACATTTGAACTTCTAGCAGCGGGACATAATGAAGCAGTTGCTGCCACGCTTGAAAATGCTCGCTCGGTCGATCAATACGCTACTAATCCTGAAGTTGCTACCAGCACAGGCCATAGCGATCATGAAATGGCTGACGATACTCGTGCTATCAAACGCGGATCCCGGTGACGGTATTGAGCGCCCTGTAGCAGTCGGCGTTTAAAAATGCACTACCAATTCTGCAAACGAACCGGATATGGTTGCGTCTGCATACAGGTCGCCGAATTCTTCTGCTTTGATACCCAACGAGCGATAGCCAATGTTGATTCCGATGTCCATCATTGGCGCCAGCTCAAACGAATAACCAATCCTCGCGCTCACATCAGTTACCTGGTCTCCTCTGTAGCTGATGGCATTGGCAGTCCCTCCAATGCGCCACCCGGAGCCAGGAAAATCCAATTGCATATTGAGATACGCCATCGGTAAAGCGCCCTCAAGTTCTGCGCGGGCAATTAGGCCAAGCTCTCCTTGAATTTCTACATAACCTTCCATTTGTCGGGCTGTAACGCCCAAGTCAAAGGTCACCCAGTTATCTAATAACTCGTAGTACAGAGTTGCGTCTGTATGCGACAGGTCCATATCGGTAAGTACATCGACTTGCGCTTCTATGCCAACGCCACCGATTGTGAAACTTTGTGACGTTCTGGATGTTTCCTTCGCTGAGATAGCACTGTGCATTATTCGCAGATTGGGAAGGATCGGAATCGGATGCTCCAGCATGGCCCAAAATACGTTGCTGGTTTCATTTTCAAAGCCGAGATCATTTAGTGTTGTGGTGGAGCCACTCTGACCGACATCTCCCTCTAAATTGATATACCACTGGCCAGCTCCGGCCTGAAATCCCAATGCATCACACCAGCCCGTTGCTGGACCGACAACAAGCGGTAGCCACAATATTATTTTTTTCATTTTAAGAACCTCGTTGCGAAGGTTTCGGGGCAGTAGACCGGATCGATCTGCCAATAGTGGTTATATAGCAGAGAAATCAGCCGTTATGGCGCGAGCCAAGTCGGACTAAGTGCGATTGGCGCACAGAACTTCGTAAAATGCTTCCGCAGCATTGCTAAGTTGGCGCCTATGGTGCTTGGCTACGCCTAGGTCGCGAGTCAGCGCCACCCCGCCCAAACGCAGTGGACGAATGTTTTCGTCCAGCATGGATTCCGGTAATACACTCCAGCCGAGGCCTACGGAAACCATCATCTTTATCGTTTCGAGGTAATTGGTTGTCATGTTGATTGAGAGCGGAAGATGGCGCTCGTCGAAACAACGTTTCACTAGGCGGCCTGTATAGGTGCTGAGATCTGGAAGTATCGCAGGTGACTCACTCAAGGTGATTAGATTGGTGTTGTCAGGCAGATCGGACTCCAGACTTGTGACAAATCTAAGACGGTCCTGCCAGAGCATTTCAAACTCCAAGTGCTCCACTGGCTCCGGCGCCAGCGTTACGACGGCCAGTTCGCAAAGGCCGCGTTGAACACGCTCCAGCGCTATCTCCGAATCAAGAAATTCGAATTTCAAATTTACGCCGGGATAAGTCGACGCAAAAGCCCGCAGAACTGGGGGTAATTTGTGCAGCCCAAGGTGATGACTGGTGGCGACTCTTAGCTCGCCACGAACTTCACCGGAGAGATCAGTGATGACTTGTCTGGCTTCTTCCAGTTGCCGAACAATCTGTTCTGCTCTGGGTAGAAGGATGCGGCCC
The DNA here is from genome assembly GCA_002432095.1 of Marinagarivorans sp. UBA5868. Taxonomy (GTDB): domain Bacteria; phylum Pseudomonadota; class Gammaproteobacteria; order Pseudomonadales; family Cellvibrionaceae; genus UBA5868. The sequence continues at coordinate 69 of DJFQ01000112.1, read as the reverse complement.
GCCTGTGTCAGCTGAATATTCTTGCCAATGCGATCAAAGAGATTGGCGCCGATCAAGGTTTCCAGTGAT
>DJFQ01000020.1 GCA_002432095.1 Marinagarivorans sp. UBA5868 | reverse complement strand
AACGATCCCATGGCGATGTTTTTGACCATCGCGTTAATCGACATGATTTCCAGCGGGCAGACCGGTTTTAGTTGGCAATTTCTCGTGCAGCTGCTCCAGCAGTTCGGTTTGGGCATTCTTATGGGCTTTGCCTGCGGCTGGTTATTGCTGCAACTGATCAACCGAATGGAGCTGGCCGATGGTCTTTATCCGTTGCTGGCCGTTAGCGGCGGGCTGATTATTTTTGCGGTGACCAACGCCGCAGGCGGCAGCGGCATATTGGCGATCTATCTTTGTGGCTTACTCTTGGGCAATCGGCCGATCCGCAATCGTTACGGCATCTTGCATATGTTCGATGGATTGGCTTGGTTCAGTCAGATCGGCATGTTCCTGGTGCTGGGACTGCTGGTTACGCCCAGCCAGCTATTGGTCGTCGCTGTGCCGGCATTGATGCTGGCATTGTGGATGATCTTTTTTGCTCGCCCGCTTTCGGTTCTTATCGGCCTCCTGCCATTTCGCAATTTCAATTGGCGTGAGCGCGCATTCATTGCCTGGGTGGGATTGCGCGGGGCGGTGCCAGTTATTCTTGCGGTGTTTCCGATGATGGCCGGCCTCGAAAACGCACAGTTATTTTTCAACGTAGCCTTTTTCATCGTCCTGGTGTCGCTGCTGGTTCAGGGCACTACTTTGACGTTCGCGGCAAAGCGCGCTGATGTGGTGGTGCCTTCGGTACCGTCGCCGGTCTACCGAACCGGCTTGGGGGTGCATCTCATGAGTCAGTGGGAATTGTTCATTTATCGTCTGGGCGCGGAAAAATGGTGCATCGGTGCGGCACTTCGCGAATTGCATATGCCCGATGGAACCCGCATCGCGGCAATGTTTCGCGATAAACAATTGCTCCATCCCAGTGGCAGCACCCGGTTGATGGCCGGCGACATCCTCTGCGTGATCGGCCACGAGTCCGATCTGCCGGCGCTGGGTAAATTATTCAGTGTGGCGCCTAAACGTACCGCCGACCTGCGCTTTTTTGGCGATTTCATTCTGCGCGGGGATGTGGAATTGCGCGAATTGGCGCCGCTTTACGCTCTGGATCTGGCATCTGTCGATGGGCAGATGACCCTCGGCGCGTTTGTGGCGTCACGGGTTGGCGGCCGGCCGGTTATGGGGGACCATTTTGATTGGTCTGGGCTGGTGTGGACCGTAGCGGAGTTGGAGGGCAACCAAGTGCGCAAGGTAGGTGTCAAACCAGCCACCCCCAGGCCGGCCAAGTTATAGAGGCCGGATTTGTTTGTGATTCTGAAGGAAACTCCTATGAAACCAATGGCGCTTTTTTTCGGCTTAGCGGTTCTAACAGCGAATGTGTATGCCAGTGACGATGTGCTCATGGTCGATCAAAGCATCGACAGCCAAATTAAATTGGCCTTTCCCAACGACCGCAATATTGAGCCCCGCCCCGGTAATTTTCAGGTAGTAAATTTTGTGCCCATGAGCAGTGAAGAAGGTGAGCGCTGGGCCATAGTAACGTTAAAAAACGCGTCGTCCGGTAGCCGTATATTCGAGAGTCATTATCTTATTGGTTTGTTTGCCGATGGCGACCGTCGCGAGCCACTTGCGTATAAACAAACGCTGGAGGGCGGCGAAGTGGTTTCGGTTACCCTTGCATTCGGACGCCACAAGTTTCCCCTGTTAACCGTTATGGCCAGAGAGTAATCCGCACCCGGCGTAATTTTAAACATCCCCGACCTGTAAACTTTGTTGCATGCTAAGGAATTTTTACAAGCCATAGCGGCGTGATTTTCTCTTGATAGCAGCGCGACCCTCTCTTGATTGGCTTTATCGTCAGTATTTCCAATGTTCTTCCTGCCGCCCTCTGCTGGCGGGTTTTTTGCAGTCTTGCGTCGCCAATAATTTTTTTGCCCCCCGGAACAGACTGCCAAAGTGGAGACAGCCCATGCCCGACCAGCCACCTGAAAACGTCAATGATGTTGTTGATCAATTTGCCAGTCACTGGGGAATAGAAAATCTAATCGGTTTGGCTGTATTGGTCGCCGCAGTACTGCTGGCGCTTGTGATTCACTGGTTAGGGTTTAAATTGCTCCGGCGAATTGCGGCGCGTCACGATCAAGCGCCCTGGACACAACTGGTAGAGCGGGTAAAGGGAATAACCCGGCTGGGAATGATCATTGTGGCGGTGGAGCTGACATTGCCGCTGGTGCAAATGCCGCCTCGGCTTGAAGCGGTGGTATCGCAGATCACCACGCTGTGCATTATCGGCATCGTCGGCTGGACGGCTTATATGGTGGTAACGGTGTTGACGGATTTTTCCATGTCACGCCACCGAATTGATATCGAAAATAACCTGGAAGCGCGTAAGATGCGCACCCGTCTCCGTGTATTGCGGCAGGCTTTTGTAATGATTATTTTCCTGGTAACCGTTGCCGCTATGTTAATGACATTTCCGGGGGCGCGCAGTATTGGTGTCTCGCTGTTTGCCTCCGCTGGGGTGGCGGGCATTGTGGTAGGTTTTGCGGCGAGACCGGTGTTGAGTAATTTGCTGGCGGGAATTCAAATCGCCCTCACTCAACCCATTCGCATTGAAGATGCGGTAGTCATAGAAGGTGAATGGGGTTGGATTGAAGAAATTACCTCCACCTATGTGGTAGTGAAAATCTGGGACTGGCGCCGACTTATAGTGCCGCTTAGTCATTTTATAGAGAAGCCGTTCCAAAACTGGACGCGGGAGAGCGCATCGATTATCGGTTCGGTTACCTGGCATACCGATTACACCGTGCCCATCGCGCAAATGCGGGAAAAATTAAAAGAATTTTTAGGGCAATCAACACTTTGGGACGGCAACGTGCAGGTGTTGCAGATTATTGAGTCTGGTCGCGAAACCATGGAGCTGCGCGCACTGATGAGCGCTAAAAACAGCCCTACTGCTTGGGATCTACGCTGCGAGATCCGGGAGAAGATGGTTCTGTGGCTGCAGAAAGAACATCCGCGAGCACTGCCGCGCAATCGTGTTCAGGTGCAGATGGACGAACGCAAGCCAGAAGAATCTCTCGACGCTCCAGATCCAGATAAGGAAACAGGCTCCATGGCACAGCAAATCGATGCGCCCGAAGAGACCACGCCGGCTGCCGTTGAACCCACAAACCTCCGACCTTAGGTTGGAGGTGGCATAAGATCACAGTGGTATATAACGGGCGTGTTTATCAATTTGCTGAATTTATCCAAAAATTGATTTCAAGCGGCGTGCCCGGCGGTGCTATGATGAATGTGCGGCTTTTGATGCAACGACATTGTGCCCCCGCCCCAACCGGTAAGTTGATGTGATCAGGACTTCCACTAAATATCTTTTACTGCTGAGTTTTTTGCTGGCATGTTTACCGGCGCAAACAACTCATCGGCATGAGATTGTCAAAACGAAAGCCTTCGTTGTGGTGGTGGATCACGTCCAGAGTCTGGCTGCCGCAGAAGGTGCGCAGAAAGCCGATAAAGAAACAGAAGATCCACACCCTCTTATTTTTTGCGATTTTTCCCTGCCGGATGCACCGGCTGAAAAAATCCCACATTTCTCTTCCTCAATACTCGCCAACATCACCGCCTATTATCCGATCCGAGCCCCTCCCGCTCAGGCGTAATTCGTCCTGATGCGTTTCGCATTGAAACGATAAATCTCTTAACAATCTGCGCTCTCAGCGTTTGCTTGGCTGGTTTTGGCTGGCGTGGTCTTTACCGCGCCGTGAGCACGGCCGCTCGCGTGAGGATGCGCAGTAGTCCCGGGAGGACTTATGAAACGGTTTAACTTATATCAGTTGGAAGCGGTTGATAAATTGGCCCATCCTGATTTAACCAACAACATAACGCTGGATTCTCCCGCGCTATCGGTGATGACGGATTTTAACTATCACGAACCATTAGTTGCGGGCAGTCACGATCGTGCATGTGATATTGAGCAGAGTATGTTGCAAGCTCAAGTTCGTATGAAGTTAGTGGTTAGTGAAAACAACGAATTTCTTGGTTTAGTAAGCCTCGACGATCTTAATGCCCAAGAAATTCTCAAGCGAGTGGCAAAAGGCGCGCAGCGGGAAGATCTTTCCGCTGCGGACTTTATGCGCCCGAAAGACAGTTTGCGGGCGCTGGATTACCACGAGTTGAGACAGGCAACGATAGGAGATGTGGTTCAGACACTCAAAGATAACGAGTATCAGCATTATCTCGTGGTGGATAGAAAAGAACACAAAATCCGTGGCGTTATCTCCGCCAGTGATCTTGCCAGAAAATTGCGTTTGGATATCAACATCAACGCCCGCTCTTCCTTCGTAAACGTTTACGCCGCATTGCACCCAGAGCCTTTGCTTCACTAAAGCTACACTAAACCCGCTTGTGCGGCCGGAAACAATGTTTGGCCGCCTATTTTATTGCGGACAGGGATGTCTGCTTTTTTTCTCGCACTATTAAAACAAGACTCGGGCAAGCATTTGCAATTTAAGATAATGACTTTCTCGATAGTCGGAACTATCGGATTCCAAACCAATAAGAAAGTTAGGGTGCTTAATTTGCACCCCAAAGATATCGTCGGTCGGTGCCCATAAAATACTGCCGGTCCACGAGTTGGTGATGTGCCAGTCGCCCACCCATTTCCACCATTTTTTATTATCCATCTTTTCGTAATTAACCCCTGCGCCAAACTGAGGGTTTAGGCGGTAGCGGTATTGCGCCTCGGTATGTATGGGAAGACGTTGATGGAAACGAGTGCGAAAGTTGCTAAAACGAATCGCAGCTTCGTTGTTGGTTCGCAGGCTGTTGATGTTGCCCTCTATGAGACTGCCCGGTGCGGTATTCCAATAAAGATCTGAATAGGCTTCGTTTATCGCCAAACTGGCCGAATGTGCTTGCCATTGATATTGTGCGCGCAGATCCAATGTAAGTCCGTTGCCTTCCGGGGGTTCAACTTCCCGCTCGAATATCCGATCTTCAGGATACGCATAATCAATTCGCAGATAGGTTCCGTTGTCCAGTGTTTCTGCCGGGTCGAAAAATCCCGAAGCCTCCCCGTAATAAAGATCTTGAAGCTTCAGGTATGTGAGAGTCGCACCCACCGTCAATCCTTTCCAGGAAAAGTCGTAGCCGAGAAACAGGCCCTCCGCTTCAGCATTGTTCGCGTCGAGATGAATGTTAAAAGTATTTTTGTCTTGGTCCAGACGATCATTCCGCTCCAAAAAATGCAAGCGCGCCGTATCATTCGAAAAATTTAGGTAATAGTAGAGATGTTTGCTGTAACCGATTTGAAAGCGATTAATGCGCACACCGGCTCGCGCCACTTGTTTTGAATACAAGCGATTGCCCGGCTTCAATTCGTCAGTTTCCCAATCATCAAAATTTGCTTTGATAGTGACTGGCTCGCTTAGATTAATAGATGTGATGCTGACTTCACCACCAACGGGAAACGGGCTGGCAATTGCGGTGCTATTTAAACCGACGGTAAGGGTCGCAATAATCAAAGCCGAAAAAGAGTGAATATGCAAAATACTTCCACCTATCAAAAAATAATGTTGTCGACAGTTTACTCCCGGCAGGGACAAAAAAAGGCGGCCTAGGCCGCCTTTTTGTTCGTTTTCCCAAGACTTAGGGAATGGATTCACCAGTACCGTCGACATACTCAATGGCGGTGATACCTTTCACCCGAGTAATTTTTCCGTATACAACATTATTGTACGTAAGGTTGCCCTCCAATACTGGTTCCGGCTTGCTGCCGCTGGCATTTTCAACATCTGGGAACGCCAGTACCAGCCGCACGCCGTCTTGGTTGGTGATGGTCAATTTTGGATTATTCAAATCCACTGACGCGTCATCATTGCCATAGGAAACCAGGTTGTACCAATACTGCGTATCGAAATTAAAGCGCTTGCCGTTGACGATCAGATAGAACTCAAAGGTACCCTCGTTCAAGGTGTCGCGTGTCAGGCTGCTGCCAAAGGTCAGCTGCGGCAATTGATAGGGCTTGAGGGTCATCTCAAACGACGCTGCGATTTTCAGGAACTGGTCTTCTGTTTCCGTCGGATCGTAAGGATCTACCAAATAACCGAAGATCTCGCCGCCGGAAGCACTGAAGCGGCTGTTCGGGTAGATTCCCCACGGAGAGGAACGCAGCAATGTGGTGATGTAGAGACCTTCCTGTGGAACAACGATGTTCATGCCGATCCCGGAATTGTCGATCAATTCACCCGCCACGTCCTTCATAGTGGTTTTGGTCGAGGTCGCCACATAAGACTGGAATGGGCTGTCATCGCCGTCTTGATAGACTTCATAACGGTAGCTCTGGTCACCGAGAGCTGTGATGCGGATACTCCAGTTTGGCAAGTTGAACGTGAACAGGTTATCCGTGACGGTGTAGTTGCCGAGAGTTACCAGCGTGCCTTCGTATTCGGGCTGAGGTGGCTCGAATTCGGCAGCGTTGGTAATAGCGGCAGCAATATTCAAGCTGATTTCGTCTTCTTCGATTTCATTGCCAGCAATGAATTGATTAGAAAACACAGCGTTGACCCGCACATCACCGGGCAGATAGCTTTGCGATGTGTATTGCCATGGCTCGTCAAGCTTGTAGGCAGTGACGGACATAGTGCCGCTCAAGATATTGTGGGAAACCAGCTCTTGACTGCTGTCGCCAGCGAGGACGGGATACTGAATGTCGTCAACCCACACCGCATCTTTGTTATGACCCACCGAGCCATCTTTGGCGTATTCCCAAACGATGGTGTGTTCACCCGGTGCGAGGAAAACTTGCGCCGATTTGAATTCCGGCTGGAAGCCACTTGCAGACAACACTTTCGATCCATCGACGTAAACGTTAAAGAAGTCGTAGCCCGCTTCCGATTCGACGGCGTAATTAAAGCTCAGATAACCGCCCCAGGTATTGATGGTAGCGCTGGCCTGGCTGGTAGCATTATCGCCAATGACAGCAGAGCGCAGGGAGGAGGAGCCGCTACGGGACTTGGCATCGGTGACAGTCCAGTCGCCCGTATCGAGCCAATCAGCATTCACGGAAGTCTCAAAATCAATTGTGCCGCCGGGTGATATGCCGTACTCCGCTTCAATAAAGAAAGTCACAGCCGCAGTGAGCTCGGAAGCCACCGGCGCAACATCGCTTTGAGCGCCGGAAATAATGTCTTCAAATCGCACGCCTTCAGGAAAGGTTGCATTGATGCTGCTGCCTTTGCTGATTACCAAGTCCATGTTGTTACGTGACAAGCGACCGGCGAGAATTTCGATGGAATGCTCCGTCGCCCATTGTTCTGGTGTTGGGAGTTGCAGCTGAATGTCCACATCCACGTCGCGGATCATACCTTCGATATTCAAGCTGCCATCGGTGCCCAATTGGTAAACCAGGTTGCCGACGACCAACTCTTTTTCGACGCTGGCTGCGGCAAACGCGAGCCCGTCGATTTCGCAGTAATAGCAGAATTCATAAGCGGGAGAGACTGCCTGAGCGATGCCTGGAAGCACGTCATTCAGAGCGGAGGCAAGCACTTTAACATCGTCTTCCCATACGCGACCAACCATCTCGCTGCGCGCTTTGAAATTGGCGAGCGCTGGGTTGTTTTGCATGGTCAGTTCGCGAACCCAAGAGCGGAAGTCGCCAACAAAGCCTTTCACTTTCGCCAGCTCGCCTACCGGCGGCTTTTCAGGGTCGGGACCGTGTCCGCCTCCACAGTTGCCGCGTCCGCTCAAGTGACATTCGTGGTTGTTGAGGACGAGCATGATTTGGGTTAATAGCTTATGCAGGCCTTGTTTGCCGCGGAGAACATGGTCCGCGTTTTTGCGTGCGAATTGGAGCAGATCTATCAGCATTGCGCTATTTACGTTGCCGTTCGCGTCATACAGCTCAGCGTCGATTTTTTCGATCGCGCTGGCAATACTCATACGATTTTTATGTGCGTAACTCGCAATAGCGGAGCTGTAGAGGCTGTAGAGGAACGAGGTTTCATTAGGCTCGCCATCCAGCACGGCAGTGATGTCTTCCGCGATAAGCTGACTGAGTTCAGAAGGGAGATTTAAATGATTAGCCAACTCCTTCATTTCTGCAGTAATGGAAGAAGGATCCAGCTTGCCTTTGCGCTTGGCGCGTTGCATCGCCATATGTGACATGGGTGTCACGCTGATTTTGATGCGCTCGCTGTTTTTAAAATTGGTGACCGCTGTCGTTAAGCGGAAATCATCAGTCAATTTGATTGTTTCGCCAAAATCGAACTGGCCGTTGCCGTTCGTGTCTTCGCCCTCGGTATCCTCGACGGAACCACACACTTCCGCATCGCACGTCATGGTAGAGGAGCCGTCAGCCGCTGCCAGAACCTCAACATAAAGTGCTTCTGCAACGCCGCTGGGTACTGTTATGGCGAAAGCGCCGTTGCCATCGGTTTTGGTGCTGGCGAAGGGAGATGCATTTATTTTATTGCCGCCGATGGAGTAAAAATGAACGTCGGCATTTTTGATGGTGCCTTTAATTACATTTCCCGAAATTTCGGTTTGGCTGACTTGCATGCCGCCAGATGAATTATTCGGGTTGGAAATTGCATTGCTGCTAGGACTTTTGTCGCTGCTGGAACAGCCGGATATCAGCAGAGATGATGTGGTACATAACGCAAATAAAGCAGTTGTTGGATTTATAAAGAGCTTCATGGCAGTTCCTCGTTGCGGGGAGAATTCGCGGGGGGGATTATATAAGCCGATAATTGCACTCACAACGCGGTATAAAGTGACACCTAGGGCGCCAATAATTTTAACGTTTGTTTTAATTTTGCATTAAAGGCCAATAAGTATTCCTAGGTGTCATCATTGGCAAAAAATCTACGGAATTTTTATTAACGCGTGAAAAAACTGTGATTGAGAACAAGGAAGTGGCTTCGTCTAAATTTTGTTTTTTGCGCGATTCCACAATTTATTTACATTCCGGATGCGCGCATTGTGGCGGACAGAGACATCTTTGGCGTCAAAAACAACTTTATGGGCTGGCCACAACGGCAACAGTCTTTTTTCAAACGCATGTTTTGCAATTGGCGCGGGTCTTTTCTGTGAGCTAATCTGATAGGGAATACTAACTTGGCATGGGCTTCGCTGCGGCTTGTTTGACGCTGCAGAAATTTAAGAATTATACGAATAACCACGCGCCCTGATTTGTTGTATGTCAGTCGTCTATTTTCTGCTGCGAGCAGCGTGCTGCTTTACCCTGCGTGGCTACGACTGTCTCTATCACATCCTTCACACCGATTGAGGATCAACATGTTCAAGCAGGGCTCCGGGTTCTGGCGTGGAAGGAGTTGCCTTTGGCTGGCGCGGGGTCTGCTCAGCGTTGTCCTCTGTGGCCCCTTTCCTTTACTGGATGCTGCCGCAGCACCGAGCGAGGGAGAGCTGCGCGCTGCGGTCATTGTCGCCATCATGCGTTTTACGTCCTGGGATACCGTTTCACCTGAGAAACCTGTGCTCGATGTTTGCCTGCTTGGCAAACCAGTGTCGGGGGAGGTGCTGCTGGCGATCAGCGGCGAGCAAAAAGTAGCAACTCGCACCTTGAACGTAAGGTCGGCTCAGACCGACCTTGATCAATGCCAGGCACTGGTTATTGGTGAAGATGTTGATGACGATGAATACGAACAATTGATAGCGCAAACAAATGGGCAATCCATTCTCACGGTGTGTGACGGCTGCCGGCGCGGTCTGGGGGAGGATGCAATTATCCAGCTCCGGTTGCGCCAGCAGCGGGTAAGTTTTGAGGTGAATCTGGCGCGCGCGCGCAACAACAATGTCGCCCTGGATGCCCAATTGCTCGAACTCGCCTCTTTGGTGAGGAGGTAAAAGTGTCGCCAGTCAGTCACCGTTCGTTTCGCAACAAGGTTTTACGCACGATTTTATCCAGCATGTTTGTCATGCTGGGGGTGACCGGCCTGGGGCTGGTGGGAATCGAAAGCTGGATCAACGAAAAAAAGCTACACCAAGACATGCAAGTGCTTGCCGACATTCTTGGCAACCGTTCCCGCGCGGCGTTGGAATTCGGTGATACCAATGCCGGACAGCTGAACCTGTCCGCGGCGAAATACCAAAAATACGTTGACGCCGTCTGTTTATACGACCAATCAGGCGCGCTTTTTAGCGCGTATAGTCGCACCGGCGCGTCTTATGATTGCAGCACCGAATTGGTTGGCGCGACGCAGAAAAAAGCCCGATGGCAGACGGTGACCACCCGTGAAGTGTGGCACTTGGACCAGAGTCTCGGCACCATCTCTGTCGTCGCCAATCGCAGCTTTATTTTTGAGAGCTTGCGTTTTTTTGTTCCCCTGCTTCTGGTGCTGATAGCGGTGGTGCTGTTTTTAGTGACGCGCATGCTCAAGCGGGTGATGCGGTCTGTCACTCTGCCCCTGGAAGAGCTGCACGAAACGGCGCAGGCGTTGGTGGATGACGCCTACGCGTCCAAACGTGCGACCAAGCGTAGCGACGATGAAATCGGTGAGTTGGTGGATGTGTTCAACCGCATGCTGGACAATCTCGCTAGCGAAAATCTTGCGCTGCAATCGTCGGAAAATCGTTTCCGCACCCTAACATCCAATGCTCCGATTGGCATTTTTCAGTTGGACGCAGATGGTAACCTGGTGTACGCCAACGAGCGCTGGTACAAAATTACCGGCACTCATTTGGGCGCTGGCGCCTGGGACAATCACGAGAGCCGCATCGTTAAAGATGACCTGGATTTATATCGTTCGAGTTGGGAAAGGGCTCAGCAAAAAAGCCAGTCGGTCCTTGTGGAGTACCGCTATCACAGTGATAACGGAGTAGAAAAGTTTTTGATGGAGAATGTTGCGCCTTTGACGGCCGGTTTGGGAATGGAAGGAATGATCGGCACCCTAGCGGATGTGACCGAACTCAAAAACGCGCAAAAAGAGTTGGAAAAACTGGCGTTTTACGACCCGCTCACAGGGTTGCCCAATCGCCGATTTTTCGTCGATTTGCTCGGTTTTGGTCTCGCCAAAGCCAAACGAAGTCTCGCCAAAGCTGCAGTATTAATGCTCGATATGGATAATTTTAAACGTGTTAATGATTTGCTTGGGCATTCGGGTGGTGATCAATTGCTGCAACAGCAGGCGCAGAGAATACGCGCTGCAGTGCGCGAGCAGGATGCGGTGTCTCGCATGGGCGGGGATGAGTTCACCATTATGTTAGCCCCGGTAAATGAAATCTCAGAAGTCACAAGTCTCGCCAAACGCGTTCTGGATGCGGTCAATTTACCCATTACTGTCGGCGCTCACACGATTGAAGTGGGCGCGTCCATTGGCGTTGCGTTGTATCCCGCCGACGGCGATAGAGCCGAAGACCTGATGCGCAATGCCGATATGGCGCTTTATGAAGCGAAAGGATCTGGCCGCAATCGGGTAAATTTCTTTTCTTACAAATTGGATCTCGAGCTGCGCGAGAGTCTCCGCTTGGAGCAGAAGTTGCGACAGGCGATCCGCAATCAGGCATTGGAAGCTTATTTACAACCGCAAGTGTCGGCGGATGGCAAAGTGATTTGGGCGGAAGCGCTGGTACGCTGGTTTGACCCAGAGGAGGGCCAAATAAGCCCCGCCAGATTTGTCGCGCTGGCGGAAGAAACCGGTTTGATCCATGGCTTGGGACAGCTGATGCTGGAGCGCGTATGTTTTCATCTGTCGCAACATAAGGGCTATCTGGGGCATGTCGGCATCAAAGGTATATCGGTTAATCTTTCTGGGCGGCAATTTTATTCGCGCACCTTATTGCGTGACATAAAAAGAGTGATGGCCGAATCGGGCGTTGAGCCTGAACAGATAGAATTTGAATTGACCGAATCATTGGTGATGGACGATGTGCAATTAGCAATTGATGTAATGCGCCGATTGCGCGATCTCGGTTGCCGTCTTTCCATCGACGACTTCGGAACCGGCTACAGCTCGCTTTCCTATTTGAAGCGATTTCCCATTAATTGTTTGAAGATCGACCGATCCTTTGTTGAGGATATTCCCCACGATCCCCATGGATCCGAAATCGCAACAGCAATTATTGCCATGGCGCACAAGCTGCGTCTTAAAGTGGTGGCGGAGGGAGTGGAAACAGAAGCGCAGCGTGATTTTCTCATTGCTCAGGGCTGCGAATCTCTGCAGGGATATTTATTCGGCAAACCCAAACACATTCAAGAATATGTGGACCTTGGGAGGGCCTTGTTTTTTGAAAACAATCCAGGGCAAATCAAGTCCGCTGCGAGCAGTCAGGCGCGGGGCGATTAGTGGATTATCGTCAGCGTATTTTTACCACGCTGGTGTGTGGGTCGCGGGTTTTGCCTGCTTTCGTGAGTGCGTCCAGATAGGTCTGCCAGTAGTGCTCCTGGCGTCGCCCGAGATCATAGAGATAATCCCAAGTGTAAATACCGCTATTGTGGCCATCGTCGAACAACAGGCGGATCGCATAATTGCCTTGGGGTTCGGCCCCCGTCAGCTGCACGTTTAATTTGCCATATTGTAATTGCGCCTGCCCAGGCCCGTGTCCGCGGACCTCAGCAGAAGGCGAGTGAACCCGCAAAAATTCCGCCGGCAGTTGAAAAATTTCAGAATCAAAGCGCAATTCCAACAAGTTGGATTTGCGCCGCAATTTGACATCGGATGGCATCACCATAGATTGCTACAAGATAAACCGGCTCAGGTCTTCGTCCTGCGCGAGATTGGCTAATTGTTCGTTGACATAATTTGCATCTACAGTAATCGACGTTTCGCTGTCACCTGCGCCAAATGACACGGTCTCCAGCAGCCGTTCCAGCACCGTGTGTAATCGGCGTGCGCCGATGTTTTCCGTTTTTTCATTTACATTAAAGGCGATTTCAGCGATGCGTCGGATGCCATCTTTGGTGAACGTCAGATGCACATTTTCCGTCGCCAAAAGTGCAACATGCTGCTCGGTAAGAGAGGCATTGGGCTCGGTGAGAATACGTTCGAAATCATCAGGTGTCAGCGCATCGAGTTCTACACGGATAGGCAGGCGCCCTTGGAGCTCGGGAACGAGGTCCGAGGGCTTTGACAGGTGAAACGCCCCGGACGCGATAAATAAAATGTGATCCGTTTTGATAACGCCATGTTTAGTGCTGACCGTGCAACCTTCGATCAACGGCAAAAGGTCACGCTGAACACCTTCGCGAGACACATCAGCACCAGTGGTGCCTTCACGTTTGGCGACCTTGTCAATTTCGTCGATAAAGACTATGCCATTCTGTTCTGCGGCGGCAATGGCGGCGGCTTTAATTTCCTCCTCATTCACCAGCTTTCCGGCTTCTTCATCGGCGAGTTTTTTCATCGCTTGCTTGACCGTCATTTTGCGTTTTTTGGTGCGGCCGGTGTTGAGAGAGGAGAACATGTTCTGCAATTGGTTTGTCATTTCCTCCATGCCGGGAGGCGCCATGATTTCAACTCCAACGGAAGCGTTGCTTACTTCGATTTCGATTTCTTTGTCATCGAGTTCGCCCTGGCGCAATTTTTTGCGAAACAACTGACGAGTAGTGGATTCTTCGTGATTTTCCTCGTGACGCGGCGGAGGGAGAAGCGCGTCCATTACCCGATCTTCGGCAGCGTCCATAGCGCGATGTTGGACTTTGCGGGTTTCCTGCTCGCGATATAACTTGATTGCGCTGTCCACTAAATCGCGCACGATGGATTCAACATCTCGACCGACATAACCAACTTCCGTAAATTTTGTCGCTTCAACTTTGATAAAAGGCGCATTGGCGAGTTTTGCCAGACGGCGGGCGATTTCTGTTTTACCCACCCCGGTGGGGCCGATCATCAGAATGTTTTTAGGCGTGACTTCATTACGAAGTTCGGCGCCCAGCTGCATTCGCCGCCAGCGGTTGCGCAACGCAATCGCAACGGCGCGTTTGGCGGCCTGTTGGCCGACGATGTGTTTGTCCAGTTCATGCACGATTTCGCGGGGGGTCATGTGGGTCATGGGCGGCTTAAAACTCAAGTTCTTCGACGGTGAGATTGTGATTGGTATAGATGCAGATATCGCCGGCGATGGTGAGGCTTTTTTCGACGATGCTGCGCGCGTCGAGTTCGGTGTTTTCCAGCAAAGCCCTCGCCGCGGATTGGGCAAAGGCACCGCCGGATCCTATGGCAATCAGGTCGTTTTCCGGCTGTATCACATCGCCGTTGCCGGTAATGATCAGCGAGGCTTCCGCGTTGGCCACGGCGAGCAAAGCTTCAAGTCGGCGCAGGGCGCGATCAGTCCGCCAGTCTTTGGCCAGTTCCACCGCAGCACGGACGAGATTACCGCTATGGCTTTCCAATTTGGCTTCGAAACGCTCAAAAAGTGTAAAAGCATCGGCGGTGCCGCCGGCGAATCCGGCAATAACCTGGTTGCGATACAGCCTGCGTACTTTGCGGGCGTTGCCTTTCATAATGGTGTTGCCGAGCGAGACCTGGCCGTCGCCGCCGATGACGACTTTGCCATTGCGGCGCACGGACACGATGGTGGTTCCGCGGTACTGTTCCACAGGTAATCCTTAGTTAGAGTGAGCTGCGCTTTATAGGCAGCGAATGAGTCAAGCGAAGAAAAGTGGGGGCTGTGAGGGCAATTTCAAGCGGGAATCGCCTCAGGTGCGCGGGATACGTCGATAGTATGTTGTNNATAGGGTGTTGTGTCAGGGGTCGCGCTTGCGCTTAAGCAGCATAGCGTCGTATCGATTCGATAGTAGGGTATCCCGGGCTTTGGCTAACTGTGACCGGCTGGCGAAAGGGCCGACAATCACGCGGTGCCAAATATTTCCCTCTTTTGCTGTGGATTGCTCAATACGGGTCGCGAGATTGAGCAGTGTCAGCTCCGCGCGTACCTGTTCTGCGTCAGTGGCGGAACGAAATGAGGCGACCTGGAGAAGATATTCAACGTTTTCTTCGACCTTGGTGGTGACCGGATCCCGCGATGCGGTTACCGGCACTTCGGTATCGCGCAGGATTTTGTAGAAGTCATAGTTCGCGGGGGTTTTGGTTTCCTCCGCAGCGGAAGGAGTGGTTTGTGTGGGGCGCGCACCCGGTGCAGCGGGTTGGAGTTCGCTCAAACGCATCAGAAACGTAATGAAGGCGCCGAGAATCGTGCCGGTAAACAGCCATACCCAGCCTGGGACTTTGGAACCGGAGGATTGATTGGCCATGGTTGCTACAGTCGCTTGGAAAACATGAAGGGCGCACATTGTAGCCTGTGGCAAAAATGAAAACACCGCGATTTCATCGACTTCCTCCAGGTCACCTTAAAGTTAACTCATNNCGTACATTGAAGCTAACTCATGTCCTGTGGGTCGACATCGACGCTCCATCGCACCCTTTGAGCGAGGGTAAGCCCCTCCACCCGTTCCACCAATGTCCGCATAAACAGTTGTAAATCACCGCGCCGCGCATTGGTGATTTGTAGCTGGTAGCGGTAGCGGTGATTGCGTTTTTCCATCAGTGCTGGAAGTGGGCCGAGATACGCGTGATCAGGTGATGCGGGTCGCAGTTCACGGGCGGCCCGTAAAGCTTCATTGAGAAATGCCAAAGCGTTTTCGGCGCGCTTTGATTCCGCCCGGATCACTACCATTGCCCAATGGGGAGGAAGGCGAGCAAACAAACGCTCCTGCAGAAGCGTCTGGGCAAATGGGTTGTAGCCCTCGCGTAATAACAGTTGGAGTAAAGGATGGTCCGGTTGGTAAGTCTGTAGCAGTACCGAACCCGGTAAGTCCCCCCGACCCGCTCTCCCGGCAACTTGGGTCAATTGTTGGCCCATGCGTTCCGGGCCGCGAAAATCGCCGCTAAAAAGGCCTTGATCGATATCCAAAAGAACGGCGAGAGTGACTTTGGGAAAGTGATGTCCTTTGGCTAGCATTTGGGTGCCGACCAAAATGCAAGGTTCGCCCTGCTCCAGTTTTTGATTGAGTTCTGCCATGGCCGTTTTGCGACGCATGGAATCCTGGTCCACGCGCAAAACTTCGATTGCGGGAAAGTGATGTTGTAGAAGCGCTTCACATCGTTCTGTACCTTGGCCAAGCGCGCTTAGCTTTGGGTATTGGCAGCTGGGGCATTGCTGAGGTACCGGTCGTTGCAGATTGCAGTGATGGCAGTGGAGGTGACGTGGTTGACTGTGCAGCGTCATTCGTGCGGAGCAGGCTGTGCAATTGGCCACCCAGCCGCAGTGCTGGCAAAGCAGCGCTGGTGCAAAGCCGCGCCGGTTGATGAATACCAGCACCTGTTGTCCCCGCTGTAAGGTCTGCCTCATCAGCTCAAGTGCCCGCGCGCTTAAAACGCCGTTGTGCGGTTCTTTGCGCATATCCAGCACCTCGATTATGGGCGGCCGTGCGTCGCCAGCGCGTTTTGGCAAAACCAGGTGCTCATAACGTCCGTTCAACGCATTGTGCAAAGTCTCCAGAGAGGGGGTTGCCGAGCCGAGCAGCAGGGGGATTTCGCTGCGATATGCGCGCATGACGGCAAGATCTCGGGCGGAATAGCGCAGTCCGTCCTGTTGCTTGAATGAAAGGTCGTGTTCTTCATCAAGGATAATCAGGCCGAGATCAGGCATTGGTGTAAACGCCGCAAGGCGTGTCCCTATCACTATGCGAGCTTCTCCGTCGGCGGCCGCACGCCAGTTGCCAGCGCGTGTTGCCTCTGCAATATGCGAATGCAGTTGCACGATCGGCACGGAGAAGCGGGAGCGGAAACGAGACAGGGTTTGCGGAGCAAGGCCAATTTCCGGCACCAGCATTAAAACCTGCTTTCCGGCCTGCAGGGTCCGGGCTATGGCATGGAGGTACACCTCCGTTTTCCCACTCCCCGTTACTCCTTCTAGCAAATAGGTTTGATAACGATGGTAGCGGATGCTATCCAGCGCGACCTGCTGTTCTGCATTGAGCTGTTGGGGGGGCTCCGCAAGAATGCTGTGGGAGTTCCGATTGACGGTCGGCCCTCCAGCCTCGTCGCAGCTGTTGCAGACAATCCCTTTATCTGCCAGTGCTTTTAGCGCTTGTCGACTGACCCCCATCTGTTTTAATTGCGGGTCGCTCAGTCGCCCGTATTGGAGGAGCAGTTGATGTAGCTGCTGCTGTTTGGGGCTGCGCTTTAAGGCGGTATCGGGTAATCCTTTGCCATTGGTGGTATGACGCCAGTAAGACACGGATATGCAACCCGATTCTGATTTGCGCAACTGCGTGGGTAACGCCGCGTGAAATACTTCCCCTGGAGGATGTTGGTAATAGTCCGCGACCCAACGGCATAGAGCGATGATGTCCGGTGGCAGCACTGGACGCTGGTCAAGCACAGCATGGATGGGTCGCAACTTCTCCAGCGGATAAGCCGGGTTATCTGTCGTATCGACAAGAATTCCGACCAGCGTCTGGGCGCCGAACGGCACCTCCACGCGAATACCCGGTTGCCACTGCCGCGGGGATTCCGGCTCGGGGAGATATTCAAAGAGGCGTCGCAACGGCGTGGGCAAAGCGACGATAAGAATCATTGGCATTGGATGGGCGGAACGGCAGAGAAAGGTGGGTGGATTGTGCTCAAGTTTTACGCAGGATTTGCTTGCGGATACGGCGCATTCTGGTACTATTCGCGCCCTTAACGCCAGCAACTTTAACCAGTATGCGGTGCCCGGCACAAGATCGGGTGGCGGCATACGCACATGAGGCAAGCTCCATGAAAGAAAGCATCCAACCTAAATACGGCAAAATGGTCGCCACTTGTAGTTGTGGCAATGTGATTGAAACCCGTTCTACGGTAGCCAAAAACATCACGATCGAAGTCTGTTCTGAATGCCACCCGTTTTATACCGGCAAACAGAAAATGGTGGACACTGGTGGACGTATTGACCGTTTCAACAAGCGTTTCGGTGGTCGTCGCGCTAGCTGATGTTTCTCGGGGCCTATCGGCCCCGTCTGCTCTTTCTTCTATTTATCTATTTATATCTTCTTTAAGAATCCCTTCCCGACCAGTATTCCTGATTTCTAAAAAATCGATTCCGTGCGTACCTCGTCAGAGCTTTGCCATGGCGACTGGATATCTTCGCCGCTTTCCTGAGGTACCTGATTGCTGCGAAAAATTTCGTAGATAGCATTCGATGTGCTGGCGTCTGCCCGTTTCCCAGTATCTGGATCTATACGAACTGTAACCAACCCAGGGGGCTGCGGTAAGTTGATTTCCGGGCGGTCGCGCAGTGCCTGGCGCATGAACTCGATCCAAACCGGTAGAGCTGCGGTGCCGCCGAATTCTTGCCGGCCCAAGGTCGTGGTGTCGTCAAAGCCGAGCCATGCCACCGCGACCAAGTCACCGCCGTAACCGGCGAACCATGCATCCGTAGCATTGTTGGTAGTACCGGTTTTGCCGGCAAGATCGCCGCGCTGCAGTACTTTTGCTTTAGTAGCTGTACCGCGTTTCACCACATCTTTGAGCATCGAATCCATGATGTAGGAAACCTCAGCATCAATAACCCGCGGCGCTCGTGGATAATCCTGTGGCTCCATTCCGCCGAGCAGGTTGCGCAGCGCATCACTGATTGCAAATGGGTCGCCAGAAAAGAAAAAAGGATCATTTTCCTGGGCGACATATTGCTCTTCGGCGCTTTGTTCAGAGCAATCCCGGCACACCGTGGCTGGCCGAGCTTCGTATACTGCGCGACCTTCGAAATTCAGAATGCGTTCTATGTGATAGGGCTCGACCTTGTAGCCGCCGTTGGCGAGCACAGCATACCCTTGGGCAACGTTCAGCGGTGTTACAGCAAAGCTGCCGAGAGCGACGGAAAGATCGCGCGGAAAAGCCTTCGGATCAAAGCCAAACCGGTCAATGGTGGAAAACGCCTTATCGAACCCTATGCTGTGCAGCAGGCGAATTGAGACGAGATTGCGAGACAAGTACAAGGCCTTGCGCAGCCGAGTTGGGCCGAGAAAATCGCCACCGGAATTTTCTGGACGCCATGCGGCCTCTTGCTGTTCATCGTCAAAAACCAAAGGAGAATCATTAATTATGCTGGCAGCGGTGTAGCCATTTTCAAGTGCGGCAGTATAAAGAAATGGTTTAAAGCTGGAGCCAGGTTGGCGGCGCGCCTGAATCGCACGATTGAAATTGCTTTGCTGGAAGTCGAGTCCACCCACCAGCGCGAGAATTGCGCCGTTGCGCGGGTTGAGCGTAATTAATGCCGCCTGCACTTGCGGAATCTGCGTCAATGCCCATGTTTTTCCGTCATTGCGGCGCAGGCGGACGACATCGCCGATTTCGAACATGTTCGCTGGGTCGGACGGTTTTGGACCAAGACTGTTGACGGAAAGATACGGTCGCCACTCAGTTAATTCGCCTTCCCATTTGAGTTCAATCTCCTCGCCATTGCTAAGCAGGAATTCGACCTTTTCCGGGGCAACACTGACCACCGCTGCCGGTAGCATCTCTGCGTAAACGGGGAGTTCTGCCAAAGCATCACGGAGTGCTGTATGCCATTCGGCAGATATATCGGGGGCCGGCTTTTCGCCGCTGGCCACCGCTTCCGCCACCTCCTTGGGTACCAATAATTTTTGCTCAGGTCCTCTATAGCCATGGCGTTTGTCATAGTCCTGGATACCGAGAATAACGGCATTACGCGCATCTGATTGCAGTTGGCTATCGAGGGTCGTGTATACCCGATAACCATCGGTGTAGGCATTTGGTCCAAACATGTCCACCGCTGTGCGGCGCGCCATTTCAGCGACATAAGATGCATTGAGGTCTAAATTACTGCCGTGATATTTTGCAGCGCCGGACTCCGCGAGCGCCTGTTGATAAGCAGTCTCATCAATTTTTCCCAGCTCCAACATCCGTCCAAGAATCCAATTTCTCCGTTCGGTTGCCCTCTGCAGATTAGCCAAAGGATTCATGATCGATGGAGCTTTGGGGATTCCCGCAAGCATGGCTAACTGAGCTACAGATAGTTGATCCAAGTCTTTACCATAGTAAACCTCGGCAGCGGCATGAATGCCGTAAGCTCTATTACCAAGAAAGATGACATTCACATAGAGCTCTAAAATTTCTTCTTTTGACAGTTCCCTCTCGATGCGCAAAGCGAGTAAGATCTCGTTAAATTTGCGTTTGAATTCCTGGCGTTTGGTGAGAAAGAAGTTGCGGGCGACCTGCATAGTGATCGTAGAGCCGCCGCCCTGAATGTCTCCAGACATTAATAATTGTGAAGATGCTCGCAGAAGTCCCTTAATCGAAACGCCACGATGGGAGTAGAATTGGGCGTCTTCCGCTGACAATAAGGCGTCAATGTAGCCTTGAGGAATTTCCTGAAACTTAACGGGAGTACGGCGCATCTCGCCAATCTCACCGATGAGCTTGCCATCACTAGAATAAATACGCAGTGGAGTTTGAAGGCGGATATCACGCAAACTCTCCACAGATGGCAAAGATGGGCTAAGGTATAAGTGGGTTCCGGCCAAAACGGCGACTGCACCACTCATGCCGGTTAGCAGGAGCCAGGACAGTCCCAATACTGTATTTCTGAAATTCATTGGTTGAATGGTCTTTTTTGGTTTCTGATTGTGTAGCGTCCCAGCAGGCTGGCTATTATAAGACCTTTTTCACACTTTACACGTGCGACCTCAAGTTGCAGCCTTTTGTTAAAGTGCTATAACATAAACATCAGCTAAGTAGTGGAAATAGATAGAAAAATGAGCCTTCTCAGTTTTTTGGATAAAAAAACAAAGCCGATGCTTGGCCTGGATATCAGTTCCACTACAGTCAAAATGTTGGAGTTGAGTCGCCAAGGCAGCGGCTTCCGCGTCGAAAATTATGCTGTGCGCGCACTGCCGGCGAATTCGGTTGTGGAAAAAAACATAAATGACGTGGAGTCTGTGGCGCAGGCAATCAAAGCGACCGTGCAGTCCTCCCGCAGCAAGCTCAAGGATGCTGCAGTAGCGGTTCCTGGGTCTGCAGTCATTACAAAAATGATCGACATGCCTGCGGGGTTGAGTGAGGATGCCATGGAGCTCCAGATCTCGCTCGAAGCCGATCAATATATTCCTTATCCCCTCGAAGAGGTGGCCCTGGATTTTGATGTGCAGGGCATCTCGGACAAGTCTCCCGACCAAGTCAAAGTCCTGCTCGCCGCCTGCCGCAAAGAAAATGTTGAAACTCGCGCTGCTGTGCTTGAGCTGGCTGATCTGCATCCCAAGGTTGTCGATGTAGAGGCTTACACAATGGAGCGGGCATTCGCTTTAATTCGTGATCAATTGGCGGATCAACAGGATCAGGTTGTTGCGATTGTCGATATAGGGTCGACCATGACAACTCTGAGCGTGTTGGTGGATGGTCGAACGGTTTACACCCGCGAGCAGCTGTTTGGCGGACGTCAGTTGACGGAAGAAATTCAGCGCCGATATGGGCTCTCTGAAGAAGAGGCTGGCTTAGCGAAAAAGCAAGGCGGCTTACCGGATGACTATGAGCCGGAAGTGCTCGAGCCTTTTAAGGATTCTGTTGTTCAGCAAGTTACCCGTTCTTTGCAGTTCTTTTTTTCATCCAGTCAATATAACGATGTGGATCATATAGTGCTGGCGGGGGGTGTCGCATCCATGTCCGGCTTGGCGGAGTTGATTGAAGAAAAGCTCGGCACATCAGCCAGTGTTGCTAATCCATTCGCCAATATGTCCATATCGTCGCGCGTCAATTCCGCCGCGTTGGCAAATGATGCACCCGCACTGATGATTGCTACTGGTTTGGCTCTGAGGAGTTTTGATTTCGATGGCTAGAATTAACCTCCTACCCTGGCGGGAAGAGTATCGCCAGGAGAAAAAGAAAGAGTTTATTACTCAGCTGGGCGCGGTTTGCGTATTTGCTGTCGTGATTGCATTTGGATGGGTTCGTTTTGTTGATGGTGCAATCGAAAATCAGGACGAGCGTAATCAAATTCTGCAGAACGAGATCGCGGTTCTTGATAAGCGAGTACAGGAAATCAACGAGCTTAAGAAAAAGCGCCAGCAATTGATCGCGCGGATGAAAGTGATTCAGGATCTGCAGGGCACCCGGCCAACAATTGTGCGCTACTTTGATGAAATCGTGCGCGCGGTGCCCGATGGATTGTTCTTTTCCAATTTGACAAGACAGGGCAGCGTCGTCTCTGTAAAAGGAGTCACGGAATCGAGCAACCGGGTGTCGAGTTTTATGCGTAATCTTGATCAGTCAGAGTGGTTCGCCGACCCCAATTTGAAATCGATCACCGCATCAGATAAGTACGGCGAACAAGCATCGGAGTTCTCTTTGCAATTCAATGCTGTATTGCCTGCAAGTGAACAACCGGAAGGTGGTGCTTAACATGGCTGGAATGTCTGATTACGCAGAACAGTTAAAGAATTTTAATTTTTCTGATCTCGACTGGGACCGGATTGGTGTTTGGCCGGTGCCGGCGCGGATTTTTGTCTGCCTGCTTGCATGCGCAGTCATTATTGCAGGCGCTTATTTTCTGATTGTGAAAGATAAGAATATGCAGTTGGCTGGGGCGCAGCGCAAAGAAGTGGATCTCAAGGCGTCTTTCGAGAAGAAAGCGTACGAAGCAGCTAATCTCGACAAATATCGCCAGCAAATGGCGGAAATGGAAGAGTCTTTCGAGGCATTGAAAAAACAATTACCCAAGGACACAGAGGTGCCGGGTTTACTTGAGGATATCGACGAAAAAGGGATCGACAGTCGCCTGGCGATAGAGAGCATCACATTAAAGCCGGAAATTGCCTCTGAGTTTTATGTTGAGCTTCCTATCGAAATTAAGGTGGCGGGCGGTTATCACGAATTTGGTGCATTTGTAAGTGGTGTTGCTGGAATGCCAAGGATAGTGACCCTGCATGATTTCGACATCAAGCGTGACGAAAAAGCGGGTAATCTTCTGATGACCATTCAAGCGAAAACCTACCGATATAAAGAGCAGGAATAGTGCGGATGGTTACAACATTAATAAAAAATCTTGCGCGGTTGCCTGTATTTTTTTCTCTGTGCGGGCTGTTGCCACTGGTAGGTTGTTCTTTTGGTGACAATCATGCCGATTTGCAAAGCTACGTTGAGGAGGTCAAGGCGCGACCACAAGGCGCGATTGAACCTTTGCCCCCCCTGCGCACATATGACGCCTATATTTATAACGTCACAGCAATGCGGAGCCCGTTCGATGCCCCGGTGGAGGTGAAGGAAATCGTCCAGTCGACGGATCCAAAAGTCAAACCGGATTTTGGGCGTGAGAAGGAATACCTCGAGACATTTGCATTGGACTCTCTTTCCATGGTTGGAACTTTACAGAAAGAAGGACGTTTCTGGGCGTTAGTGAAAGATGGTGTGGGTGGCATTAACCGTGTCACTTTGGGTAATTACCTGGGTAAGGATCACGGCAAGATTGTGTCCGCTTCGCCGACGCAAATCGACTTAATCGAGATCGTATCTGACGGTCTCGGCGGTTGGCTGCAGCGCCCCCGCACTTTGAAATTATCTGAGAAGGAATAACTGGCATGTTTGTTCAACATAAAAAGATCGCTGGGTTTCTACTGAGTGCCTGCCTTGCACCGGCGCTATCGTGGGCGGCGGAATTGCAAGACATTAAGTTTGCAGAATTGCCAGGAGAAAAAGTCGAGTTACGTTTGCGGTTTGATGAGCTGCCATCAGACCCTGCGGGTTACACCATTGAAAAACCCGCTCGTATCGTTCTGGATTTCGAAGATACCGATAACACATTGGCTCAGAAAAAATTCTCAATGGATATCGGAGATGTATCCAGCGCGGTGGTGGTTTCCAGTGGGGGTCGAACCAGGCTGATCGTCAATATGGATCAGCTCGCCAGTTATACCACTCGTAAAGAAGGCAATGAATTTATTGTTGAGGTTGGCTCGGAGCGGTCGGTCGCTGAAAGTGATGTGATGAAGAATGAGCAGCAGGCGACCAGTCCGGCTGTTGTCAGAAAGAGTAAAAATACTTTTGATCGATCAAAATCCGCTATTACCTCGGTTGATTTCCGTAGAGGTGATGCCGGTGAAGGTAAAGTCATTGTTCAGTTGACTAACCCAGGGATTAGCATTGATGTTGAAGAAGTTGCCGGAGGAATAGACGTCAGCTTTATGCAGACAGAATTGCCGGATGAACTGAAGCGCAAACTGGACGTAACCGATTTTGCAACTCCGGTCAAAATGGTGTCCGCAAGCGCCAACAACATTCGCACTTCCTTATCGATTAAAGCGTCTGGCGAATATGACTATCTTGCTTATCAGGCAGATAATGAATATGTGATCAGCGTAAAGCCGCTGACGCGCGCCGAGCTTGAAGAGAAAAAAGCACAGTTTGCCTATACCGGTGAAAAGCTGTCATTGAACTTTCAAAATATCGAAGTGCGCAGCGTACTTCAGTTGATTGCGGATGTTACAGAGCTCAACCTGGTAGCGAGCGATACCGTTAAAGGAAATATCACCCTTAGGCTCGACAATGTTCCTTGGGATCAAGCGCTGGATTTAGTGCTGAAAACCAAAGGCTTGGACAAGCGACAAATTGGCAATGTACTGATGGTGGCTCCTGCCGCCGAAATCGCCGAGCGTGAGCGCCAGGAGCTCGAAACCAAGAAGCAACTTGAGGAGCTTGCTCCCTTACGCACGGAATATATCCGAGTGCGGTATGCCAACGCGCGCGAGCTTTTTGACCTTTTCATTCCCCAGTACGGGGAGGGTGGTGCCGGCGGCGCGGGAGCGGCTCGTGCAAGCCAGGATCGAAATGCAACTGGCAGTGTACTGTCCGAGCGTGGTCATGCAATTGTGGATGAGCGTACTAACTCAATTATCTTGACGGATACCGAGGAAAAAATTGCAGCCTTCAGACGAGTAATCGACCAGGTGGATATACCAATCCGTCAGGTGATGATCGAAGCGCGGATTGTTATTGCGAATAATGACTTCAGAAAAGAATTGGGAGCGGCTATAGGTGGTGCCATCTGGGCGCCAGATAGAAGCGGACGAAGTATATTTACTGGCGATACGCTTTCAGCGGAGGATATTGAAATTGATGACCAGGGTAGGGAGGTCGTTACCACAACGGATTTCTTCGATCTTGCTGCGACCGGCACGGACAATGCGGCCTCCGGTAAGTTAGCTTGGAATATTATCCGTAATAATGTTTTCCTTGGGCTGGAACTGTCGGCTCTGGAAGATAGTGGCTATGCAGAAATTGTGAGCCAACCAAAAGTTATTACCGGCGATAAGCAGCAGGCGAGTATCGAGTCTGGTACTGAAATTCCATACCGAGATGCAACGGCTACATCAGGTGCTGGCGGTGGCGGCGGTGGTGGCGTTGCAGCAAGCATATCGTT
>DJFQ01000159.1 GCA_002432095.1 Marinagarivorans sp. UBA5868 | reverse complement strand
CCCATTGCCAAGCGCATGCGTTGGGGAGCCAAACGCGATGAATTTGTGCGTCCGGTGAAATGGCTGGTCATGCTGTTCGACGAGCAGATTATTCCCTGCACCATTCTCGGCGTCGCCGCCGGCAGTCAAACCCGTGGGCACCGTTTCCATTGCGATCGCACGCTCACCATAACGTCGCCCACCGGCTATCAAAATTTATTGTTGGAAGAGGGCAAGGTCGTAGCCGATTTTGCCGAGCGCCGCGAAACCGTGCGCAAGCAAGTTATCGCAGCTGGCGAAAAACTCGGCGGCACTGCGGTGATCGACGACGATCTGCTAGATGAAGTCACGGCACTGGTGGAATGGCCGGTGGCACTTGCCGGACGTTTTGAAGAGCGCTTTTTGGCGGTGCCGGCGGAAGCGTTGATTTCCTCCATGAAAGAACATCAAAAATATTTTCATGCGGTGGATAAAGACGGCGCTCTTTTGCCGCATTTTATTACCCTTGCCAATATCGAAAGCACCGACCCCACCCAAGTCATTGCCGGCAACGAAAAAGTCATCCGTCCGCGTTTGTCTGATGCGGCTTTTTTCTTCGAAACCGACAAAAAGAAAACCCTGGATGAGCATCGGGAAAAATTAAAGACGGTGGTGTTCCAGGCACAGCTGGGAACCGTATTCGACAAAACCGAACGCGTCGGCAAACTTGCCGGCTCCATCGCCCGCAAATTGGGCGCTAATGAAACCTGGGCGGACAGAGCTGGACGTTTGAGCAAGGCCGATCTCGCCACCGCCATGGTGTACGAATTCGCCGATATGCAGGGCATCGCCGGTTTTTATTACGGCCAGAAAGACGGTGAAGACGAAGAAGTTTATTGGGCGCTGAAAGAGCAATATCTGCCGAAATTCGCCGGCGACGAATTGCCTACCACTACCACCGGCGCCGCAGTGGCATTGGCAGATCGTTTGGATACTCTGTCGGGTATTTTTGGTTTAGGCCAAGTGCCCACCGGCTCCAAAGACCCGTTTGGTTTACGCCGCGCATCGGTGGCGGTGTTGCGCATTCTCGTGGAAAAACAATACAACCTGGATTTGCGTGAATTGCTGCAGGAAGCGGCCAGCCGTCATCCCTCCCTCACCAATCGCAAAGAGAGCGTTGAACAAGCGTTGACCTATATGCTGGAACGCTTTCGCGCCTGGTACGAAGAAAAAAATATTCCCGGAGTTGTATATCAGGCGGTGGCGGCGAAAGGTGTCGCCAATCCTCTGGATATCGACAATCGTGTGCAGGCGGTGGCGGCGTTTTATCAGTTGCCGGAGGCCGGCGCCCTGGCAGCGGCCAACAAACGGGTTTCCAATATTCTCGCCAAACAACCGGCGTCCGAGACAGTGGTTAAAGACTCTTTATTAAAAGAACCCGCCGAGCAGGAGCTGGCTAAACAGGTGGCCGCGATGAAAGAGCAGGTCGCGCCCTTGTTTGCCAACCACCAGTACAAAGAGGCGTTAGCAGCGCTTGCCGGTTTGCGGGCGGCGGTTGACCGCTTTTTCGATGAGGTGATGGTGATGGCGGAGGACTCCAAGCTGCGCGCCAACCGCATCGCGCTGCTCACCGGTTTGCGTGAGTTGTTTTGGGAGGTGGCCGACATCTCCCAGCTCGCGGTGAGCCAATGAACCTACTCTCGGTGAGCCAATGAGCCTTTGGGTGGTTCTCGACAGGGACGGCGTCATCAATCACGAGCGGAACGGGTGTGTGCGTTCAGTGACAGAATGGGAACCGATCGCCGGTAGCCTGGAGGCCATAGCCGCGCTGACTCACGCCGGGTTTAAAGTCGCCGTTGCCACCAATCAGTCAGGCTTGGCCAAAGGCCTGCTGACGGTGGCGGAGCTGGAACAGATCCATCAAAAAATGTGCGACGACGTGGAGCGGCTCGGCGGTCGCATCCACGGCATTTTTTACTGCCCCCACGATAGCCATTCCGGCTGCGATTGTCGCAAGCCGCGCACCGGCTTACTCGATGCCATTGAGGCGCATCTCGGCGCGGATCTTGTGGGCGCGCCCATGGTGGGCGACAGTCTCAAAGACATTCAGGCCGCCAAAGCCAAAGGTTGCCAGCCGCTGCTGGTGCGCACCGGCAAAGGCACTCAAACCGAAACCACCACACTTCTGTGGCCCCATTACGGCACCGATACCAGGATCTTTGATGATCTGGCAGCGGTCGCCGAATTTCTCATTCGAAATCATTGACCCATGCTGCTTCGACTGCGCTCTACCTTGTTTGCCATCGGTTATATCTTCACCGGCTTTCTCTACGGCTTTCTGTCGCTCTTTATTTGGTTTTTGCCACCCTTGGTGCGCCACCGGATTTTGATTTCCTGGTGCTGGCTGATCGTCAAATGGGTGCGCTTTATGTGCGGCGTGCGCTACGAAATTTATGGTCTGGAAAATGTGCAAAAAATTGCCGGCCCGAAAGTGGTGCTCTCCAAACATCAAAGCACCTGGGAAACACTTGCATTGCAACATTTGTGTTTTCCTGCCTCCACCATTTTGAAACGCGAACTGCTGAATATTCCGTTTTTTGGCTGGGGGTTGCGCTGTTTGCAGCCCATCGGGATTGATCGGGAAAACCCTCGCGATGCGTTGCGCCAGGTCAAAATCCAAGGCGTACAGCGTTTGGCGTCCGGCTTGAACGTGTTGTTGTTTCCAGAGGGGACACGCGTGGCACCCGGCACCCGCGGCAAATACGCGCGCAGCGGACCGGAAATCGCCCTCGAAGCCGGCGCGCCGATTATTCCCGTCGCGGTAAATGCTGGTTACTGCTGGCCGGCAAAAAGCTGGATGCGTTATGCGGGAGTGGTGACGGTGGTATTTGGCGAGCCAATCGACCCGGCTGGGCGTACGAGCAAAGAATTAATTACGCAGGTGGAAAACTGGATCGAAGCCGAATTGGAGCGGTTGGGGGATGGCACTGATACCAAACGCGCGACGGTCTATAGCGCGCAGGATTAATTAACATCGTTTGGAGGTTTTATGGTGCACTTTGGCTGGTCGAGCTTTACCGTGCGCTTTATTTTCGCAATTGTTCTGGTTTTTCTCACCTTCACCCCAGCGGTTATTCGTACTACCACTGGGTGGAGCGAGTACTGCCCGATATCAATCCATACGTCGCCCTGGCGGGTCTCGCGCTATTTATTAGCTGGGTTATTTACGCCCGCGCCACCAGCGACAATTATAAAAAACATAAATACCGTAGAAATCGAACCGGCCATTTCTGATCTTGCTTTCCATCGGTTGATCAATAATTTGTTTTGAGTTGCCGTTACGACCTCAAACTCCCTCCACGTCCAACCCGCTAATCTTCCAGATAATAGTAGTCGCCAAGACCAGTTAAATGCGCAACACCTGCATTGTTCCAGTTGGACCCACCGGATCCCGGATTGCCGATGTCGTACT
>DJFQ01000248.1 GCA_002432095.1 Marinagarivorans sp. UBA5868 | reverse complement strand
ACAGAGGAATTGGATTTTTATAGCGTTAATCCCGGCGCTCATTTTGAATTCGGTGATATGCATACCGTCGATCTGCAGCTCAACGCCAGTCGCAGTGATTGGCGACGTTCTCAGCCCACCGTTCTGGTAAACACACCCATTGGGCAGGTTGACTACACCAATGGAGAAGTGCCGATCTATCGCTCTGCAGTCGATATCAACAGCCCGGATGCTGGTTGGACCTGGACGGGCGGCCGCGTCAATATTCAGTTAGAAGAACGTGATACTGAAACCGAGGGTCTCCACTTGGATTACCGTTTTGGCGATGACTCCAACAATATTAAAATCGGGCTCGCGCAAGACAAAGTAAAGCGTGCGATTCGTGGATATGACAATAGTGGTCGATGGGAGGATGTGGTGTGTCGAAATGGCCTCGACAGTGAAGGCAATTCACCTACTACCGGAAGAGCGGATTGCAACGGACTCAATCCCAATTCCGCCATACCACAATCGGCTTTGTCGTCTTATTTACGACCAGGCGCTCACGGCTTTGTCGCAGTGGATTTTGATCGTTTTTTTGCCGACAGCAACTATTACGCTCTTGCCAATAGCGCACCGGAAGGCGGTGGCTCTGCCACTGGTGCGCAAACTGGAATAGTCGACGAAGATACCCGAGGCGCTTATATAGAATTGAATGCCACCACTGAAATTGCAAATCACGAGGCACGGTTGAATTTAGGCGGCCGCTATATCGAGACAGACCAAGTAATTGCCGGACCAGTGACTATTGGGGCTCAGCCTAACGCGAATCCGCCAGTAGAAGCTCAACGTTTCTACAGCGCAGCTGAAACTAATTACAATCATTTTCTCCCATCGCTGAACGTCAGCTTCGATGTCGCGGAGGATGTAGTCCTTCGTTTCTCCGCCTCCCGAACCATGACGCGGCCAAACCCAAGTGCGATGCTACCAGCGACAAATTTCGGCGATCCATCTGGCCAAAACGCCAGTCAGGGCAATCCTGGTTTATCCCCATATCTTTCGACCAACATTGATTTCGGTGGCGAATGGTATACGGGCGACGAAGGTTATGTGGGTTTGACGTTATTTGGAAAACAATTGACTGGTTTTACGGTTAACCAAAGTACTTCCGTGCCGTTCTCTCAATTGCCTGTCGCCGCGGGAAATCCCAACACCATTCCGTTTGATTCTTTATCGCCAAACGCGCAAGACGCCATCAATAGCAGGGGCGGGCCGGAAATTGCGGAAGTGACCGTTACGCGGCAGGTCAATTCCGATGGCAACCTGGAAATCGAGGGCATCGAGTTAACGTGGGTGCAGCCTTTGGATGTGCTGCTGAGCGGGCTGGGTTTTAATGCGAACTACACGCATATCTATCAAAGAGGTGAAGGGCAGGGTGCGCCTGCGCAGGCTATCGGTGTATCGCCTGAAACCTACAACTTCACCACCTATTGGGAAAACTATGGGGCTTCAGTCCGATTGACTTACGTTTGGAATGATGAGCAATGGGCATCAGGACCGAACCAAAACGGAATTCCCTTCGCGCAGCTAAAAACAGATGCACGCGGACAATTTGATCTTTCCGCAAGCTATGATTTCGCTGATATTACGGGTGAACCTCAGATCAGTCTTAACGTGATGAACCTGACCAACGAGCCGATGAGGCAAACGTTCCACTACGACTCTGCGACCTTCAGCTTTTACGAGCCGGGGATGACAGTAAGCCTCGGCGTTAGAGCGTCGTTCTAGAACCACGATGTCGCACACTCTCTTTGCTCCTGAGGAGGGTGTGCGTCAACGCCTTTGGCAATGTCCATTTATTTAGGAAACATCTCATTTAAAAAACTTCTCATTTAAGAAACATCCAAATTCCCATTCCCACCATCATCAAATTCTCCGTCAGAGACACAAACCCCAAAGGCACATTGCTATTGCCGCCCACACAGGCGCATTTCAGTTCGCGTTTATCGATATACACAGCTTTA
Source organism: Marinagarivorans sp. UBA5868 (assembly GCA_002432095.1). Lineage (GTDB taxonomy): Bacteria > Pseudomonadota > Gammaproteobacteria > Pseudomonadales > Cellvibrionaceae > UBA5868. The sequence continues at coordinate 10,784 of DJFQ01000248.1, read as the reverse complement.
AAAACAGAAACGACGCCAACAGTGCCAATAAAAAGAGCAGGGGATGCCACCAGCCACGCTGGACCATTAGCCAACATACCGATGCCGGCAAACGCCTCCAGAAATGCATAAACATACGCGTAACGCACATAACGCATCGCGAGCAGGTCATAGGTGATAAATTGCAAAGAAAAGGCACTGAGATCGCGTAATTTCTGTATGGCTAGAGCACACATACTCAACGCGATAAAAATCTCTAGCGTCCAAATGACATTGAAGGGGGCAAAGTGGCTCACAGAAAGAGCAACCGACATCAGACATGTTGTGGCAAAAATGGCGATAACCGGTGTATAGGTGGTGGCATCTTTATCTGGCACCGATTTGCCAAAATACTTTTTTAATTCCGTATATCCGCCAATTCTCTTGCCGTCAATAAACGCTTGCGGAGTGGTATCGACATTGTGCTGCCGCTTAAATGCGTCGGTCTCTTCCCGAGATTTCAGCGGATGATCGTCGACCCGGTAACCTTCTCGTTTTAACAGCGCCAGCGATTTCAGACCATAGGGACAGATGTGTTCCTGGGTCTTCATGCGATACAGTTCAGCCATTTTGCTCATATCAACCTCCTTTAATTGAAGCCGGGACAGAGATTTCAAAAGGCAAGCCTAATGCGTTGCGGCGAGATTGGATTGTGTATCACAGCGATACCAGCCTTTATAGCCAACTTTAAAATCCGGCTGTACCTGAAAATCGAGTTTCGCAGCGCGGTCTTTTCCCATTGGCACCGCAGAATCTGGAATAACTTCTATTTTTATACCGTCCGCAGTGAATACAGCGCCGGTTGAGACATCGTCCCCGGTATTTTCCCAGGCCACCTGTATCAAGCGTCCATGCAGTTTGATAACGCCTTCAGCTTTTCCGCTTGTACCTGCCACGGTCGCAGCAAGCACGGGAGGACTGGCATCCGTATAGCGAAACGAGCATTGAGGTCCTGCGGGTAGAACTTTATTGATTTCCGCCGAGTCCAGGGTGGCTAAATCCAACCGGGAGATCTCGGGACTCTGAATCGCTTCCTGTGCGGACACAACGGTCGGCATAGGTTTATCTGCAAGGGAAACGCTGGGCGCGTCGCGCAATTGCCAAGTATCACAGCCCGATAGGCTGAAGCAGCCAAGCGCGACTAATACGAACGTGGCGTAGCAAAAAGGAGTTTGATAGCGCCTTGCTTCAGGTATCATTTTTCCTCCTCCAAAGCCTCAATTAAGTATTTCATTTCCGAAATTTCGCGCTTCTGCGCCTCAATAATTTCATCGGCCAATTTACGCACGCGTGGATCAGTGATTTGCGCGCGCTCGCTCGTCATAATCGCGATGGAGTGATGGGGGATCATCGCCTTCATATACTCCACATCATTCACAGTGGACTGGCTACGCACGAACCATAGTGACAGCGAAAACAGAATAAGTGCGCTGAGCAATATTCCGGCATTCAACCTTTTTTTGGGATACATGTTCAGCATAAACAGAAGCATTACGACGGCCATGGTGGCGCCCATGAGCAAAGCCATCCACATGCGGGTTTCACTCCACAGCACATGTTCCAGCGCGTAGGTGTTCAAGTACATCAAACCAAACATAATCACAGTGGATGTGGCGATCATGGCGGCAAAACGCCAATAAGACATTTGCATGTTCAGCTCCTGAATTTAGTGATGATGAGCTTGACCTTCGCCCAGGGATGCATATTCACGCGCCGTCATGCCCGGCAGCCGTTTTACGAAAGCCGCGATATTCCACAAGGTCGCGTCATCATGCGATGCGCCAAACGATGGCATGGCGGTGGCTTTTATGCCGTGTTTTGCCAGCCAGAATATTTCCTTGATTTGCCATTCTTCAGCGTGTTCAGTCAAGTGCGGCGGCAGCGGCAATAAACCCTGCGCCCACTCTGCACGGTCGATATCCGGACCACCATGACAGTGCTCGCACATCGCTTTATATGCACTCGCGCCGCTGGCGATATTCACTTGTTGTGTAGCCGGTGGGGGCTCCACCGCTGCCGCCATACGTTTGACTGCATTATGCTGGGTAGTGCTCAGCATCCAGCGCACTAATGACGTGTGATCGCGTGACGCTGCTATGTCATAACTGCCGGTCACCGCAATAACAACACCAGCGAGTAATTGCAGTAGCAAAGCTGCAGTTACACCAACACCTATTCCAGCCAACAAACTTTTATTGCTTTTGTTCATGAACGGGTCTCCAGGGAGGAGTTACAGGAGATCAGGTTGGTCTGCGAATGTGGCGAGACCCGCGTCATATTTCTGTTCGGTAGATAACCTGTGCCACCTGTTAAGGTCGATAATAACTTCACCAGAGCCATATCTTTGCTATTCGTTTTGCACCGCGGACTTGTCACCATGAGAACGTCATGAGAGAGACAGGGGGAACTGAGCAAGGTAATTCTCTTATTTGGGCTTGCGGCAACAGGGTGCTGTCCGCTAATCTTTTTCACATGCGCATATTCCTGGCTCTCATCATTTCGCTTACCCTCGCGTTCCAAGGTGTGGCAAACGCCATCACCGCCGAGCCGCACTGTGATATGAAAAACAGTGCCATGAAACACAGCATCACGAAACACAGTCCCACGAAGCACAGTCCCACGGAAAACAGCCTCATGGAAAAAGGCTCAATGGCACACGTCCCTGCGGGACACGCCGAGATGATGCATATGGATATGTCAGATGATCGCGATTGTTGTAATGATCTTGAAACCTTCCTAAAAACCGGCCAATTGTGCAAAACCACCCAGACGTGCAGCTCCCCTGGCGCTGGTCTGCTGTCAGCCGTTCTGTCTTTTTCCGCTCTTCCCTTCACGGCGGATTTTCTCCCTGATCGTCCGCTTCCATTACGATCCGCATACCCTATAGGCGTCTGGCGCCCCCCCACCATCTGTTGATCCATCCCCATTGATTCGCAACAAAGCACGACGCTTGTCGTTTGTGTTGCGGTTTTTGGTCCGTCGGTTTGCCGCCGCGGATGCTTCCATGGATCTCTGTTATGTCTGTTTTAACTGCAGCAAGGTGGGCAATAGCCATCCAGAATTTTTTTTCTTCGCACTGTCTTTGTCGGCTTGTCTGCACCGTTTTTTTGCTCGTCGTCTATGCACCGATTCGCGCAGCGGATTCCGGCCCGCTCACTTTCGAAGCGGCATTGCGCGCGGCGGAACACCATTCCTTAGCGTTGCGAGGTTATGAAGCAGGTGCTCGTGCTGCCGGGGAGCGTGCGGTTGCGGCGGGGCAGCTTCCCGACCCGGTGTTGCAGCTCGGCCTCGATAATGTCCCCACCCAAGGCAATATGGCGTTTGGTCTGGATAACGAACCCATGACCATGCGCAAGATGGGTCTTATGCAGACCTATACACGCCCAGCCAAACGCAGGGCCAGAGCGGCGCAATTCCAGCGAGAAGCGGAGGCTGCCAAGGTCCGCCGCACCGCCAGCCTCGCAGAGCTGCGCGAGCGCGCCGCACTCACGTGGTTGGCCCTGTACTACCGCCAGCAACAATTGACCCTGGTGATGGCGCAGCGCGAGGAGGCGGCCCGGCAGGTGCAGGCGGCGGATGCGGAATTCCGTGGTGGGCGCGGTGATCAGACCGACCTTTTTGCCGCCCGCCTGAGCTTGGCAGAACTCGACGATGAGCTGAAAGCATTGCGCGCACAGCTGGCCAGCACCCGCCACGCCCTTGAACGCTGGACGGGTTTACCCCAGCCGACCGAATTGAGCTCACCACCGTCAATCCGTACAACCCATTGGTCGAACCACGGCCCCGAGCACTCCCTCGACCTTCATCCCGACATAGCGGTAATGAATGCCGAAGAGCGCGCCGCTATTGCGCGTGCTGAAGTGGCGCGCCAGGAGACACGCGGCGATTGGACCTGGTCGCTGATGTACGCCATCCGCAGGGCGGATTATGCCGATATGGTTTCGCTTGGCGTTTCCATACCGCTGGAATGGAACCGCAAGAACCGGCAAAACCGGGAGCTCGCTGCCGAACTTGCCCGCGTGGATCAGGTACAGGCTCAAAAGGAAGAAATGCGCCGCAGTCACCAGTTGGAAATTGAGCAGTTGCTGATCCGGTGGGAAGCGCAGCTGGCGCGGCTCGATCATTACCAGAAAACGCTGCTGCCTCTGGCCGAAGAAAGTGTCCAGGCAGCGCTTGCGGGGTATCGCGGCAACCGCCTGTCTCTCAGCGAGCTGTTGGCGACAAGACGCGCTGCCATTGGGACAGATATAGAACGCCTGCGGATTGAGGAGGAGGCCGCAGCGCTTTGGGCCACCTTGGAATTCCGTTTTCCCGAATTGGAGCGTTCGGCCGCCACCGCCACCAATAACCAATCGCAAGCCAATACCCATAGCCTGGAGTCTGCGCCATGAACAGCAAAATGTTTTTGAGTGGATTGGTTATCGCCGGCCTGTTGAGCGTGGCCGGCTATGGCCTCTATCAACTGGGCCGTCAGCAAAGTGTCGAGCACCTGGGTCGTCAGAAAAGCGTCGAGCCCGCACCCACGGCCGCGAACGAAGATCCTTCGCAATGGGGAATCGCCGAAGGCGAGGCCGCGACGCGACGCCATATTCAAGATGGTTTGAAGGCCGGCGACCTGGACCCGGAAACCGGACAGCAGATTTTGTATTACCACGATCCCATGATGCCCGGCAAAAAGTTCGAGGCGCCCGGAAAATCGCCGTTTATGGACATGATGCTGATACCGGCCTATGGCTATCAGAATGGCAACGGCCGCAGCGCGGACGCCGGCACTGTCGCCATCAGCCCGCGAGCGCAGCAAAATCTCGGCATGCGGATCGGCGAAGTGGTTCGCAAAGAGATCGCCGCCGAAGTGTCGGCAATTGGCACGGTCACGTGGAACGAGCGCACGGAAGTGACGGTGCAGGCGCGGGCGACAGGCTTCGTCGAACGTTTGCACGTGCGCGCGGCCCTCGACCCGGTGACACAGGGTGAACCCTTGGTGGAACTCTATGTCCCCGAGTGGGTAGCGGTTCAGGAAGAGTATCTGTCGTTGCGCCGTATGGGTGGGCGCGATATCGATGAACTCCTGGCGGCGACACGGCAGCGCATGCGCCAAGTGGGTCTGACGGATCGGCAGATCCAGCGGATCGCAAAAACGGGGAAGTTGCAGGTTCGCCTGCAATTGAGTGCACCCATCACCGGGGTAGTGACGGAGTTGTTGGTACGCGAAGGCAGTACCGTGATGCCCGGTGCGCCGCTGATGCGCATCAATGACCTGACCACCGTGTGGGTGGAAGCGGCGGTGCCGGAAAGTCAGGTGAACCTGCTCGCCACCGGTAGCCGCGTCAGCGCTACGGCGCCGGCACTGCCAGGCGAAGTGTTCAGCGGTCAGGTACAAACCCTGCTACCGGAAGTGGACCCTGCCACCCGAACCCGGCGGGCGCGGGTGGAATTGGCCAATCCCGAGAGCAGGCTTGTGCCGGGCGCGCTGGTCGAAATGACCCTGCACGCCCCCGAGGTACGCTCGCCCCTGATGGTGCCCACTGAGGCATTGATTCGGACCGGAACACGCACTCTGGTGATGCTGGCGGAAGAGGAGGGCCGCTTTCGCCCCGTGGCGGTGGATATCGGCACCGAAACAGATGGCTACACCGAAGTTCGCGCCGGTCTGCAGGTGGGCCAAAAGGTGGTTTTATCCGGACAGTTTCTGCTGGACTCCGAAGCCGGTCTGCGCGGCCTGGAAGTCGAGAAATGGGTACCAGAGACACCTCGCTCCGAGCCGGTGGAGCAGCCAATGGACCACACTGCGCATTCGCAGAGTTCGCATCCAGACACGAGCACAGAACACACGCACGTCCACGCCGAGACCGACGTGGCAGCGATCTCCACTTACACCACCACCGCCGAGGTGAAAGCACGCAAGGGTGACACCCTGACCTTACAGCACGGCCAGATTCCCGAGCTGGACTGGCCAGCCATGACCATGGGTTTTGACCTTGCTAAGGATCTGGCGGAGGCCGATGTGCCGATTGGAGCACGGATTGAAATCGAGTTCCGCCTGCCATCTGAGGGAGCGCCGGAGATCATCCGCTGGCAGCGCGAGGGAGACGCACCATGATCGCGCGCATCATTTTCTGGTCCATCCGCAACCGCTTCCTCGTCTTGGTGGCGACGTTGATAATCGCGGCCGGGGGCCTGGTCTCCCTACTGCGCACGCCTTTGGATGCCTTGCCGGATCTATCGGACACTCAGGTCATCATCCGCACCACCTGGCCGGGGCAGGCGCCCCGCCTGATCGAGGATCAAGTCACTTATCCCCTGACCACCACCATGTTGTCCGTACCCGGCGCGAGGGCTGTGCGCGGTTATTCCTTTTTTGGCGACAGCTATGTCTATGTGCTGTTCGAGGATGGCACCGACCTCTACTGGGCGCGCTCCCGGGTGCTGGAGTATCTGAATCAAGCGCAAACTCAACTGCCCGAAGGCGCTGAGTCGGCCCTGGGACCGGACGCCACTGGAGTTGGTTGGATTTTTCAATACGTACTGGTGGACCGCAGCAACCGGCAGGATCTGTCGCAACTGCGCAGCCTGCAGGACTGGTTTCTAAAATTTGAATTAAAGACCGTCCCAGGTGTGGCGGAGGTGGCTACCCTCGGTGGCATGGTACGGCAGTACCAGATTGTGCTCGACCCCAATAAGCTGCTCGCCTATGGCATCACCCAGGACCAGGTCATCACCGCAGTGGGCCGCGCCAATCAGGAGACCGGCGGTTCAGTGGTGGAAATGGGGGAGGCGGATTTTATGGTACGCGCCTCCGGCTATTTGGAGAGTCTGGAAGATTTTCGCGCAATTCCTCTCACGACCACGCCGGCAGGTGTGTCGGTACGCCTGGGAGATGTCGCCCACGTACAAATAGGGCCGGAACTGCGCCGTGGGATCGGCGAATTTAATGGCGAGGGCGAGGTTGCCGGTGGCGTTATCGTCATGCGTTCGGGAGAAAACGCTTTGGCCACCATACGAGCGGTCAAAGACAAAATCGCCTCACTGCAAAACAGCCTGCCCACCGGCGTGGAAATCATACCCACTTACGACCGCTCTCATTTGATCGAGCGGGCCATTAAAAACCTGGGTTGGAAACTTCTTGAGGAATTTCTGGTGGTGGCGCTGGTGTGTGCCATCTTTCTGTTTCATCTGCGCTCGGCTCTGGTCGCCGTAGTGTCTCTTCCTCTCGGCATACTGGCCGCGTTCATTGTGATGCACTGGCAGGGTATCAACGCCAACATCATGTCCCTTGGGGGTATCGCCATTGCCATTGGCGCCATGGTGGATGCTGCGGTGGTGATGATCGAAAACGCTCACAAACATCTGGAGCGCTGGCGTCACAACAACCCGGATCAGCCCATAACGTCGGAGGAACGCTGGCGGGTGGTTGCGGATGCGGCAGGGGAGGTGGGGCCTGCGCTGTTCTTCTCCCTTTTGATTATCACCCTGTCGTTTATTCCCGTGTTTACGCTTCAGGCTCAGGAGGGTCGACTGTTCTCACCGCTGGCCTTCACCAAAACCTACGCCATGGCTGCGGCGGCAGGGCTGTCAGTGACTCTGGTGCCGGTGTTGATGGGATACTTCTTGCGCGGCCGGATTCCTGATGAAACCCGCAATCCAGTGAACCGGCTGCTGGTGCGTCTCTACCGTCCGGTTCTCGCGGCCGTTCTGCATTTTCCAAAGACCACCATCGCGTGCGCGTTGATGCTTCTGTTGCTGAGCTTGCTGCCACTTAAGTACCTTGGCAGCGAGTTTTTGCCGCCGCTCGACGAAGGTGATCTTTTATACATGCCAACGGCCTTGCCTGGGCTTTCCGCTGCCAAAGCAGCGGAGTTGTTGCAGCAAACCGACCGCCTAATCCGCACAGTGCCGGAAGTGGCCACCGTGCATGGTAAGGCTGGCAGCGCCGTGACGGCCACCGATCCCGCGCCGCTGGAAATGTTCGAGACCACGATTCAATTCAAACCCCGCAGCGAATGGCGCCAGGGCATGACGCCCGAAACCCTCATTGAGGAGCTGGACCGCACCGTCCGTGTGCCAGGGCTAACCAATATCTGGGTGCCGCCAATTCGCAACCGCATTGATATGCTTGCCACAGGAATTAAAAGTCCTATCGGAATCAAGGTTTTAGGTAGCAATCTTGAAGTAATCAATCAGATCACTGGCGATATAGAGCAAGTCGTCAAAACCGTTCCCGGTGTCACCAGCGCCTTTGCCGAACGCCTCGCCGGCGGGCGTTATATCGACATTGACATCGACCGCGAGAGGGCAGCGCGTTTTGGGATGAATATCGCCGATGTGCAAGCCATCGTGCGTTCGGCAATCGGCGGTATGAACATAGGTGAAACAGTGGAAGGTCCGCGGCGCTACCCGATCAACCTGCGCTACCCACGGGAAATTCGCGACTCACTGGAGAAGCTACGCAGGCTTTCGCTAGTAGCGCCGCAGGGTCAGCAACTCTTGCTAGGAGATATAGCGGATATCCGCATCAACGACGGCCCTCCGATGTTGCGCAGTGAAAATGCACGGTTGGCAGGTTTTGTTTACGTAGACCTGCGTGGTCGCGATCTGAGCTCTGCGGTGCGCGAGATGCAGGCAGTTGTTGCACAACAGGTGACATTGCCGGCGGGATATTCACTTGCCTGGTCGGGGCAATTTGAATTTCTCGAACGGGCAAGTGCGCGTCTGCAGTTGGTGGTTCCCTTTACCTTGCTGATCATCTTTTTATTGCTGTATCTCACGTTCAAAAATGCCGCTGAAGCGCTGCTCATTATGGCGACACTGCCTTTCGCGCTGATTGGCGGAATTTGGCTGCTCTTTGCCCTCGACCATCATTTCTCAGTGGCGAGTGCTGTGGGTTTTATCGCGCTGGCAGGCGTGGCGGCGGAATTCGGCGTGATTATGCTGTTGTATTTAAAACAAGCATGGCAACGGCGAATCGAAAATCATTGCACCGCAGAAGCCGATTTATTGGAATCGATTCAGGAAGGCGCGGTGCAACGCGTGCGACCGAAGGCCATGACGGTAGCGGTGATACTGGTCGGACTTTTACCGATCCTGTGGGGAGAGGGTACCGGCAGCGAAGTCATGCAGCGCATCGCGGCTCCCATGGTAGGCGGTATGGTGACTGCGCCGTTATTGTCGATGCTGGTGATACCCGTGGCCTTTTATTGGATGAACCAGCATCAACTCAATCGTTCACGCAGAGAAAGCCGAACCGGGGCTGAGCTGTAAATCAATGAACAAACACCGGTGAAAACCCACCGCCGCTGGTGCGGAAATTAGTGGTCTGTCCCTGGTAAAGGCGCGCTGCCAGCAATTGAATATTGCCTTGATAAACGTAGGCACGAATGTCCAATTTTAGCGAGGAGGGGGTTCCGTCGAGCAAAATGCCGCGCTCGCTTGGCGGTACCTGCGCTTGCGCAACGTAGGCATTTTGCAAAATCTCGCTCCAGACGCGCTTCGTTAATTTATCACCACGATAGGTTGCTTTGCTGCCAAACCCCGAAACCGGTTTAAAAAACCAATCGCGGCGCTGTTGCCACAGCATCTCCGAATTCTCCTGCGACACCAAAACGGTCCGCGGAATCGAGCTTGTGAGCGTTGCAATATCGTCATCACTGGCACCAAAGGATGACAACATTGCTGGATCACTCAGACAGGTCAGGTTGCGTTTATCCGCATAAAGCGCATGCAGAAATGGGTTGGGCGTCACTACTACTGCGCCGGCCTGATAAGCACGATTTAGTGCCTGAGAGAAATTCTCGCTCAGAGCGAAATCCGTCAGGCGGTTGTAGACCAGGTCAACAGACTGTCCCTGGTGGAAAAGCGCGCCCTGCGCAAACACCAGTTCTTCCGGATCGACGATCACGGCGGCGATACCGTTGGCTTCGAACAGACGTTTTGCGATTCGGAATTCTGGATATAAAAATTGTTCGGTGGGATAGCGATCAACGATGGCAACTCGCTTCAGCGGCTGATCACCGCGCTGCAATTGCCATTCGTTGATAAACATCTGAAAAAATTCGCGATATAACGCGTTTTTGTCCAATGAGTGAGGCTGCTCCATCGGCGGGCAGCACGCGCTTTGCGCATCCAGAAGAATCGCATTGAGAAACGCGCCACCTGCGTTGGTGTTGATTTCAATTAGCTGCGGCCGCTCCGCAGCCAAATGGAAGTCGTAGCCCATAAATACCCCCGAAACGCGGGGATTATGAAACCCACCGGGGCAGCCGCGAGAAGTAACCCGTTGATGATATGCAGGCAGTGCCAGCACACGTTCAGCAGCGGATATGGTGTTACGTATCGATATGAAATCGTTACTGGAAAGGAAAGTGGCCGTCGACGAAAAAAAAGAGGAGTGAAGAAATTCAGGACCAACGCCGTCCCGTTCTAAAACCTGTTGTAGGCGTTGGTTATTCAGCGTTTTGCAGTAACAGATTTGATTCAGTTCCGCAGCTGATCGCATATCTATCGACCGGCAGATCTGTTGCGGGCAATCATCGTTCATCTTTATCATCCTGAGATATCGCCGAAAACAAGAGCGCCAGAGGATAACGCGCCACAGGGATATGCGCCAGTTTGCCGTCACCGCAGCGCATCACTCTTGTCCTGTATTATCCCTGCGGACTAAACCCCATTTGCTCGCAATATTCTTTCAGCTTATCTGGCAAATCATCCGGGCAGACACCGCATTGGCGATTACCAGGAACGGCATAATCGATAAATTTAGGGTAGGGCAA
>DJFQ01000126.1:2295-12403 GCA_002432095.1 Marinagarivorans sp. UBA5868 | reverse complement strand
ATCAACCGGAAACCGAGTGGGAAAGTTATTCACTGACAGGAAAATTAAGCTGGCATTTTTAATGCGAATTTACGAGCTCTGGTAATTCAAGTGATTCAGAATCCCGTCAAGCTCATCCAAGCTGCTGTATTTCAACACCAACTTACCGGCACCTTTAGCGCCATGTTGCACCAGGACGGGCACGCCTATATGTTCAGACAAGCCCTCTTGGAGCTTTTCAATATCGGCACTCACACGCGCAGGAGCTTTTTGTTCTTTCTGCTCTTCCTGGGCGCTGCGAACCAACGCCTCGGCCTGACGCACCGATAAACCCTTAGCCACGATTTGCCGGCCGAGCAAACGCTGCTGATCCTCCGTTAGACTCAACAAACAGCGCGCGTGACCCATTTCAAGATCCCCGCGCTCGAGCATCGTGCGCACTTCTGCACAAAGATTGAGTAAGCGCAGAATATTAGACACAGCCGTGCGCGATTTACCCACCGCATCCGCCACTTCCTGGTGAGTCAAGGTAAATTCATCCTGTAAACGCTTAAGAGCCACTGCTTCTTCAACTACATTAAGGTCTTCCCGCTGAATGTTCTCAATCAGCGCCATGGCAACGGCTGCTTCATCCGGAACATCGCGAATAATCGCGGGGATTTTTTCCAAGCCCGCCAGTTGGCATGCGCGCCACCGCCGCTCGCCAGCGATTATTTCATAACGGTCAGCGCTGATCGGGCGAATGACGATCGGCTGCATTACACCCTGCGCTTTGATCGATTCCGCCAGTTCCTGCAAAGCCTCTTCATGCATGTCACGGCGGGGTTGATACTTGCCACGCTGCAGATATTCCACCGGCACATCGACCATCTGTCCGTCGCGCGGTCCGGGGTTGACCACTGGCATAGTTGCACTGATCGCAGCAGCCTCGGCGCCATCCGCCGCCGGTACTGCCGCCCGGGCGTTACCACCCAAAAGCGCGTCCAATCCTCGGCCTAGGCCTTTGCGTTTCGATGTTTTGTTCATGAACAACTCAGTAGGTTACGGAACCTGCAGATAGGCATCATCGACCAAGTCCGCGTGTTCGTGGAATTCATTGCGCCGCAAAATCTCCCCAGCCAAGGCCAGATAGGCCAAGGCGCCTTTTGACTGACGGTCGTAACTCAGCACTGGCTTGCCAAAACTAGGGGCTTCTGCCAGACGGATATTGCGCGGGATACAGGTGCGGTAGACACGGTCACCGAAGTACTCGGTGAGCTGCGTTGAAACATCCCCAGTCAAGCTCATGCGGGGGTCATACATGGTGCGCAAAATACCTTCTATTTTCAAATTGGGATTAAGCGCATTTTGGATGGTATCGATGGTGCCCATTAATGCGGTGAGACCTTCCAATGCGTAGTACTCGCACTGCATGGGAATGATTACGCCTTCACAGGCCGTCAAAGCGTTGACCGTCAGCATGTTCAAGGACGGAGGACAATCAATCAGAACGAAGTCGAACTGGTCCAAAACTTTCGCCAGTGCATGCTGCAAGCGTCGCTCCTTGCTTTCCACATCAAGCAGTTGCACCTCAGCTGCAGTGAGATCCCCATTCGCCGGCAATACATGAAAACCGGATTCTTCGGCATACACCATCGCCTGCGATACCGAAATATCATCCACCAACACATCGTAGATTGTGGCGATTTGGCTGTTCTTATCGACTCCGCTACCCATCGTGGCATTGCCTTGCGGATCCATATCGACCATGAGTACNNTTTTGATTGGTAATCGCGTAAATTTTCGCCACGAATGTTTACTCTCGCTGAGACTTAGCCGCTGTTGGATTCAGGGGTGACAGACCGCATCACCAAAAGGCATCTCTGTGCCTCCACTCCAGGAACCTGCAAGCTATAGCAGTGTTCGAGAGTGTAATTCGCTTCGATCTCCTTGAGTTCTTCCATAGGAACCTGGCCCTTCATGGCCCAAAATCGCCCACCATCACTCAACAAATGGCCACAACTTTTGACCATGTCGGGCAGCGAGGCGAAGGCCCGACTGATTACACCATCGAAACGTTGAGATGGTTGGTATTGCTCGACCCTTCGATTCTCCACGGTGACATTATCCAATCCCAGTTCCTGCTTAACCTGAAAAAGAAAGCGCGTTTTTTTCCCCGCGCTGTCGAGCAGTGTAAAGGACTTACGGGGGAACTTGATCGCCAGGGGTATGCCGGGTAAACCTCCTCCCGTTCCCACATCGATAAAGCGTTCCCCCTGCAACACCGGAGCGATGCTAAGGCTATCCAACAGGTGGAGCTTGACCATCGCTGCTGGTTCGCGAATGGCCGAAAGATTGAATGCATGATTCCATTTGTCGAACAATCGTAGATATGCCAACAGCTGGTCAATCTGCTGGAGTTTCAGGTCCAGCCCCAACTGCTGAGCGCCCGATACCAGAAGACGATGTTCCTCCGAGAGCATCACTATTGATTGACCACCGTTTTTTTCTGCAGCAAACCGCGTTTTTTTAGTGTGATCAGCAGCAGGGAAATCGCTGCGGGTGTGACGCCAGGGATACGCGATGCGCGAGCAAGGGTTTCCGGGCGTGCCATCGCCAACTTTTGCTTCACCTCGTTCGATAACCCGTCCACCACTGTGTAATCAAATTCCGTCGGGATTAAGGTTTGTTCATTAGCCTTAAGCCTTTCAATTTCATCCTGCTGGCGGTCGATGTAACCGGCATATTTGGCGATGATTTCCACCTGCTCGGACACTTCAGCGTCGCTCACGCCCTGGCCTTTCAACTGACCCAAATCGGCATATTCCAATTCGGGACGCTTGAGCAATTCAAACAGGTTGTATTCGCGAGTCAAAGGGGATGTTAGTCTCGGGGCTAAATGCCGAGCTTCAGGACTATCCGCTTGTATCCAGGTAGTGCGCATCCGCTGTTGCTCCAGGGCGACCGCTTCACGTTTTTCACAAAATCGCGCCCAACGCACATCATCCACCAAACCGAGTTCACGCCCTTTTTCCGTCAGACGCATATCCGCATTGTCTTCTCGCAACAACAGTCGGTATTCGGCACGGCTGGTGAACATGCGGTAGGGCTCGCGCGTTCCCATTGTAATCAGATCGTCCGCCAAGACACCAATGTAGGCTTGATCCCGGGTCGGACACCAAGGTTCCTTCTCCTGCACTCGCAGCGCCGCATTCAATCCGGCAAGCAATCCTTGCGCACCGGCTTCTTCGTAGCCGGTTGTGCCGTTGATTTGTCCCGCAAAAAACAACCCGTTAATCACTTTAGTTTCGAAACTGTATTTCAAATCCTGCGGATCAAAGAAATCGTATTCGATGGCATACCCCGGCCGAAGGATATGTGCGTTTTCGAAACCTTTGATGGAATGAACCAAATCGAGCTGCACGTCAAACGGCAGGCTGGTGGAAATTCCATTGGGGTAGAGTTCGTGAGTGGTAAGTCCTTCCGGTTCGATAAAGACTTGATGGCCGGTTTTATCGGCAAATCGATGAACCTTGTCCTCGATAGAAGGGCAATACCGTGGGCCAACACCTTCGATAACGCCGGAGTACATCGGCGAGCGGTCCAAACCACCGCGAATGATGTCATGGGTTCGCTCGTTGGTATGGGTTATCCAGCAGCAAACCTGTGGGGGATGATCCTCGACCTTGCCGAGAAAGCTCATCACGGGGAGTGGCGCGTCACCCCACTGTTCTTCAAGTCCGCTGAAATCTACGGTGCGGGCATCAATACGCGGAGGAGTTCCGGTTTTCAACCGTCCCACTCGCAGCGGCAGCTCTCTTAGGCGTTGGGCTAGTGCAATGGACGGGGGATCACCAGCGCGACCGCCGGCATGGTTCTGCAGCCCGATATGGATTTTACCCCCGAGGAAAGTTCCGGTGGTCAACACTACCGATTTTGCAAGAAAGCGCACGCCCATTTGCGTGACAACACCTTTAACCGTTTCACCTTCAACGATCAGATCGTCCGCCGCCTGCTGGAAAATAGTGAGGTTCGGTTGGTTTTCCAAAACCTGGCGAATGGCTGCTTTGTACAGAATTCGGTCCGCTTGGGCACGTGTTGCGCGGACGGCTGGGCCTTTGCGGTTATTCAAGATCCGGAACTGGATACCCGCTTTATCCGTCGCTTGAGCCATAGCGCCACCTAAAGCGTCGATCTCGCGCACCAAATGGCTTTTTCCTATCCCACCTATCGCAGGATTGCAGCTCATCTGCCCCAGGGTTTCGATGTTGTGAGTCAATAACAAGGTCTCGCAGCCCATTCGTGCTGCGGCGAGGCATGCTTCGGTGCCGGCGTGACCGCCACCGATGACAATCACATCGAAGGTTTTGGGGTAAATCATGGGTAATTCACCGGAGAAAAGTGGCCATCTTAATCGAAGGAGGCCGGCGATTATAGGGAATTTTACAGAAGCGATCAAAAAACGATCTCTCAAAAAAAGGATTGTTTTTAGGAAAGTTTTAAATAAGAAGTAAGAAAGAAAAATGATGTTATGTAGAGAGAAGATTTGAACTTATTGTGACTGTTATGTCCGCTTAAGCCTGTGGGAAAGGGAAATTTTATTATGTGTATCAACTAGATAGATGCCTAATAACACTTGGTTGGATGGGTTGTTTACCGGCTTAAAAAGAGTGTGCGACTTGTGGAGCGAATATGCGGTTCTGCACATGGCTAAAAAGGCGTCAGAAAAAATGTGGACAGAATTAAGTTTTGTCAGCAGGTTTCCATCAGTTTTTTCCGGTTTTATCCACAGTTTGTGTGTATGTATGTGAGGAATTTGTTTTCTTGTTGTGGGTATGTAGGTTCGTCCACATATCTTGTGGATGAGTCTGTGGGTTAAATGAGTAACGTCGGTGGGAAACAGGATGATAAAGGGTGCGAACAACGCTTCTGAAGTTTTACTTACCGATGCAGAAATCGGAAAAAATACGTCCGAGTAGATCGTCGGAGGAGAAATCGCCCGTGATTTCGTTGAGACAGTTTTGAGCGAGACGCAAATCCTCTGCAAGCAATTCCCCCGCGGCGTGCTGGGTCAGTTGCAGATGACCCGCATCCAGGTAGGTTCTCGCTTTTGCCAAAGCTTCCAAGTGGCGTCGTCGAGCGCTGAAGCCGCCCTCCAGTGTGACGGAGAGCGAAAGATTTTGTTTGAGGTGATCCTTTAAGGATTGCAGCCCTTCGCCAGTTTTGGCGGAAATCAGCAGTGTCGGAATATCAATGTTTGGGAGTGGGGTGGACGAACCATTGAGTCGATCACATTTGTTGAAAACGAGCGTCAGTTTGTGCAGATAAGGTTGTTCGAAGAATTGGGGCCAATGCTGATCAACTTCAGTTTGGCTAGGATCCGTCACGTCTACCAAAAGCAAAATGCGATCGGCATCGTCTATTTGCTGCCATGCGCGTTGAATGCCAATTTTTTCGACTGCATCATCGCTTTCACGCAAACCGGCAGTATCGAAAATATGCAGCGGAATCCCGTCTATGTGAATGTGCTCTTTTAAAACATCACGGGTGGTGCCGGCGATATCTGTAACAATGGCAATCTCGCGTTCGGCCAGAGCATTGAGCAGACTGGATTTACCGGCATTGGGTCTGCCGGCGATTACAACCTTCATGCCCTCACGCATAACAACGCCCTGGCGCGCCGTTTGAAAAATGGCATCCAGCCGGACAAGCAGCTTTCCCAGATCGTTGGCAATGCGACCATCAGTGAGAAAATCCACTTCTTCCTCAGGAAAGTCGATAGCGGCTTCCACGTACATTCTCAGGTGGATCAGCGCTTCCACTAATTGGCGGATTTCCTGGGAGAAAGCCCCTTGCAAGGAATTCATTGCTTGACGTGCGGCTTCGGTGGAAGAGGCTTCAATCAGATCGGCAATGGCTTCTGCCTGAGTGAGGTCGATTTTGTCGTTGAGATAGGCTCTCTCGGTGAATTCACCAGGTCGCGCGTGCTGGGCGCCGCATGCCAATACCGCTTGAAGAATCATGTCGAGAACGACCGGTCCGCCGTGGCCCTGGAGTTCTAGTACGTCTTCGCCGGTAAAAGAATGAGGGTTGGGGAAAAACAGCGCGATTCCGTGATCCAGGACTTGGCCGTGTTCATCGCGAAAAGGGCCATAGTGGGCGTAGCGCGGTTGCGGTGTGAGACCCAGAAGAAGGGCGGCAATGTCGGCGGATTTGCTGCCCGATACACGCACTATGCCAACGCCACCGCGACCGGGTGCGGTGGCGATGGCGGCGATAGTGGGTTTGCTCATAGGACAGCAAAAGGACCGGTGATCAACCGGCCTTTTCGATGTTTTTGGTGATGATGTACTGCTGTGTGATAGACAAGGTGTTGTTCACCACCCAGTACAGTACAAGGCCGGCAGGGAAGAACAGGAACAGCAAGGTGAACATCACCGGCATGATTTGCATGATCTTCGCCTGCATGGGATCGGGCGGAGTGGGATTCAATTTCTGCTGAATCCACATGGTGACACCCATGATCAAAGGCAGAACGTAATAAGGATCTTTCACGGACAAATCTTCGATCCATAAAAAGAACGGTGCTTGGCGCAACTCCACGCTTTCCATTAACACCCAATAAAGGGCGAGAAACACCGGCATTTGAATCAGAATCGGTAAACAGCCGCCGAATGGATTGACCTTCTCTGTGCGATAGAGCTTCATCATCTCCGCCGAGAACTTCTGGCGATCATCTCCGTAGCGCTCTTTCAATTCCAACATCTTCGGTTGAACTTTACGCATCTTGGCCATGGATCTGTAGCTGGCCGCAGAAGGGTAGAAAAAGAGGATTTTGATACAGATAGTCAGCAGAATAATCGCTACACCCCAATTGCCGACGAGACTGTGGATGCCGTCGAGAGCGTAGAACAATGGTTTGGCAATCCACCAGAGAAAGCTGTAGTCCACGGTCAGATCCAGGTAAGGCGATATTTTCTCCAGGGTCTTAATGTCCTTCGGTCCAGCATAAAAGCCGGCGCTGAGTTCGCCCTTTGAACCCGCTTCGATGCGAGTGGGCTGCGAAGTGAATTGCAGATAGTACATGTCGGCATTTTTTGATTTGAACACGCGGAACTCATTCAGCATTTCCTGGGGCGCCACCCAAGCACTAAGAAAATAATGCTGCACCATCGCCACCCATCCGCCTTCTTTTTTATGGGTCAGAGATTCGTCGGCGATATCGTCGAAATTCAACTTCAGATAATTCTTTTCATTAGTACTCGTTGCGGCTCCGAGGAAGGGTTTCATGCCCATGGAACCTGATGGGTTAGGGTCGTAGCTGTCGCGCTTGATCTGGCCATAGAGCGTTGCTTGCCAGGGCTTTTCACTGGAATTGTCGATGAGGTAGCGCACGTCGATTAGATGGCTGCCGGCGCTGAACACAAACTGTTTGGTAATGGTGACATCCGCGTTTTGCTGAAAAACCAAATCCACCGCCAATTGCTCTTGCCCGTCTGCCAGCGAGTAGTTGCTTTTGGCGCTGGTAAAGCGAGGCCGGGAGTCCTTGGTATCGGTGCCATCCGGGCCGACTAAGCCGCTGCGGGCGACGTAGGTGTGCGAATCCGTCTGATTGAGCAGGATAAACGGCGTATCGGGACTGTTGAGTTTGGCGTAGAACGTCGGCAAAGCGGCTTTGACGATATCCCCACCGTGTGGATCAATCAGCACGTCCAGAACGTCAGTTTTTACGCTAATCCATCCCGTACTTTGCGTTTCGGGTTGATCTGTTGCCCCAGGTATTTGGTTATCGTTGGCTGCCGGAGTGGAGCTGACACTCGGCACATCGGACGTTCCACTGAGATCTATAGTGTTTTCGGCAACGGTTGCCTGGCTGATCGTCGGCTGATTTCGCTCCTGGAATTCGCCCCAGCGAATCATCAACAGGAAACAAACAAGGGCGATGCCCGCAATTAGGGATGTGCGTAGCCAGTCCATCTTCATTTATTAACCATCTTCTTCAGTATGTTGAACGTTTGGATTTTTTAAGGTCAACGCCTGCATCGGGCACCGGGTCGTAACCCCCTTGATGCCAGGGATGACATTTGCCCAAACGCCGTAAAGCCAGAACTAACCCTTTGCTGGGTCCGTGGCGTTCGAGAGCTTCTATGGCGTAGTGGGAGCAGGTGGGTTGGAAACGACAGTGGTGCCCCAGCCAGGGACTCAGCAAATACTGGTAACACCGGATAGGTACGATCAGCAATCGCGTACTTAAGCGGTTTATGGTGTGGGCGCACTGGCACGTTTGGTGATGCGTTTCCATAAACCGGTAAAAAGAGAAGTCAGTTGCTGTCGTGGGACAATCTCGGCTCCGCGCCGGGCCAGAACTATAGCATCTATCGCCGGAAGTTTGTGTTGCTCCTTGCGAAACGTCTCGCGCGCTATCCGCTTGATTTGATTGCGCTGGTTCGCTTTACGGACGTGCTTTTTGGGAATCACTAATCCGAGGCGTGCAACTCCCGTCGTGTTGAGGCGGGCAAGTATTAAAAAATTTGGATGGGAAGCACGAATGGGAGCATCGGCGAAGACAGCAGAAAAAAGCGCCTGGTTTAACAGGCGCTGATTCTTGCGAAATTGATATCGCTGGGGGGGTGAAGTGTCAGCTTCGTTTTGTTCGGAGTCTGTGGGACTCTGGAGGGAAACAGTCAAAGCCGAACACCTCGGCAAAAAATATTAAGCGACCAGCTGCTTGCGACCTTTGGCGCGACGGCGAGCCAATACTTTACGACCACCTTTGGTTGCCATACGTGCACGGAAACCATGGTTGCGCTTGCGCTTCAGATTGCTGGGTTGGAATGTTCTTTTCATGACATCACTACCTGAGGGTTTTGCGGATTGTGTACTTGTCTGCCCTGGCAACCCAGGTCGGAATTAAGGACGCGGAATAATATAGAAGAAGGTTTCTGGACGCAACGATAAAATTTTAGTCTGAAAGGCGCGCTTCCAAGCATGAAAACGAGCAACGACGCGGATTACAGGATTATTTGTACAGTTTTTGTCCAGCTTATCAACAGCTTTATCCACAGGTTTTTCCAAAAGAAATTTGACATTCAAGACGGTTATTTTGTTGGATTAAAGGGAATTTTTTCACTGGTATTAGGCGTTATTCACAGAATCAGTATAGTGACAATACAGGGAAAAATTTCTTTGCGTGGATCTGTGGATAACTCTAAGGAAAGTGGTTAGAATGGCCAACCATTTCTGGCTCTGTGGCGCGTGTGTCACTTTGAGCATTTTGGCGATATTTGTTGTTCCATTCAGTGTTTTGCTGAATCGGCGCTTTAGAATCCACGTCTTGCACAACGAAAGATAAACAGGAGTCTCCTTTGCCTGATTCTCTATGGGACCGCTGTCTACTGCGGTTGCAGGGCGAATTGCCAGCTCAACAGTTCAATACCTGGATTAGGCCCCTCAAAGCGGATCAAGACGGAGGGAGTTTGAGGTTGTTTGCGCCTAACCGTTTTGTTCTAGATTGGGTCAATGATAAATTTCTTCACCGCATCCGCGAAATCGTCGCCGAGAATGGCCATAGCTCCGTTGAGCTCGGCGTTATGGCGCGTCAGGAAGCGGCTTTTTTGCGAAATGGTACCTCTTCACCAGCTCAAGCTTCTTTGCCGCGGCAAACGCCGCCCATCGCTACTTTCCATACACACGAATCGGCCCCCGCTAATCATGACCAGCATTGGTCGAGGGACCGTTCTTCGTTCAGCTCAGCGTCAATAGACGCTGCAGATGCCACATCCGGTGCTTATCGAGATATGGTGGGTAATATTCCTGCCGAAGAGCAGAATGTAATGCTCTCCCGACCCGGAAATTACAGTGAAGCGGCGGAGCCCGACGCCCCTGTCCGGCGGATTGCCAAAGAAGATATCGAAGGCGGTCTCATTCATCGCAACTACCTGAATACGAGTTTCACCTTCGCGAACTTTGTTGAAGGTAAATCTAACCAACTGGGTTTGGCGGCGGCTACTCAGGTGGCGGAGAATCCGGGTGGCTCCTATAACCCACTATTCATTTACGGAGGGGTAGGTTTAGGTAAGACGCATCTAATGCACGCGGTTGGTAACGCCCTTATCAACCGTCGGCCAAATGCCAAGGTGGTTTACCTGCA
>DJFQ01000126.1:0-2256 GCA_002432095.1 Marinagarivorans sp. UBA5868 | reverse complement strand
ATCCAGTTTTTTGCCGGCAAGGAACGTTCGCAAGAGGAGTTCTTCCATACTTTTAACGCGCTGTTGGAAGGTGGCCAGCAAATCATCCTGACGTGTGATCGCTATCCAAAAGAGATCAATGGCCTAGAAGAGCGCCTTAAATCCCGCTTTGGCTGGGGTTTAACGGTGGCAATTGAACCCCCAGAGTTAGAAACCCGCGTCGCTATTTTGATGAAAAAGGCGCAGCAGGCGGCGATGGACTTGCCTAATGACGCTGCCTTTTTTATCGCCCAGCGTATTCGGTCAAATGTTCGGGAGCTAGAGGGTGCTTTGAAGCGTGTCATCGCCAACGCACATTTTACCGGTCGTCCGATATCGATCGACTTGGTCCGTGAAGCTTTGAAGGATTTGCTGGCCCTGCAGGATCGGCTTGTTAGCATCGACAATATTCAGAGAGTGGTGGCTGAGTATTACAAAATCAAAATTTCCGATCTGCATTCAAAACGACGCAGCCGTTCCGTTGCCCGTCCTCGTCAGGTGGCTATGCATTTGGCAAAAGAACTGACCAATCACAGCTTGCCGGAAATTGGCGATGCATTTGGCGGTCGTGACCACACCACAGTGCTTCACGCGTGTCGCAAGATTAAGGAGCTTTTGGATTCTGATGCGGATATTCGTGAGGATGTGAAAAACCTGTTACGCACTTTAACCACCTGATTTATAAACCAACCGTCTTTCTTATTGATTAAACACAGAGACTGCACGATGAAATTTTCAGTATCACGCGATGCTTTGTTACGACCTTTGCAGCTGGTTGCTGGGGTTGTGGAGAAACGCCAGACCTTACCAGCACTGGCTAACGTTCTTGTGGTATTGGACGGACAACAGCTGTCTTTAACCGGAACCGACCTTGAAGTCGAGATTATTGGCAGGGTAAGTCTGGAGTCTGCCGGGACCGGCGGTGAAATTACCGTACCCGCGAAAAAATTTCTCGATATATGCCGAAGTTTGCCCGACGGTTCGGTAATTGAGTTTGTCTATCACGATCAGAAAATAACGGTGAAGAGCGGCCGTAGCCGGTTTACGCTTTCTACATTACCAGCCAGTGAATTTCCCGCGATTGAGCTTGGAGAAAATGATCTGAGTTTCCGTTGTGATCAAGGGGAGGTGAAACGGCTCATTGACCGAACCAGCTTTGCGATGGCGCAGCAGGATGTCCGGTACTATCTCAACGGCATGCTGTGGGAACTTCACGATGATGTGTTGCGCGTCGTTGCAACGGATGGTCACCGATTGGCGATGTGTACCCGGCCGGTCAATATCGCTGTCAATGGTGAGGTAAAGCAGGCGATATTGCCTCGTAAAGGTGTAATTGAACTCGCACGTCTGCTTTCAGAGCCGGAAAAGTCAGTGGAATTAATCATAGGCAATAATCATATTCGGGCAATTACTGATTCTTTTGTATTCACGTCCAAGTTGGTAGACGGCAAATTTNNGAGGAACTGCGTCAGGCTTTTGCTCGTACTTCGATTCTCTCGAATGAAAAATATCGCGGCGTTCGATTTGTGCTAACGGAAGGCCAAGTAACGATTACTGCGAATAATCCAGAGCAGGAAGAAGCCGAAGAACAAGTTGCGGTGGAATACGAAGGCCCGTCGATTGAAGTCGGGTTTAACGTAAGTTATCTGCAGGATGTCGCCAACGTTATCAGTTCAGAGTCTTTGCGAATCACCTTGGCTGATTCCAACAGTAGTGCTCTGGTAGAAGATCCAGACAACGGCGATTCGCTGTATGTTGTTATGCCTATGCGTCTTTGAAGTGGATCTTAATTGATGCCAATCACACGTTTGGTTGCGGAAGATTTTCGCAACCTTCGGTCTGTCGACATTCAACCAGGGGCGCAACTTAACCTGATATCGGGGCTAAACGGCTCGGGTAAAACTTCGGTTCTGGAGGTTATTTACACACTAGCCACAGGAAGGTCATTTCGGACCCGCAAATTTAAGAACTTGATCGCGTATCACAAGGCAGGTTTTCAACTGTTTGCGGAAGTGGGGTTGGGTGGTGAACGGCATCGGCTGGGCATTTCCCGGATGGCAGATGGGACCAGTCTGTTCAAGTTGAATGGGGAGCATGTGTCCAGCGCTGGAGAGTTAGCGGTGTTAATGCCGTGCCAAGTGCTTAATAGTCAATCTTTTGAGTTGCTTCAGGGAGGACCCACAGAACGAAGAGCGTTTATTGATTGGTTAGTGTTTCACGTGAAACCAAGATTTCGCC
>DJFQ01000235.1:16857-17009 GCA_002432095.1 Marinagarivorans sp. UBA5868 | reverse complement strand
TTTATCAGTCATCTTCCTCACCGTCTTGTGGAGGCGTTTCGCGCCACTTTGGAAGAAGCGGTGAATTCGGATTTGTTGTTACATGTTGTGGATGCGGCAACGGAAGAGCGCCAACGCAATATGGAGCAGGTTCAGGAAGTTCTGGCCGAGAT
>DJFQ01000235.1:5290-16769 GCA_002432095.1 Marinagarivorans sp. UBA5868 | reverse complement strand
CTGATAGAACTGTTGGGCCACAATATGTTCGAAGGCCAGGTTCGGCTTGACAGTCAGATGGGCAGTTTGCGTGCGCGTTTTCATCGAGCGAACGCAGTGATCGAAGAACGCTATCAGGACGATGGCAGCTGTGTGTTGTTGTTGCGCCTTCCGGAAACAGATCTTAATAAAATTCTTGCTGCAGAAACGGTCGAGCGCGGCGATCTTCAGTGGTTGACTGACGCTGCCTGAAACGTTGCTTTTCTACAACGGATGCCAAAGCGTATCGCTAAGGTGTCTTCGCCACGCCACATGTCATAAAATGCCGGCTTTTTTACTCATCCACTCTTAAAAGTGCTTAACGGAGCAATCCTATGGCCTGGAACGAACCGGGTAATAACAACAACGATCCCTGGGGGAATCGTAATCGCAATAATGGTGGTAAAAACGACGGGCCACCTGACCTTGATGAAATCATACGCAAAACCTTTGGCCGTTTTTTAGGGGGCGGAGGCGGTGGCAGAGGAGGTTCTTCCAGTAGTGGTGGAGGCTCGTCTGCGGCTTTTGTGGTCGGTGTTGTGGTGGTCGTCCTGGTGCTTTTTTATTTCGTCCAGGGCATCGGCATCGTAAATGAGCAGGAGCGCGCTGTAGTTTTGCGCTTCGGGGAGTTCAAAGAGGCCCGCGGTCCAGGATTTCGCTGGAACCCTCCATTTCTCGATAAGGTATTTACCGTAAATGTCACCCAGGTGCGCACATGGAGTACGAAAGAGCAAATGCTCACAAAGGATTTGAATATCGTGGATATCAAGCTGTCCGTGCAGTTCAGCATCGATAGCGCCCGCGATTTTGTGCTCAACACGAAAAATCCTGAGCAAAGCCTTCAGCAAGCCTCGTTTTCAGCCTTGCGTCATGTTGTAGGTTCTACTGTCATGCATGAAGTGCTGACCGAAGGCCGAAGCAGGATCGCGGTGGAAGTGGAGGAGCGTCTTCAGTCATACCTGGACAGCTATACCACCGGAATTAATGTGCAGAAGGTCAACATCGAAGAGACCAATCCACCAAAAGAAGTGCAGTGGGCATTCGACGATGTAATCAAAGCACGCGAAGATGAGGAGCGTTATAAAAATGAGGCTCAAGGCTATGCCAATGATGTCATTCCCCGTGCCCGCGGTCGCGCCCAACGTATGGTAGAAGAGGCCAGTGGTTATCGCGACCAGGTGATCGCACAGGCAGAAGGTGAGGCGGCGCGCTTTACTGCGCTACTCACGGAATATCGCAAAGCACCGGACGTGATGCGGGAGCGCTTGTATCTGGACACCATGCAGGAAGTGTTGACCAACGCATCAAAAGTCTTGGTCGATGTGGAGGGCGGCAACAATATGATGTATCTGCCTCTCGACAAACTGATGGAGAGCAGCGGCCGTACCGTCAATCGCCGCGCTGCTTCTGCGGCGTCTCCGGCTGATTTGGATGAGCTAGCCGCCCGGGTTGCCGAGCGTCTCCAGGCGGAAAACTCATCCACCAACAACATACGTCGTCGGGAGGGTCGCTAATGTCACCGAGAGCCATGTTGAGCCTTGTTGTACTTGCGGTCGCGGTGTTCCTGGGCGCACAGTCGGTTTACATCATCACCGAGATCGAAAGGGCGGTGTTGCTGCGCTTCGGTAAAGTCGTCAATCCGGATGTCAGCACCGGTCTGCACTTCAAATGGCCGTTTGTTGATCAAGTGCGTCGATTTGACAGCCGGATCCTAACTCTCGAAGCCCGCGCTGAGCGTTTTCTCACCGTGGAAAAAAAGAGTACTCAGGTCGATTCCTATGCAAAGTGGCGTATCGTCGACGTAACCCGTTATTACACAGCCACCAGTGGTGATCAGGAACGTGCTGAGCGTCTGTTGTCGCAGCGTATCAATGAGGGATTGCGCAACGAATTTGCCACGCGATCGCTGCAGGAAGTTGTCAGCGGTGAACGCGACCAGTTGATGGTTGATTTACGCGAACAACTCAACGAGATCGCGGTCGAGTCCATGGGAGTTGAAGTGATCGACGTTCGGGTCAAAAAAATCGATTTGCCGGAAGAGGTGAGCGAGCAGGTTTATAAACGGATGAGCGCCGAGCGCGAGCGCGAAGCCAAAGAGCATCGCGCCATTGGTAACGAACAGGCTGAGATTATTCGAGCAGAAGCAGATCGGCAGAGAGTTGTCATCGAAGCGAACGCTTACAGCCAGGCAGAGAAGATTCGCGGTGAGGGAGATGCGCGTGCGGCGTCGATCTATGCCGAAGCCTTTGGTGAGAACCCGGATTTCTACACCTTCGTGCGTTCGTTAAATGCCTACCGTAGCAGTTTTGCCGGTAAAGAAGACTTGATCGTCATCGATCCGAAGAGCGATTTCTTTCGTTACTTCAACTCGGTGGACAAAAAATAAACTATCCTGTGAGTAACGGTGCGCAAACTTTGCGCATTACCCCGGCTTGAGCGTTTTCGGTCGGGGTAAACGGTGGTAATATTCCGCAGCCGGGCCAAGCCCGGTTTTTTTATGTCATCTACTCACAGGCAGAAGTATGTGGGAAAGCGTTGTTCAAGCGTTGTGCTTGTTATTGATTATTGAAGGCATGGCGCCCTTCTTACACCCGGGCCGCTGGCGCAAGCTGGTGACCTCAATGGCAACAGTAAAAGACCAGCAGTTACGTGTCTTCGGTCTTGCGAGCATGTTGCTCGGCCTTGCGGTACTTAGCCTGCTGAGCTGATCAAGTCTCAGGAAAATTACTAAATGATCCCAGTCGAACGATGGATGCTGCCGGACGGCATCGATGAGATTTTGCCGCCTGAAGCGCGCCAAATCGAACACTTACGTCGCAGCCTGCTCGACCTGTTTCACCGCTGGGGATATGACTTAGTCATTCCACCGATGATGGAATTTACCGATTCCCTCCTCGTTGGTCTGGGCAAGGACATAGATCTGTTGACCTTTAAAGTGACCGATCAGTTGTCCGGCCGCAGCATGGGTATCAGGGCAGACATGACCCCGCAGATTGCTCGCATTGATGCCCACAGTCTGCGGCGTGAAGGCGTCAACCGGTTGTGCTACGCAGGGCATGTGATCAAAGCGCAGATGCAAAGTGCGCTGGATACCCGGAACCCCATTCACGTGGGAGTCGAGCTGTACGGCGAAGCGGGTCTTGGTGCCGAGACCGAGGTCATATCCCTTTTGTTGGCCGTAATGGAGCTGGCAGGGGTCCGCGATGTGTGTCTGGATTTGGGACATGTGGGCATTTACCGTTCACTGGCGCGGGCTGCCGGTCTCAGTGCCGAAGAGGAAAACACTTTTTTTGGTCTGCTTCAGGCAAAAGCACTCACCGAAATACAAAGTTGGGTGGAACAGCGATGCGCCGACGCCCAAATCGCCGGCTGGCTCTCTGCTCTGCCTCGACTCGCTGGGGCTCGCAATATTTTGGGCCTCGCGAAAGAAAGTCTGGCAGGGGCCCCGGCGGATGTTTTTGCCGCGCTAGATGAACTCGAAATGGTGGCGAGCACCATTCAGGCTCGTTTTCCCGACGCGCAACTGTATTTTGATCTCAGCGAACTCACTGGCTACCACTATCAGACCGGAATGGTGTTTGCTGCGTTTGTGCCTGGCATGGGTGCTGCCATTGCCCGCGGCGGTCGGTATGACCGCATCGGCGAAGTCTTTGGTCGGGCGCGGTTTGCCAGTGGATTCACTGCGGATCTGGTGGCGATTAGCCGTCTTGGCTCCGTGGTACCGGAAGTCTCCCCGGGAATTTTTGCACCGGCGGCGGACAGTCCTGAGTTATGGCAAATGATTCAGACCCTGCGGGGGCAGGGTGAGCGGGTGGTGGTGGCGATGGCGGGTAACCATCAGCCCGAGCAGGACCAGCATTGCGACCGAGTTCTGGTCGAGCACGACGGGCGTTTCCAAATTAAACCAATCTAATTATTTGAATTGCGAGAGCACTTACTCATGGGTAAGAACGTTGTTGTTTTAGGCACTCAATGGGGTGATGAGGGGAAGGGGAAAATTGTTGATCTGCTGACAGAGCAGGTGAAATATGTCGTGCGTTTCCAGGGTGGGCACAACGCCGGCCACACATTGGTCATCGAAGGCAAAAAAACCGTTCTGCACCTGATCCCATCGGGCATTCTTCACGATGGTGTCATGTGTTTGATTGGCAACGGCGTAGTTCTGGCGCCGGACGCTCTGATGAAAGAAATTCGCGAGTTGGAAAGCCAAGGCGTGCCCGCGCGCGAACGCTTGCGCCTGTCTCCCGCTTGCCCGCTTATTTTGCCATTTCATTCCGCGCTGGATCAGGCGCGGGAAAAAGCCAAAGGTGATGCCAAAATCGGCACCACTGGCAGAGGTATCGGTCCGGCCTACGAAGATAAGGTCGCCCGTCGCAGCGTGCGTCTGGGGGATCTGCTCGATCGTGAGCGTTTTGCCCGCAAGCTGCGCGAAGTGATGGAGTACCACAACTTTGTCCTCGCCAATTATTACCAAGCCGAGCCTCTCGATTACGAAACCGTACTGCAACAAGCGATGGAGCTGGGCGAGCAGCTCAAGCCGATGATTGCCGATGTGTCCTCCATCCTGCATAAAGCACGCGCAGCCGGCGAACATATTATGTTCGAGGGCGCCCAGGGTTCGCTGCTGGATGTCGACCACGGCACCTACCCTTTCGTTACTTCATCCAATACCACTGCTGGCGGTGCCGCCACTGGCACCGGCTTTGGCCCGCTATATCTGGACTATGTTCTGGGTATCACCAAGGCTTACACCACCCGCGTCGGCTCCGGCCCATTTCCCACGGAATTGTCATGTGCTGTGGGCGAGCATCTCGGCACAAAAGGTCACGAATTTGGTGCGACTACTGGTCGCAAGCGCCGCACTGGTTGGTTTGATGCCGTCGCTTTGCGCCATGCGGTGTTGATCAATAGCGTCAGTGGAATCTGCCTGACCAAGCTGGACGTGCTCGACGGCATGGACGAAGTAAAAATCTGTGTGGAATATCGCGACACAGCGGGCAACTCCATTGGTATACCCTGCGATGCTGAGGGTTGGGAGACAGTGCAACCTGTTTACGAAACGATGCCGGGATGGCAGGGAACTACGGCCGGGGTGAAGAAGCTGGAAGACCTTCCGGAAAATGCTCGTGCCTATATCAAGCGTTTGGAACAACTCATCGAAGCGCCGGTCGATATCATCTCCACCGGACCAGATCGCGTTGAAACGATTGTATTGCGACATCCTTTCGCGTGATCTAAAAATGTGGTTTCCCTGCACGGGAAACCACATTCCATTTATTGCCTCAAGCCGCCGCAGCAAACGCCAGTAATACAGGAAGTCTCGCCGCCCGCATTGCCGGAAAAAAACCTCCGACAGACCCAATTACCAGTGCCAGCACGATACCGTCCATTAACACATCTGCGTTCATGTCAAATTTGAAAACAATTTGAGTAAAACTGCTGCCAAGGGTTGAAGTGGTCAGGCCGTCGAAGAAAAGGAAGGCGGCGAACGCGCCGAGGATTCCGCCGAGGAGGGAGAGCGCTAAGGATTCGAAAAGAGTGCCGCAAAATACCGGCAACCCAGGAAAACCAATAGCGCGCAGAGTAGCGATTTCGCCGGATCTTTGGGCCACCGAGTTGTACATGGTGTTGAGCGCACCGGCGAGCGCACCTAATGCCATGGCAATTGCCAGTGGCCAGCCGATATAAAAAATCAGATCCGATATTCCCTGCGACTGTTCCTGGTAAAACGCTTTTTCCGTTTTGACGTCGAGATTGAGCCGCTGATCGGCTTTTATAGATTCTTCAATCGCTGTGATATCGCCTGGTGTGGTGAGTTTGGCTCGGACAATTTGCACGGTGTTACCGCGTTCGAATTGGCTTTGCACCGTGCGTATGTCCGCCCATAGCTCGCTGTCGAAAATCGAACCGCCAGCGCTAAATACACCGACTACCTGCCATTGTGCGCGACCGAGTTTGATCGTGTTGCCGAGTCCGAAGCCGCTGAATTCTCGCAAAATGGCTTCACCGACCACAATTTCATTTTTACCCGGCTCGAACATCCGGCCTTGGATAATTTGTATCGTCGGACGCAAATCCAGGCCACGCTCATCAATGCCGCGAAAGGGCAAGTTCGCTTTGGTCTGCGTGCCTTTCTTTTTGCCGTCGACGATGAGATATAACTCTGGAGAAATCAACGGACCATTTGCGTCGCGGGCAATTCCGGGGGAATCGGCGATGAGATTGACCTGCTCGCGGCTCAGCACGCTATTGATTTCGGCTTGCGAACCGGTGCGCATTAACACCGCCAACTCCTCCGAGCCGGAACCTTGCAATGTGGTACGAAAACCGTTTGCCATGGCGAGAAAAGCGAGCAAAACCGCCACAACCACCGCTACCGCAATAACAGTTGCCAGCGACATCCAGAAGCGTTGGGGGATGCTGCGAATGTTCATGGAAATAACAGAAGCAATTTGTGAAAACATGATTATCTCCTTGTCAGCGCGTCGACAATATTTAGCTGCATTGCCCGATAGGCAGGTACAACACCGGTGATCAATCCCAAGGCAATGATGTAAATAAGTGCCTGCAGCAGAATATCCCCAGTCAGCACCAAATTAGGCAGCATATTTTTGATTTGCGGCACCTGACTGATGCCTCTCACCAGTGTCTGTGCCAATAATAAGCCCAGAAATCCACCGAGCGCAGCCAGCAAAAGGGATTCGGACAGCACAAGGCGAAACACATGTTTAGCGGAAAAACCCAGTGTTTTTAAAACCGCTATTTCCCTGGTTCGCTCACGAATAGCCAACGCCATGGAGTTGCCGACGATAAGCAAGAGCGTAAAAAACGCCGCGGCCACTACCGAGGTAATGATGAAGCCGATGCTGCCCAGCTGTTCGAGAAATGATTTATTAAATTGTTTTTCGCTACTGGTTTCGGTTTCGTGGAAGGAGTTGGCGAATTGCTCATCGATTTTATTGGCCACTTCATCATTTAGTAACGGATCGGTGGTGTTAAGGACGATCCAACCGATCCAATCGCTGCCAAAGGTCTGTGTTTCAATAAAATATTTGTAGTGGAACAGCAGAAAGTTGGTGTCGACTTGTGATTCTGCCGCGGTGAAAATTCCCTCAACCACCATGTCCCAAACATGACTGCCGTCCGCTTTCGAGAAAATATTCGATGAGATCGGAATGCGGTCGCCCACTTTCCAGTTATAGGTTTGCGCGAGTTTTTCGCCAATTAACACCCCCTGGCGGTTCTGTTGCCAAGCCTGGCGAGTGTCCTCATCGATCGTAATATAGTCGGCATACACGTCCAGATAGCTCTCTGGATCCACGGCAAATCCAGCAAAAAAGTTTTTGGATCCCTCTACATAGGCGCCAAACCAGTTTGCATGTGTAGCTTGTTTGACCCCGTCTATAGCCCGGATTTTTGCCGCATAGCTCACAGGCAATGGTTGGGTAAAATTAATCTTATTCACCACCACCAAACGATCATCTGCGGAGAGTTCTATTCCGGCATTAAACGCGTTATTGATGGAACCCAATACACCGAACAGCAAAAAGGCGATCACAATTGCAAAGGTGTTGAGAATCAAGCGCAATTTATTGCGCACGATATTTTTTAAAATGAGATATAGGTCGCTCATGCGGCCGTCTCCAGATCCGTGAACTGCCCTTTATCCAAATGCAGTTGTCGACGTGAATATTTAGCGGCTTCCGGATCGTGAGTCACCATAATGATGGTTTTGTTGAATTCGCGATTAAGCGTCTGCAACATTTCCATAATCTGTGTCGCAGTGTTGCGGTCCAGGTCACCGGTCGGTTCGTCGCACAACAGAATGTCGGGATCCGTCACAATCGCGCGGGCAATCGCCACGCGCTGNNGTTACGTGTTTTTTGCGATCGGAGCGGCTGAGTTTTTTCAGCAGCAACGGCAACTCGACATTGCGCTCCGCGGTCAACATAGGCATCAGATTGTAAAACTGAAAAATAAACCCCACGTGATCCGCCCGCCACTTGGCGAGCTGACCCTCGCTTAGTTGAGCTATGTCCGAGCCGTTGAAAAGAATTTGCCCCCGTGTCGGTTTGTCCACGCCACCCAACATATTCAATAGGGTAGTTTTGCCCGAGCCGGACGGTCCCATGATGGCGATGAAGTCACCTTTTTTGAGAGTGAGGGAAAGGTCATCGAAGATCGAAATTTTTTCTTTGCCTTTAATAAACTCTTTGTGAATATTGCGTAATTCGAATAGCACTGCATCACTCATGGTCGGATCCTCCGGCTAAAAAACTGACTTTAACGCCCATATCGGGCAGTATTTTGCTGCTCTTTTCCAATATACGAATGCGTACACGCACGGTGGCTTTGGCGCGATCGGCGGTGGGAATTACGGCGATGACACTGGCGGGAATTTTCCAGTCCGGGTAGGCGTCGAGCACGGCACTGACGGTTTGATTTTCGGTGACTCGCCCAATATAGGCTTCGTTGACATCCACCTGAATTTCCAGCGAATCCATATCCACGATGGTGCATATTCCCGTGCGGGTAAATCCGCCGCCGGCCGCGGCGGGGGCAATGATTTCACCCGCCTGCGCATTTTTGGCCGTCACCACCCCGGCGAAGGGAGCGCGAATAACGTGGTTGTCGAGAACACTCTGTTGATGGGCGACCTGCAACCGCACCGCTGCCAGCTCCGCTTCCGCCGTCGCGATGTTGGCTTTTAAACGCAGTTCTGCGGTTTGTGCGCGAGTGAGTTGGGATTCGCTGGAGAAGTTACCGGCATTTTCCAAATTCCGCACGCGACCAAGTTCTCTCTGAGCTTCGGCGTACTCCACCTTGAGGCTCTGCAACGCAGCTTCCTGAGCACTTACGCGCGTTTTCGCCAGATCAAAATTAATGCGCGCTTGGGTGTCGTCGATCAGCGCGAGAATCTGATCTTTTTCCACTTGCATGCCCTCTTCAACATCCACCTGGGTGATCAGGCCCATAACTTCGGCGGAAACCGTCGCAATCTGTCTGGCGGTGATATAGCCGGAGGCATCAAGAATTTTTTCCGGTTGATTGGCGGTGGGGCGCGAGGGGATAGGATCGGGCTTTTCGATCTTTGCCGCCGTTGTATTTGCCGGTACGGCTTCCGTCTGGAGAAGATGCGAAACCAGCCAAAAGCCGAAACCAGTGAGGACTACTAATCCGAGTGCCCACCAGAGCCAGGGTCGTTGTGCGCTTTTCCCCGGCGGGCTTTTATCGAGCCGCAGTTGTTGTAACAGTTCTTTGTTATCGGGCATTGCGGGTCATCCTGTTGAGATGGAAAGAATGTCGCACATGCGCCACATCTATGCCACGCATGCCTGTCATAGATTTTCGATGACAATTGTCATGAATGCCTGACCGAGGCGACTGCGCATTGTATGCGCAGGTTGGTATTCCGAGGCAATGCGCGCATGGGTGATTTACCTTATAGATCCCTTTGCGGCTCTAGGCTAGGCTTAGGCAATCTTGGTCGGGCGAGGTATTTATGGCAATTGGTGGCGGTTGGAAAGCAATTCGCAGTGTGCTGGGATACAGCGCTCGCATAGGGCCATTTAAACTGTGGCGTACATTACATTCGCGCAATGCTTGTAAAGCCTGTGCATTCGGTACTGGCGGCCAGAACGGTGGTTTTTGGAATGAATCGCGCCACGGCATCGAAATCTGTAACAAAAATATTCAGGCACATTTGAGCGATATCCGCCCGGCGATCCCCAATCCCATTTTTCTGCAAAAATCCATAGCGGAGCTCAGCCTATATACAGGCAAGCAGCTTGAGGATCTCGGGCGTCTGACAACGCCGCTTTACAAAGCAGTTGGCGAACTTCATTACCGTCCCATGTCCTATGACGAGGCGATGCAAATTTGCGCCGCGCGTTTGGATGCAACAGTGCCAGAACGCAGTTTTTTCTACGCTTCTGGCCGCTCGTCTAATGAAGCGGCATTTTTGCTGCAATTAATGGCGCGGTTGTATGGCACCAATAACATCAATAATTGCAGTTATTACTGTCATCAGGCTTCGGGTGTTGCTTTGACGGAAGCCATAGGCACCGGCACGGCGACAGTGCAATACAGCGATATTGAAAAAGCCGACCTGATTTTTGTATTTGGTGCTAACCCGGCATCCAATCATCCGCGTTTCGTTAAAACATTAATTCATTTGCGTCGTCGCGGGGGTACGGTCGTTGTGGTGAATCCCGCGCGGGAGCCGGGCATGGTGAAGTTCGCCTCGCCGAGCGACTGGCGGTCCATGTTGAAAGGTGGTGTCGAAATCGCGTCGGAATATGTGCAGCCACATTTGGGTGGCGATCTGGCCTTTATTCAAGGCGTCGCTAAAGCGGTGTTGGCAATGCACGCTCAGGATGAAAATTTCATTCAAAAATACACGCTGGGATTTACCGAATTTGCCACGGCGATCCAGGTGCGGGAGTGGCACGAGTTGGAGCGGAGTTCCGGCGTCAGCCGCTCAGTCATGGAAAAGATTGCCGCGATTTATGCGCGCTCGAACCATTGTATTTTTACCTGGAGTATGGGGCTGACCCACCACACCCATGGCGTTCACACAATTCAATCGCTGGTTTCTCTCGCACTGCTGCGCGGCATGCTGGGCAAGCCTGGCGCGGGGCTGTTGCCTTTGCGCGGCCATAGCAATATTCAGGGCACCGGGTCCATGGGATTTACGCCGGCGCTCAAGCAGGCGATACAGGAAAAACTTGAACAAACGCTCGGGCAAAATCTGCCCTCCCGACCGGGTATGGATACCATGGCATGTATGCACGCATCGGCCAAAGGTGAAATGGATGCGGCGGTGATGCTGGGTGGCAATTTACTCGCCTCCAATCCCGATACCGCTTTTGCCACGGATGCGCTGAACAAAATTCCGTTTAAATGTTTTTTTAATCCGACGCTGAATATGAGTCATGTGCACGGTGTCGATCAGGAAGTGGTAATTTTTCCTGTGCGAGCGCGTGATGAAGAACAACAGGGCACAACCCAGGAATCCATGTTTAATTTTGTTCGCCTGAGCGACGGTGGTATCGACCGCTTTCCGCAATTGCGCTCAGAAGTGGATTTGGTTTGCCAGTTGGGTGAAATGCTCATTGCGCCGCAATTACTGGATTTTTCCGTATTTCGCAGCCATGAACGCATTCGCCAATTGATTGGCGATGTGATTCCGGGATTTGCCAAACTTCGCTCAATTGATGCGGGTAAAGAAGAATTTCATATTGAGGGGCGAACATTGCACACTCCGGCGTTCGCCACGCCGGACAACAAAGCACGCTTTTACGCTCATCCGCTGCCGCCGCCACGGGAGTCCTCGTTTTTGCTTACCAGTGTTCGCAGTGAAGGTCAGTTCAATTCCATTATTTATCACGAGCACGACACCTACCGCGAACAGCGGGAGCGTTGGGTAGTGTTGATGAATCCACAGGATATGGAGAAACAG
>DJFQ01000235.1:454-5187 GCA_002432095.1 Marinagarivorans sp. UBA5868 | reverse complement strand
CGGTCAAGGTGGAAATGCATTACGGCTAGCCAGCTAATCTGCCAACACGTCCACAAGTCTGCTTTTTTCGGCCGTCGAATACGAAAATATACGTAGAGACATCATAGCCACAGCGCCCTATTCTGAGCAGCGAGATTTTGGAGAGGGAACTCCAGGGACACGGATGTTCCACCAGGGATGGCGCCGCAAGTCCTTTACGCTCCCGCTTGCATTCACCTTTACCCCGCAATCAAATCCAATCTTCCAAAATGAAACAGCTTCGCAAACATAACATCCGGCACGGTAGCGATGCGGGTGTTGTAGACCGTTGCGGCGTCGTTGTAGCCCTGGCGCAGGAGTGCGATTTCGGTTTCGCCTTCGCTGAGCACGGTCATCAGTTTTTGCATGAGCGTTTGGCTTTTTAAATCCGGATAATTTTCGATGGTGACGGAAAGTGTCTGGTGGAATTGATTTTCCAGGCGTAAATATTCCGCCACCTTGGCTTGATTGCTTTGCGTCTGAGTGAGTGCGGCGCGCAGTTGGCTGAGTTTTTGTTGCAGGCCGCGCTCGTGGTCGAGAAACGCTTTTGCCATCTTGGCAAAACCATCAATTAAATCTTTGCGTTTTTTTAAGGCAACGTCGATATTGGCCCAGTTGCGTAATGCGCGCTGGCGCAGAAAGATTAAGTCGTTGTAATGCAGCAACAGCGTGATGACGATCATGTATGCGGGCATAACCGCAGCGGCCGCGAGAAAATCCAGTGCGGAAAATCCGCCTTTCATACCAAACATCATCAGCAGGGTGAGCAGCAACCCGCCGACCGCGCCGCAGATGGCGAGCATGCTGGCGGTGGCTTTGCGTAGCATGATGTCTTTTTCGGGAAAGTTGCTGAGGATAAAGGGTTCTTTCATGTCGCCAGCGCGCAGATGCAGGCGGTCGGGCTGAGTCGGGTCTATGGCGGCAACAGCGACGGCGTAAATCGGATCGCCGGCTTTGAGAATGGTCTCGCTAAAGCGGAATTTACCTTCGCGTTTTACCGTGCGATGACGGGAAATAACTTCGGCCTTTTCGGCGAGTACTGGAATCTGTCCCTCTTGGTCGCGCAGATAAAACCGTTGGCTGAGGATTTCTTTATCCACGGTGACCCAGCGGGTATTTTTGCCGGAACCGCGCCTTTCCTGCTTGAGGTAGCTGTACCACACGCACGGCTGATGAAAGTACGGAGTCTCCAATAACGGAGTGTCGGCGGCAGGCAGGATCTCCCCACCGGTTTCGGTGATGCCACAACTCACCCCGCGAGGGGGCACATGGGACAGGTTTTCAATCAGGCGCTTTACCTTCGCCCAGCGGATTGCCATCCAGGTCATTATCCCGGCGGCCAAAGCGCCCGCTGCAAAAGCCAGCCACGGCCATAAACCGCCGAGTCGCGTGGCGGGCAGGCTCGCCAGCTGCTCGCGGATCGCCATCTCATCTTCAGGACTCAATCCTTCGATGGGCGGCGGAGTCGCGATTTGCCAAGCGCTCAGAAACCAGCGCTCTGGCCGCGCCTGCATTTGCTGGGTGAGCCGCTGTTGGCTGAGGCCGAGGTAGTGGCGGTAGGTGTGCAGGCGGATCTGATCCTCCGGAGGCAGATCTTCAGACAGGGATTGCCAGTCTTGCCATGTCAGCCCATGGAGAGCGAAAGTCGTCTGGGCCAGCGCTTCTGCTGCGGCTTTTTGCTGCTGATAGCGCGCCAGGCCATTGCGCAGGTCCGTTTGCATCATGGTCAGGGAGAGGTGTATCAACAGCAGAATCTGACCCAGGCCCAACAAGCACACAAACACCAATAGGCGGTGCAAGCTCAGCAAACGGGCAAGCGCGAAAAGCGCGAGCGCGAGACTGATCAACCCGCCCCACAAGGCCCATATGCCCTTGCCGCCGAAACTCGCCTGGGAATCCGCCCGGGAAAAGTGGGAGAGGATCGGGTGGTAAAAGCCCGAATGGTCAAAACGCAAAACCACCGTCTGGTTTTCCATCACCGCTTTGCCAAACACAAATACCCGGTCGCCGGGCTCCAGTCGCCATTCGTTGTGGCGCAGGTCGCCACGGGTTTCACTGAAACTTTGGCGCAGCGACCAATTCACCACCTCAGGGTTATCGGCGATACGCACGGGTAATTGGCCGGTGTCGTCCTGCAGGAGAAAATCGACCCCCGCGGTATGGCGAAACTCGGTCTGCCAGCGCGTTTTGCCCTCGCTGTCGGTGGTGCGGCGCTCCCGGCTGTAGTGGTAGAAAAGGCTTGGGGTTTGAGTGAAATAACTGCCGGTGGTCCCTTCGACTTCGCTCAGGGAGCGAGATAATTCCCGCTGGCTGAGCGAAGTCGAAGCCATGCTCAGGGAGCGAGATAAATCCCGCTGGCTGAGCGAAGTCGAAGCCATGCTCAGGGGGCGGGCAGTGGCATTGAGGGTGACTTCGCCGGGGAGGACAAAGCCGGCCTCGGCGTTGGGCACTCGCTCCAGTTGGCGCAGTTCCTGAATCTGGCCAAAACCGAGTTGCAGTAACCACCAGGTGGCAGCGGAGGCTGCAATCAGCAGAACGGCGTAACCCAGCTTTTTCATAGCGAATAAATCCTGATTCGAGGTGATTTCCTTTCGACGGTGCGGTTAAGCCAATTTGTCGCGGAACATAAAATAGACCGCGCCCAACATACATAGCCCGGCCCACAGATAATCCAGTTTTAAAGGTTCTTTCAGATAAAAAATGGCGAAGGGCACAAACACGGTCAAGGTGATGACTTCCTGGAGAATTTTCAGTTGGCCGACGCTCATCACGGTAAAACCAATGCGGTTGGCCGGCACTTGAAACAGGTATTCCACCAGGGCGATTCCCCAACTCACCAACGCCGCCACTAGCCAGGGTTTATGGTTGAGTTCTTTCAGGTGCGCATACCACGCGAACGTCATAAAAATATTGCTGCAAAACAGCAGGGCAACGGACGTGAAAATGGGATTCATAGCGATAGGAAGAGATGACAGGCAGGGACGCGAAGGCTGCCGGAAAGCGCGCAACAATACTGGCCAGCGGCTTGACGGGTGTCAAGCGCTGGCCGGAATTATTACCGTTTAGAGAGAATGCTCTTGCTAGGGATTCAGCAGAGCGGCGGTCACGTAGACCAGAGGGGCGTTCCAGTTGATAGTGACTTCATTGGTGGCATAACTGCACCAACTGTCCACGTACGACTTAGCAGGCAGGGCGGATGGATAGCCAGGGCATTCGTCCTGCTGACCGCTGTGGGGACCACCCACCAAAAATCCGGGCACTGGTGCCTCCACGTCATCGGCAACCGACTGGCGATGGTGAATATCCATCGGACTTTTGCTGCCAAAACCGGTGACGAAAGAATAATCCGTGGCATTGCGTCCGAGCACGTAATCCAGCATCTGATAAGCCGCGTTGTAATAGCTGGCATCACCGGTCACCCGGTAGGCCTGCAACAACATCATTGCCTGATTCATGCCGCCGCTGTTGGAACCCCAGACAAAATCCGTAGCGGTCATGGTGACCCCATAAGCAGACGTATTGGCGATGCCGCGCAGATAGCTGCCGGTGTTGACCAGCGCATCGGTAACGCGGGCGTAATCGGTTGCGCCCATCTCGCCCTCACCATGGGTTGCCAGGGAGATATAACCCAGGGCGGCTACGCCTCCCCACCAAGGCACGCCGGTCTCTTCGGTATTGGCGAAAAACTCTGCCAAATAGCTTTGTTGACCGGTCTGCAGGAACAACTCGGCGGCCGCCCAGGCAAACT
This sequence comes from Marinagarivorans sp. UBA5868, assembly GCA_002432095.1. Classification (GTDB taxonomy): domain Bacteria; phylum Pseudomonadota; class Gammaproteobacteria; order Pseudomonadales; family Cellvibrionaceae; genus UBA5868. Next base: position 1,421 of record DJFQ01000235.1, on the reverse strand, counting down.
CATCGGCAAAGGTCGCGTCACCGTATTCACCGGTGCGAATGTCCGTGGGCTGACGGTAGCGCACGCTGGGATTGGCTTTCGCCCAGGTCCAGGCTTTTTCCGCAGCCGCGGCATAGGCGGCGGATTTGCCGGGGAATTGGCTTTGATAATCGGCAAACACGCGACTGGCAACCGCCATAACGGCAGCGAAATTCAGCGTGGCGCCGGTGCCTTTCTGAACCACATAGCGCTGTGCGGTAGTCTCATGGGGCATAACCTCGCCAGCGAAGTTGGCGGTGGTAAGTTTGTGATAAACACCGCCATCGGTGTCCTGCATTTTCTCCATCCACTCCAGGTTCCACATGATCTCGTCGAGCAGATCGGGAACGTTATTGCTGGATTCCGGAATATTCACATTGCGGCCCTGATAAAAATCAGGGAAGTGCTCATAGGCCGCCAACAGGGTGTAAGTGGAGATGCCGGCGTTGACGATGTACTTGTTGTAATCGCCGGCGTCGTACCAGCCTTTGGGCGCGGAAATCACCGTACCAGCAGGCCGGGTGGCGGTGGCGGCAGAGCTGTGTACCTGCACATTGGTATCTGGATGGCCGGCTGGGCGCGCCCAGACACCGGCATATTCCGCAGTCAGCGCGGTACTGGCGCGGTTGAAGTAATAGGCTTTGACGGCGGCGTCATGCATGTCGTCGTAGACATCTTCGCCAATGGCAAAACTGTTGGAATCCGCCAGGCCGGCTACTTTTACACGGTAGGTTCCGGGGGTGGTGAACGAAGAAAAGTCGGCTTTGCGAACGGTTTCGCCGGAGGGTGCCCACTCGGCGGCGGCGGAGAGATTGCCATTGAAAACCGTACTGCCCTGAGCATTGACCAAGGCGAAGCTGGTGGCCCCAGTATTGGCAACAATGGCCATTTTCGGCGCGTTGGGTAAAAAGCCCAATTGATTGACTTTGATCTTATCCGGCAGGTTCAT
>DJFQ01000235.1:0-422 GCA_002432095.1 Marinagarivorans sp. UBA5868 | reverse complement strand
TCGGCACCGCACGCGGCAAGGCCAATACAAGACCCCATAATTAACATATTTATTATTTTCATTGTTTCCCCTTTCAGTCATAACAACATTTAGAAAAGGGAAGTCTACCCGTTCGGCCGAGGCGTTAATGAGAAAGCCTACTCGTTACGAATATCGAATCCCTGCCAGTTCTGCACCGTCTCTGGGACAATCTGGAGGTCAGTCACTTGAGCGTGCTCCGGTCCGTGATGCAGCCAAGCGACTAATTTATCTAGGGTTTTACTCGGACCGCAGGCGACACCTTCCACGCGCCCGTCCGGCAGATTGCGCACCCAGCCGGTTAGAGCCAACTTGCGCGCGGCGGCCTGCGTGCTCGCGCGAAAATAAACCCCCTGGACCCGGCCGCTGACCCAAAAATGAATCGCTGTCTGCATTTGTTGTCC
>DJFQ01000085.1 GCA_002432095.1 Marinagarivorans sp. UBA5868 | reverse complement strand
ATATTATTGACAATTTGTTGTCCTTCTACGGATACGCTAAATATTCGAGCGGCATTTGCCGTTTGATACATTTCCGTCATTTTTAAAGTAACGCGATATCGGCCAGCCTCGACCGGCAACTGATAAGAATAATTTCCGTATCGCTCAGACTGATAAAGCGTGTCATCGCTGGTGTTAGAAATTGCATCGACGGTACTACTAAGGGTTCCGCCGACAAAGTCTCTATCTTTTTGGTACACATAACCCAATGCAGAGACAAACTCGTCGCCACCCACATTAATACCAAAAGCCCTTTCCCAAACAAAACGAGGACCACCTGAAGACGATGTGGACGAACTAGAGGAAGAGGAAGAAGACGAGGAAGAGGAGCCACCGGAACCGCTGGACGAGCTACTGCTGCTGGCTTGTTTATCTTCGCCACCGCCACATCCGGCCAATGACAATATTAAAAGCGACGCAAGTATTCGTGTATGCATAGAGTTTTACCGAATCCGATTATATTTTTCGTTTTTAAATATACGCACGCAAAGCCATAACTCTTACAAGGCTAGCGTGAAGCTTGCTTAAAAAATCTGACGTACTTCCTGTTTGATAATAAATATGACAAAAGCGTTAACCTTTTCAATTTTTGATAAAAAATCCAATTCTATTTTTGCTTAAAAATCTAACTGACTTGCCAAATATATTTTTGACTAAAATGTCAAAAATCCGCCTCTTTATGTGGGCGGGAAACCCCCAGGTTGCGCGCGCTGATAGACTGTTATTTGGACGTCGGGATTATTTTTTTTATGGTTCCATCGCTGTTGTAATACAGGCGATCCAGACACACCGAACGTCTATAGTCACCACCCGTGGGCAGACCCGCGTTGTGGTACGAAATGTAGCTCGCGCCTTTAAATTCAAATATTGAGTGGTGCACTGTGCCTATGCCGTCCGGTATCGCCTGTGCGTCGAGAATGTGCCCTTTATATTCCCAAGGTCCTGTGGGCGAACGGCTCATGCCGTAAGCCGTGCTCTCCGGAAAGCCTTTGGAATAACTGAGGTAATACCAATCGCCGTGCTTATGCAGATAAGCCGCTTCCTCAAAATCCGGCAGACTGTTCACCGCGTGAATTTGAACATTGCGGGTATTGCGGTTGGTCATTTTTCCATTTGAATCCAAAGTGAATTGCTCACCTTTCAAGTGGATCATGTTCTGTTCCAGCTCAACCCAATAAAGCGCGTTATTGCCCCAGTACATGTACACCCGTCCATCGTCATCGACGAACACAGTTGGATCGAGATTGCGCCAGCCATGTTCGGCAACGACACCTGCACTGTCGCGCCAGACGCCTTCGGTATCACTGAGCAGGATCATGGGCATGCCGCGCGGATCGGTAAAAGGACCCTCGGGGCGATCGGCAACACCAACGCCTATGGTGATTCCCCAGCCGGTTGGGTCACCGTTGATGGGCACGTAAATATAAAACTTGTCCTGACCCTGAGCGTTCTTGCGATGGACGGTTTGCATCGCATTGGCGTCGCCGGCCATATCGTTGCCACGTGCCCATTTCCAATCGCTGTAGCGCGCCACGGCACCTTTGTTTTCCCAATTCACCATGTCGGAAGAAACCCACAAGCGGTAGTCGTACATTCGATAGCCGTTCGAGCCTTCGTACTGTTCGTCATGGGTCGTGTAGAGATATAACTTGTCATTCCAGGGCATGCCGGCGCCGTCTGCGGTGAAGATCAATTCGCCGGGTCCGTGGGTGGGATCTGCCGCATCGTATTTAATGATCGGGTTGGCAAAAGACGTGGGGGCTGGAATCTCCGGGTCGGGTGGATCGATCACACCGTCGTAGGGGCCAATGTGAATCCAATCCAAATCCAGAAAGTCGGAATCGCCGACGCTGACACGGATTTTTTGCCAACCTGGCGACAAATGGACAGTGCCCGCCGACCAGGTTTTGAATTGACCCCATTCATTTACCGCTGGAACTTTGAAGGATTCAATCAAGGGTTCGTCGCATTGTGAGAGCGCGAGCGTACGGCCGGTGCCCACAGCTCCGGAGCGGATGGTGACCGGGAAGTCGCCTTCCTCAGACACATAAAGGGTGTATTCCAACCATTCACCGGCGACCATCCACCCGACGGCGTAGCCTTCGCCAGCTGCTTTAATGTCCACCCCGGTATCAAGGCGGTAGGCACCACCTTGATTCTCTGCGGTGTCGTCGAAGTAGCTCTCAGCGTCGAAATCCTCGGCTTCCAGGGTGGCAGGAAGGTCGCGACTTGTTGCGCCGAAGACTTCCGTTGCGACGCTGCCGCAGGTTGGGTGGATCACTCCGCTTGAACTGGTGGATGAACTTGAGGAACTGGATGAGCTTGATGAACTGCTGCTGGATGAGGAAGACGAGCTACTCGAAGCGGACGACGAACTGCTGGTGCCAGTTTCTGCGGCCCCCCCGCACCCAAAAAGCAATACGCTCGCCATTAAAACCACAGCACTCTGTGAGATAAGTCGCAGTAGACTTAACCGAGATTCTTGTTGGCGAGTTTTATTAGTCGTCATTGTTATTGAGTCCTCATTAATTATGAGACAGCGTTCTCTGGTGGTCGGTGATGTCTCTCAAAAGAGAAAATTTAACTGTGATGTAGATCTAGTTTTTATTGTTTTACCCGGGTTTTTAACGGGTTTTATGTGTTGGTGTTTTTATCTTTCGTTCAGCCTAACAATATCTAAAACTACCATTTGCATCCCTGCTTTTTATTTAACTAAACGCATAATTAATTAAAAAGTTCGTATTTTTTAACCAATTCCGGCTGTATGTTCTTCTTCTGACGTGCAGTCATAGGTATCGTCGGATGTATTAAAGTCAAACACGCGATTTGAAAATCAATAACAATCGACTGGGATTGCCAGCAATGAATAGCCGTACTCCTTCCATCCTTAATCTGGTTTTAGCCTGTGTATTAGTAGGACTTCTAGCGGGGTGCGGCGGCACCAACTCAGGTGCCTCGAATTCATCTAGCTCAACTAGTAGCTCATCCAGTTCGACAAGTAGCTCATCAAGCTCATCCTCCAGCAGCTCCTCATCGTCTGGCTCCGAGCAAATCCCCGGAGCTGTCGCCTGCGAAACCAATATCAGCGGCTCGGGCATTAGGGTAACGATCAATGGCAACAACATCGCAGCCAACAATCGCAACGGTCTGACGTTTAAGGGCTTCGGCGTACTGAGCGCAAACGGCACCAGCGCACTGTTATTGGACTACAAAGCGCAGCACCCTGAAAAATATGCGGAATTGCTTAAGATCTTGTTTGGTGGACCAGAGCCCATCATGAATCATGTAAAAATCGAAATGGGCAATGACCGCAATAACTCCACCGGACCGGATCCCGCGACGAAACGCCTGGCGAACGAACCGGCAAACGTTAGGCGGGCACCGGCTTTTCAACTGGCGGCGGATGCTAAGAAGTTAAACCCCAATCTTAAGGTCAGCATTCTGCGCTGGAACGCCCCAGGCTGGGCGACAAACAATGACCAAGTCTACGCATGGTTTAAAGAAACGATATTGGCCGCCTACCGCGAGTACGGGTACATGGTCGATTATGTGAATCCCGGTTTGAACGAGCGCACACCTGATTTGAACTGGTCCCGGCAATACGCTTCGCGGGTGAAATCCGACACAAGCGGTTTTCAAAACGCAACCGAGCGTTCGCTCTATAACGCGATAAAAGTTGTTATTTCTGATGAGGTAGGCACCGGTTCTTTCGGCGGGGTGATGGTAAATGACGCGACGCTGCGCAGTGCGGTGCCAATCGCTGCTTTTCACTACAGTACAGACGATGACAGTGCAGGTAATTTTAAAAAACTGGCGGAACAATTCGATATTGAAGTATGGAACAGCGAAGCCCAGGCAACATTCAGTAACTCTTCCTTCAGACCCAACAACAATATGCGCGACCCGTCTGCAGTTGGTACGGGTATAGGAGGCATAAACGGCCCACTGGAAATGGGCAACACAATTATTAAAGGTTTTGTAAATTCCAGACGCTCACATTTTATTTATCAGCCGGCGATTGGCTCATTTTATGAGGGCGGTCAGTTTTCCTTTAAAGAATTGGTCAGCGCACGCGACCCTTGGTCGGGCTGGATACATTTCGATGCTGGAATACAGGTGCTGCGTCATTTTAGCTGGTTTGCTAATACTGGTTGGGAATCCAACAATAATTCGGCTGGAATATGGCGAATGATGGCGGCCTCGAGTGCGACTGGTGCCACCGGCACAAATCCTGTTAACGGTCGCAATGGCACGCCCAGTTATCTCACCATGGCGGCGCCGGATAAAAGTAACTTTTCAACCGTGATTATTAATGATAGTGAGCAAACAAAGATCTACTCGCTCAATGTGCAAAATATGGCGTTTTCCGGCCAACCGAATTTGGAGGTTTGGGAAACCCGGGGGCGGGATGATCGAGAGGCGTTCAATGCCAATCATATGAAATACCAATGCGATCTTGCGGCCAATAACGGGGAATATAAATTGGTCGTAAAACCCTGGTCCATTGTCACTGTTAGTTCGTTAAAAAATAGAACCAACGCCGCCTATCACGAGCCCTTACCTGTGGAAGGTGAGCGGACGGTGCTCGATACCGACGCTGAGGGTAATGGGCATGACACATTTGATGAGATTTTGTACGCGGATGATTTTGATTATTCGGATAAAACCGTCCCGGTCATTGGTAATGGCGGAACCCTGGCAGGAACCGAAAGTTTTGTTGATTCTCGCGGTGGCTCAAAAAGCGTGATGCCGCTTTATACGAGTGACCGCAACGGTGCCTTTGAAGCCTATCTCCAGAACGGTAGCAACAACTACGTATTACGTCAGCAAGTTGATCAAGCCACTATGGGCTTGGGGGGAACCTGGCACAATGGGTCTCCGATTACCGCTATCGGTGATTTCCGATGGCTGAACTATCGGGCGAGTGTCGATGTTTCGTTCGAAAGCTCCGTCGCCCAAATCAGTAATAATTACGCCCAGCTGGGCGCCCGTCAGCAGGGCGGGGCAAATTCACATTTTTCCCAGGGAACGCCTTATCTGCTGAAATTTTTATTCGATGGCAGCTGGCAACTTCTTGTAGATGCTACACCTGTGGCGAGCGGCAACGTCGTTAACGGCGCTGGCCCACGGATCAGTAATTTCGACACCCGCCCGCAGGCTTGGCACAAGCTGGAACTCGAAGTTATCAATAACCGCATAACCGGCTTTCTTGATGGCGTTAAGTTGGCCGAGTACACAGACACCCATCTCCGCTTATCCGGCCGGGTGGATCTTGGGAGCGGCTACTACCCAACATTATTTGATAATTTTAAAGTGCGAAGAATCAGCGGCCAGCCTGCCTATTATTCAGAGTTCCTCGACAGCCTCGAAATGCATGATCTGGCTGAAATTCCTGAGGAAAAGTTGATTTACGGCGGTGGTTGGGCGCATGCCAATGGCAAAAGTATGTACAACTATCATCGAACGTTATCGACCAGCCAGGGCAGTGGCTCGACCTTTCAATACTCATTCGTCGGCACGGGATTGGATATTCTGGGTCCTAACGGCGGCAACGCAGTAATTGAAGTGATGGTTGATGGGTCGGTCATCACCTCATCCGCAAGAACGAGCGCCTCCAGCGACTTAGCCCACACCTACAGCTTACGGAATTTGCCTTCAGGTAATCACACTGTCCTGTTGAGGGTATTGAGCGGGACTTTAGTAATTGATGCAGTGGGCATCGTCCCGTAGAGGCGATTATTTTGTATCCACAATTCTCGTCATTCCCCGGAAGCGGTAATACAGTGTTCTGAAGGCTGCGGTAATTTCGGGTTCCCGCCTTCGCGGGAATGACGCCCTTAAAGAAGTGCCATTCCACTCTGACTCTTGATTCAAGCTGGCCGTGCCGAATCGTTGAGCGGTGCTATAACTAATAGACCTGACGCAACAGTAGGCCCATGAGCCGCGATGGCACCTTGCAACCCGCTTCGCAGCCGGATCGGCTTGGTGGTAGAGAGTGGTGCTTACCCTCCTCGCCGCTCTCGATAGATGATGACCCGACATTTAGCCGCGCGCACAATCTCACAATGCTCAGTTTTCGCCTGGACGAGCCCGGCTTGGTTGCGTCTTCGCCTGCTCTTGATGGTGCTTGGACTGATTGTGGCACTCGGATTTCCCGTCACCGTGGCAGCGGTCGAGTATCCGAAAACGATTCAGTTCCGCAACATCATGCAGGAAGAGGACATAGCGCTAGGTGAGGTGGAAGCGGTATTGCAGGACTATGAGGGCTTTATGTGGCTCGGCGGTCGCAATGCGCTGCTGCGCTACGACGGCTATGACTTCCTCGCGATACGCTATGCGCTTGATCCGCAAAACCCTGCAGAGACCCAGCCGGTCACACATGTATTGGAGCTGCTAGAAGACAGTCGCCATAACCTTTGGGCCGCTACCCGTTCCGGGCTTTACCGCTACGATCGTGACCGCGAATTGATGCTGCCTGTTTCGAATGAGTTGGGTGTGCTGGTGTCTCGCGAGACTATTAACGCACTTGCCGAAAGCCCGGACGATAAATTGCTGATCGGGTCTGAGCAGGGTCTTGCCGTTTACGATACCCAGACACGGGAATTTACTCTGCTCACTCACCGGCCGGATGATCCGAAAAGCTTACCAAGCAATTTCGTCGAGGAGATTTATGTGGCGTCACAGGGGGTGGTCTGGTTGGGCATGCGTAGCGGAATGTTGCGCATTGACTGGCCTGAGCGTGAGATGAAGCTGTTTGTTCCTGATCCGACGAATCCCACGTCCACCACCAACAACTCGATCCGAACCATAGCCGAGGACCACAAGGGCAATATCTGGGGAGGCAGTGACAACGGCATTTATCGGCTAAATCCTGAAACGGGGGTGATTCGTACCTACCGGCATGATCCCGCTGATCCTTACAGCCTTTCCAACAGTCTTACCTGGCAGATATTTTTAGATAAGCAGGGTTGGCTCTGGACCGGCAGCGATGGTGGCGGCCTGAACCTTTACGACGAAGAGCATGACCGTTTCCTGCGATTTCTCCACGAACCAGGCCGCCCCGGGAGTATCAGCAGCAATACGATTCGCCGCATCTATGAGGATGACATTGGCGATATTTGGATCGGCACCTACCCCTCGGGTGTGAACGTCTACGATCGCTCCACTTCGGCTATCCGGGTATTTCGTGCCCAGACCGATCTCAGCCCAGGGCTTTTAGGCGCTAATGTCGAAGCGGTGGAGGAGGATGCGGATGGCAATCTGTGGATTGGCGCCAATGGTGTCACGCGCTATAACCTGCGGGACAATTCTCTGACTCACTATAGAAATACGGGCGACAGCGATTCCCGCATAGGTTCCACATCCATATTGAATGGTGTGGTGGACTCCGACGGCGAACTTCGCTTCGGCTCCTGGGCGCACGGAATATTGCTCTACGATCCACAGCAAGATCGTTTTGATGAGCTGCCCGCTGACGCCACCCTGACCAGTCGAGGGGAAAATACCGGTACCCAACTCAACGACCTTATGGTGTGGAGCATTTACGAGGACCGGCAGAAACATCTGTGGATTGCCACCCACTACCACGGTTTGACCAAGTTTGATAAGCAGACCGGCCTCTACACCTACTACCCCCACGACAAAAACGATCCGACCACTATTTCCGCTGCGGTGGTGTGGACGACCTTGGAAGATTCCCAGGGGCGTTTTTGGGTTGGTACCGCCAATGGGCTCAATCTCATGGATCGCGAGCGCGGGACCTTCAAACACTATTTTCCCCAGCGCGATAACCCCCGCAGCCTGGCCAATCCCTCTGTGTTGTCCATTTATGAAGATAGCCGCGGGCGCGTATGGTTTGGCACCGATGCCGGTATACATCTCTACCACCCAGAGTCCGATGACTTCACCGTGTACAACACCAGCAACGGGTTTGTTGATCAGGGCATTCGCGCCATCATCGAAGATCCGTCAGGCAATCTCTGGCTGGGGACGAATAACGGCGTGATCATGTTTAACCCGGACTCGGAGCTGGTGCGCAATTACACCAGTTTCAATGGCGAACAGATCGGCGGTGTCGCCACGGGCGCAGCGGTTGCCACCCGCAAAGG
>DJFQ01000240.1 GCA_002432095.1 Marinagarivorans sp. UBA5868 | reverse complement strand
GCTCATGCTTTTTCTCCCGCGGCGGCCTTGGCTTTGTTGATTGCTTCCTCGCGCAAAGCGGGAGGGGCCAGGGGGAAACCTAATTCCAGGCGTTTGTTGAAATACGCCTGGGCGACGGCGCGGGCGAGGGTGCGTACGCGCAAAATGTAGCGCTGGCGCTCGGTGACGGAAATCGCAGAGCGCGCGTCGAGCAAATTAAATGCGTGGGAGGCTTTCATCACCATTTCGTAGGCCGGCAGCGGCAACTGCGCTTCAATTAAACGCTGACTCGCGGCTTCGCACTCGTCGAAAGTTTTAAATAAAAAATCCACATTGGCGTGGCTGAAATTGAAGTGGCTCATTTCCACTTCGTTCTGGTGGAACACATCGCCGTAAGTGACTTTGTCGCCGTTGGGATTGNNTTGCAGGTACATGGCGATACGTTCGAGACCGTAGGTGATCTCCCCAGACACGGGATAACACTCCAGACCTCCAACCTGCTGAAAATACGTGAACTGGGTAACTTCCATACCGTTCAACCAGACTTCCCAACCGAGACCCCAAGCGCCGAGAGTGGGCGACTCCCAGTTGTCTTCGACGAAGCGGATATCGTGAATGTGGGTGTCGACGCCCAAGCGCTGCAGGGACTGCAAATACAATTCCTGAATGTTGTCCGGCGAGGGTTTGAGCAGCACCTGGAATTGATAGTAATGCTGCAGGCGATTGGGGTTTTCGCCGTAACGGCCATCGGTGGGGCGGCGGCTGGGTTGCACGTAAGCGGTGTTCCAGGTTTCCGGGCCTATGGCGCGAAGGAAAGTCGCGGGGTGGAAAGTGCCGGCACCGACCTCCATATCCAGCGGTTGCAGGATGACACACCCCTGCTCCGCCCAAAATTGTTGCAGGGCGAGGATCAACCCCTGAAAAGTACTGACATCAACGGCGGATGTCGGCGATGCGGTTTGTTGAGCGATATTTGCGGAAGTCACGGCTGGAATTACCCGAATGAGGGAGCAAATTGCTCGCCAAAAGTGAACGAAGGGGCGCAATTATAGCGATTGACCTGCACTTCGACCATGGTGGAACACCCAAGGGGCTCAAGCGTTTTTCGAGCAAGTGTTTGGTTGTGCGCTGAGAATAGCGGCGATTTTTGGCAGAATGCGCACACTGCAAACAAATGAGATCCGCATGGCTTTATCCAAATCGACATTGGCCGTAACCGTTCTGCGCCTGGTGGGCCTGCTGCCCCTCTCCACTGCCCGACGACTCGGCGCGTTTATGGGCACCCTCGCCTACCGCATTAATGGCCGGGGCGCAAAGATAACGCGTGAAAATCTCGCCTTATGTTTGCCACACCTGAGTGCGGCGGAGCGTGAGCACATGGCCCGCGCCAGCCTCGCGGAAACCGGCAAGGTGGCGACCGAAGTGTGTGTAATCTGGCGCAACAATAATGTGCCTGTTCAGCATTACATCCGCCGTATCGAAGGCGAGGAACTGGCGCGTCAACCATTGGCGGATGGTAAAGGCCTGCTGATCCTGGCTCCGCATCTGGGCAACTGGGAAGTGCTCGGCCTGCACCTGGCCAGCCTCGGCAGCGTGACGAATCTCTATCAACCACCAAAACTGGCGGGGCTGGATGAGGTTATTCGCAAAGGGCGGGAAAAATCCGGCGCGCAGCTGGTGCCCACCAATGCCAAAGGTGTTGCGGCTCTGCTGAAGAACCTCAAAAACAACGGCATCTGCGGCATTCTCCCGGATCAAAACCCCAATGACGACGGCAGCGGCGAGTTCGTCCCTTTCTTCGGTTATCCGGCTTTTACCATGACGCTGGTCCATAAACTGATCCAGCGCACTGGTTGTGTCGCGGTATTCGCTTTTGCCAAACGTGTGGAAGGCGGTTTCGAACTGATTTTTCGCGCAGCTCCCGACACGATTTACAGCGACGACCAACAAACCTCTCTTGCGGCGTTGAATCTGGGTGTGGAGAAATTAGTAATGGAAGCTCCGGAACAGTATCAGTGGGAGTACAAACGCTTTAAGAAGGTGGCGTCGGGCAGTGAGCGGCGGTATCAGGGGTATTGACCCCGGGGCACCAACAAAAACACAGGAGCCAACCCATGTGGCTACAAAAAGAAATCCAACTCAAACCGCGCCAGCGCGGGTTTCACTTGATCACCCAGGAAGTGTTGGCCGAGTTGCCGGAATTACGCCAGGTCTCTGTCGGCTTGCTGCATGTGTTTATCCAACACACCTCCGCGTCGCTCACCATCAACGAAAACGCCGACCCGACGGTGCGCCAGGATTTTGAAAGCTACTTCAATCGTGCCGTGCCGGAGGACGAGCCTTACTACCGCCACAACGACGAAGGCAGCGATGATCTGCCGGCGCATCTGAAATCCAGCATTCTCGGCAGCAGTGTTTCTCTTCCTATCAATAGTGGCCGACTGAACGTGGGCACCTGGCAAGGAATTTACCTATGTGAGCACCGCAACCACGGCGGCGCTCGGCGGCTGGTGCTGACGTTGCAGGGCGAGATCGGTTAGTCATTCGGCGATCGGTAAGGTAAAGCCGAAAATCGACCCTTTTTGCGGCGTGGATTGCACTTGCAGTTCACCACTCTGTAAGGCCACGAGTCGGCGAGCACGCACCAAGTCGAGATCGGATTCACGCCGCTGCCGCCGTTCCAGTCGGCTCCACAAACTGTCCAGTTCCGCCTGGTTCATGCCGCGACCGGTGTCCCTCACTTGCACCAACACCTGGCGGCGCGCGGCGGGCCGTTCGGCGGTAAGCACACTGGCGGATACCTCAACATAACCATCGCGGGTGAACGCCAGGGCGTTGTCGATCAGACAGTAGAGAATTTGCTGTAACTGAACAGCGTTGGCAAACACCGCTGGCAGGTTGTCGGGGATGGTTTTATACAAGTTGATCGACTGTGCTCTGGCCTCTACCTCAAACCATTTCATGGTGGTGTCCACCAGCACCGCCAGATCGAGTGCTCTTGTGGGCATACCGCGACCCAGCGATTCCATCGCGCCTTGATCAATCGCGGCAAAGTCGCCCAACTCTCCGGCAACCTGCGCCAGCGTCACGCTGTTTCGGCGCAGCATATCCAGCGATTGCATCAACCGCGGATCGCTATCCACCTCATCGGTGCGCATCAGCCCATCCAACAAACTGATATTGGCCTCCACCGGCACTTTCATCCGCTGCTCAATATCACTGAGAAAGTGGGCTTTTAAATGATCTTTTTCCCGCAGGCGTTTGGTGGTCAGCCGCTCCTGACGGCGGCGTCGCCGAATGGCGATGGCAACGGCGTAGCCCGCGATCAAAACCAGTAAAAAATAAGCCGTGTAGGCTGGGAAGGTGCGCCACCAGGGCGGTTTGATGTGTATATGAAGCTGCGCTGTTTCCTCGCTCCACAGGCCATCGTTATTCGCGCCTTTGACCAAAAACCGATAGTGACCAGCGTCCAGGTTGGTATAGGTGGCGCGGCGGCGGTCACTGCCGACGATCTGCCAGTCCTTATCAAAGCCCACCAGTTGATAGGCGTACTGATTCTGTTCCGGCACCAAGTAGCTCAAATGGGCAAATTCGAGCGCAAATACGTTTTGTCGGTGACTCAGCTCCAGTCGGTCCACCAGACTGATATGGCGCGGCAGCACGCCGCCCAGTGGCACCCGCTGATTGTTGACCCACAGGCCGGTAAGACGCGTTGTTGCTTGGTAAAGATTGGTCTGCACCGTAAATGGATTCAGCACTGTCATACCGGAAGCGCCGGCAAAATAAAGCGTGCCGTCGGGTCCCCGCAGCGCGGCACTTTTCCGCGGATGGGCGTTTCCGGCAACGCCGTGGCGGCTGTCAAAGTTGCGAAAGCTTTGGTCCGCGGGATCCAGACGCGCCAAACCGCGCTGGGTAGCGGACCAGACAAAACCCTGGTCGTCGACCACCACGCTGGTGACATTGTCGTCGGCGAGGCCGTCNNATTGCCCTTCCGGTCTTCCGCCAGGGCGCGCACCGAATTGTCACCGAGACTCCGGCTTTGATCGCGTGAGTGGAGGTAGCGTTGAAACCCATCCGCACCCGGCGGCAAACGGTTGAGCCCCACCTGAGTGCCCACCCACAGATCGCCACGACTGTCGAGCAGCAGCGACCAGACAAAATCGTGACTGAGAGAGTCGCCGCGCTGAGGGTCATGACGGTAACTGCGGGTGGTTCCCGTCGTTGGATCGTAGAACGCTAGTCCCGCAGATTGAGTGCCAACCCAAACTCCGCCGTCGCTGGCAGCGCTGATGGCCCAGATCCGGTCATCCTGTAGAAGAGTTTGCGGCAATCGCTGAAATCGCTGGCGGTCGCCCTCTAAATACCAAACCCCCATACCGGCGGTGCCGAGCCATAAACGATCATTTGCGTCCACCGCCAGCGCGCGAATTGGCGCCTTTGGCAGACTGTTCGGATTCTGCGGATCATGACGCCAGTGGCGAATATCACCGCTTGCCGGGTCGAGCAGGCTAAGCCCCCGCTCAGTGCCGATCCACAGTTTGCCTTCGGGATTCTGCGCCAGTGCGTAAACAACACTGCTGAGCAAACTATCTGGATCGGCCGGATTGTGGCGCAGGATTTTGAATTGCGCGCCGCGATCACTAATGCGATTGACGGCGGAATTGTAGGTGCCAAGCCACAAGTCGCCGGCGCGATCCAGATAAAAGCGAATCACGGTGCCCGCCAGAGCGTTACTTACATATTCTTCGGGGTAAAAGCGCTCGAACTGGTTTTGCCATTTGTTAAACCGATTGAGCGCCCCATTGCCCGTGGCCACCCAAAGATCGCCCGCGCTGTCTTGGGCTATGTCCCAAACCTGCCCGGCGCCGAGGCTGGTGGTGCGGTCTGGGTCGTGTTGAAAGCGAGTGAAACGACCTGTCGCGTGATCCAAACGACTCAAACCATGTTTCCAACCACCGGCCCAGACGTTGCCGTAATCATCGATATGCACGCTGTAGAGCTGATCGTCGCCAAGGCTTTGATCGTCCGCAGGATCGTGACGGTAGTGCTGAGTTTCCGAGCCCTGCACCTGAACCCGGTACAAACCGTCCGTGTTGGTAGCGGCCCATATATTGTCGAAACGGTCGATGGCGATATCCCGCACGCTGACTTCATTCAAGCCCGGCACAGGTCGAGGGTAATGATGAAAACGCCCGGTGTCGTGCTCCAACCGATTTAAACCGTCATCGTGGGTAGCCAACCACAGATCACCACGACTGTCCTCGGCCAAGGCATAGATGGCGTTGCTGCCAAGGCTGTAGGGGTCTTCCGGGCGATAGGAATAACGCACGAATGTTTGGGTTTCCGCATCGAACCGATTTAAACCGCCGCCGGATAAAGTTGCCACCCACAGCCGACCTTCCCGATCCACCAACAAATCGCTGATATCGTTGCTGCTAAGACTGCTGGCATCTGCCGGGTCGTGGCGAAACAGTTGGACTTGATAACCATCGTAGCGCGCCAGCCCGTTCTTGCCGCCAAACCAGAGAAACCCCTGCTGATCCTGCACCATCGCAAACACGCCGCCCAACGACTCCACTTCCGGCACCGCCACCCGGGCAAATGCAGGGCGCGCAAACTTCCCCACTGCCAATGCCTGCAGCGAACACGCCAGAAGAAGAAGGAAAGCCAAAATTCGCAAAATATATGAGCCGATATGCTGAAAGTGAATTTCTTAAGGATAGACACTGGCGAGGGGAGCGGAGCAAAAGCTACTGCCTTCGGGGGGATGGGTCTTGGGTTGGGGCGTGGGCTTTTTACTGTGGCAGCTTCGACTTGACCCCTCCCCCTTAACCAGGGGAGTGCTGAGTGCGACATCGAATGGCACTGCGCCGGAAGTCTGCACGATCTGCCCCCTCCCCTGGCAAGGGGAGGGNNCCCGGTTTGTTCGCCGATGCTGTAACCGAAGTTACAGGCGCCTCGCCGATCCGATAAAGGACGGGAAGTTTCGAGCCGGTCCGCCAGTCGTCTGATGATGACCATATAACGTCGGAATTGTTTCAGCCGAACGTCGGATCCGCCGCTGAGTGTAGAGATATGTCCGGAACAAAAAGCGGCCCGGAGGCCGCTTCAGTTATTCAGTGCAAAAACTACTGAAGAAGGAAAGTAGCTATATCCAGCGCTTCAGCGTCCGTTGCTGTGGGACTCAATTGATTCATCGTCTTAATTTTCGGAATCAGGTCCTGTGCGGTTGGATACTTCGGAGCCAATGCCGCCGAAGTCAATGCTGGTCCTGCGCCACCTTGTCGATTTGCACCGTGGCAAAGCGCGCAACTCTTAGATGTATAAAGCGCCTGCCCATTAGCTGCGTTTCCTACTGGTGCAGTCGGAAGACTCTCTATGTGCGCACCGATATCGCGAATTTCCTTGTCCGTGAGGCTACTAAAGCTCGACATAGCACCCACGGTTGCTATGGCATTGCGAAGATCGGCCTCGGTGGCGCCAGCGATGGCTTTGTACAACGCACCCTCACCGTTGTCACCGTGGCAAAGTGCACAGCTCTTCGAACCATACAAGGCCGCACCATTCACCGCATCCGGCTCCGCCACCGGCTCAGGCTCCAAGGTCAAGACAAAGGCTGCCGCGTCTGCCGCACACTGACCAACGCACTCTGCCGCACGACCGGAGGGCATGTTGGCTTCGATATAGCTTGCCAACTTGTCCACCGTGGTTTCCAGCAGATTGTCTGGGTCGATGTTCATGGTAGGTGCCAAGCCGTCATTGACGAAGTTGCCGTGGCACACCGAGCACTGAGCAGCCCAGATCGCGGCGCCCGCTTCTGCATCACCGTCCAGTTGGTTTACCGAGCAGCCTTCCGCATCCGCAGTTTCATCTGCTGGAGTCGCAGGACACTGATCGGCGTCATCGCTTACACCGTCTTCATCCGCGTCCAACTGAGCCGCTGAACAGCCGGCGGCGTTAACGCTGGCACCTTCGGGAGTGTTGGGGCACTGGTCGGCGGAGTCGTTGACGCCGTCGCCGTCGCTATCGCTTTGTGCGGCGGAGCATCCCGCTGCGTTCACGCTGGCACCCGCGGTAGTGTTGGGGCACTGATCCGCAGCGTCGCTCACGCCGTCACCATCACTATCCAACTGTGCAGCCGCACAGCCAGCGGCATTGACGGTGGCACCCATGGCGGTGTTCGGGCACATGTCGGCGTTGTCGCCCACGCTGTCACCATCCGCATCCGCGCTTTCGTTGGGATTGTTGGGGAAACGGTCAGCGTTGTCGCCGACGCCATCGCCATCGGTATCCGCAGATTCATTAGGATCGTTCGGGAAGGCGTCCAGCAGATCGTTTACACCGTCACCATCAGTATCGCGCTGACTGACGGAGCAACCGTTCAAATCAACCATTTCACCCGCGGGAGTCGCGGCGCAGTCGTCGCTGTTGTTGCCCACGCCATCGTTATCCGTATCGGCGCTCTCGTTTGGATCAGTGGGGAACAGGTCGGCGTTATCGCCCACACCATCACCATCGGTATCCGCGGACTCTTC
>DJFQ01000115.1:1336-4971 GCA_002432095.1 Marinagarivorans sp. UBA5868 | reverse complement strand
AAAGACGCCGATGAAGCCCTGGGCAATGCCAATATCACCGTCAATAAAAATGCGGTGCCTAACGATCCGCGTTCACCCTTCGTCACCAGCGGTCTGCGGGTAGGTACACCTGCAATTACCACCCGTGGCTTCAAAGAAGCGGAATGTCGCGATTTAGCCAACTGGATGTGCGATGTATTGGAAAGCCTGGAGAGCGGCACCTCTGCACAGGTAATCCCAGCCATAAAAGAGAAAGTGCTGGCCATCTGCGGCAAATTTCCCGTATACGGCAACTGATCTACCAAAACGCGAAAAGGCGGGCATTGCCCGCCGTTTTTCATTTTTCAACTCTGTGCAACACCATGGACCGGTGCCATTCAGGAGTCCTGTTTCGTGCACTGCCCGTTCTGCAATCAAGCTGACACCAAGGTGATCGACTCGCGTTTGGTGGCCGATGGCGGCCAGGTACGTCGCCGGCGTGAATGCTTGAGTTGTCACGAGCGTTTTACGACGTTCGAGGTCGCAGAGCTATTGATGCCGCGGATCATCAAAAACGACGGCACACGTGAACCCTTCGATGAACAAAAACTGCGCTACGGTTTATTGAAAGCACTGGAAAAACGCCCGGTGAGCATGGAGCGTATCGAGGCCACCATTAACGCGATCAAACAGGATCTGCAGGCTACCGGTGAGCGCGAAGTAAAGTCTTTGTATGTCGGTGAGAAAGTGATGGAGGCGCTGCGCTCCCTGGATGGCGTCGCGTACGTGCGTTTTGCCTCGGTGTATCGCAGCTTTCAAGACATCAGCGAGTTTCGCCAGGCCCTGGATCATCTGGAGCAAGATCCGGAATGACGCGTGGCGCCACGGCGGGAGATGAGATTTGGATGCAGCGCGCTTGCGATCTGGCGCTGCGCGGGTTGACGACCACCACGCCCAATCCGCGAGTTGGTTGTGTGCTGGTGAATGCCGCTGGTGATTTGGTGGCGGAAGGCTTTCATCGCAAAGCCGGTGAGGCCCATGCGGAAGTGAACGCTTTAAATCAGGCTGGCGAGGCGGCGCGCGGTTGTACAGCCTATGTCACGCTGGAACCCTGTAATCATCATGGGCGTACCGGACCTTGCAGCGAAGCCCTGATAGCTGCCGGTATTGCACAGGTGGTTTACGGTATGGAAGATCCGAATCCACTGGTAAGTGGAGAGGGCTTGGCGCGCTTGCGCGCCGCGGGTGTCATGGTTCGCGGCCCGGTACTGGAAAATCAAGTACGGGCGCTAAACCCCGGATTTATCCAGCGTATGACGACTGGCCGTCCATGGATCCGCTGCAAATTGGCCATGAGCCTGGATGGCCGCACTGCCATGGCCTCTGGCGAAAGCTTCTGGATCACCGGCGAACCGGCCCGAGCGGACGTGCAGCAGTGGCGTGCCCGCTCGTGCGCGATCGTCACCGGCATCACTTCCGTTTTGAAAGACGATCCCGCGCTGACGGTGAGGGATCCAGTTTTTGGTGAAGATCCCCGCCAGCCGTTACGCGTGGTGGTGGACAGTCGCTTGCGCATCCCGCCGGAAGCGCGGCTGCTGAGGATGGCGGGCACCACTGCGATTGCGACATGTGCGTTTAACCGCCCGCAAATCGGCGCGGAGATTTGGGGTATGCCCAGTATTGCCGGGGCAGTGGATCTGACCGCCCTGGTTCGCAAACTGGCAGAGCGTGGCTGCAACGAAGTGTTGGTAGAAGCCGGGCCAACCCTGGCGGGCAGTTTTTTGCGCGCCGGCCTGATCGACGAGTTGATTATTTATGCGGCACCCAAGCTGCTCGGCAGCAATGCGCGACCATTGTTCGACCTGCCACTGTCGTTTATGGCGGAGGCGGTGCAGCTGGAGATAGACGATGTCCGCCGAATCGGCGAGGACTGGCGTTTTCTCGCCCGGATTCGGCCCGCGCAACCGCAAACCCTGGTGTGATTATGTTTTCGGTGAAAAGTATGTTTCCTGGTCTGAAGATGTTCCTGGTCTGAATTATGTTTACCGGCATCATTGAAGCAGTAGGAACCGTCGTCGAAGTGAAAACCGTCGGCGGTGATGTGCGTTTGACTGTGCGCGCACCAAAGCTCGACTGGCGTCGGGTGCAACTGGGCGACTCCATTGCCACCAACGGCATCTGTTTGACGGTGGTGGACAACCTGGGCGATGGTTTTCGCGCGGACGTATCCCGGGAGACTTTGAGCTTGACCACCCTCGGCGATTGGCGCCCCGGTACAGCAGTGAATCTTGAGCAAGCTTTGACGCCCCAATCTCGCTTGGGTGGCCATATTGTCAGCGGCCATGTGGACGGTATCGGCGAGATTGTCAGTCGCCAGGGCGACGCCCGCTCGGAACGTTTTCAGGTCCGCGCTCCCGATGTTCTGGCCAAATATATCGCCCATAAGGGCTCCATTACGATCGATGGCACCAGCCTGACCGTAAATGCCGTTAACGGAGCCGTGTTCGACCTGAACATAGTGCCGCACACCCTGAAGGAAACCGTGATCGACCATTACAAAGTGGGCACGCGGGTGAACCTGGAAGTGGACGTGATCGCACGTTATCTGGAGCGGCTGCTGATGGGCGAGAAGGCGGCGCACGGGGAGGCGGGCATTACGGCGGCGTTTTTGGCGGAGAATGGGTTTTATAGGTGAGTGAGAGGAGGGCCGCGAGTTCTGACCCCCTGCCTCGCCGGCCGCCCTAGTCTCCCCCTTCCCAGGGGGAGGGACCGAGTGTGCAATCCTCCCTGCGCCGATCTCTGGAAAGGGAGAAAGGGCCGAATGTGCTACCGTCCTGCCCCCTCCCCTTTTGCAAGGGGAGGGTTGGGGTGGGGTTGGTTTTTTAGTGTTCACAGGAGCATTGCGTGAATCTCAATACAACCGCTGAAATCATCGACGACATCCGCCAGGGCAAGATGGTGATCCTGATGGATGATGAGGATCGTGAGAACGAGGGCGATCTGATCATGGCGGCGGAGAAGGTGCGGCCGGAAGACATCAATTTTATGGCGCGTAACGCCCGGGGGTTGATCTGCCTTACCTTGACTGAGACGCGCTGTCGCCAGTTGGGTTTGCCGTTGATGGTGGCGGAGAACCATGCCAGCCATCGCACCAATTTCACGGTATCCATCGAAGCGGCGGAAGGCGTTTCCACTGGAATTAGCGCCGCCGACCGCGCCCGCACAGTGCTGGCAGCGGTCAATAAAAATGCCTTACCGAAAGACATAGTTCAGCCGGGCCATATTTTTCCCGTAATGGCGCAACCGGGTGGTGTGCTTACCCGCGCCGGCCATACCGAGGCGGGATGTGACCTTGCACGATTAGCTGGGCTGGAACCCGCTTCTGTCATCGTCGAGATCATGAATGACGATGGCACCATGGCACGCCGAGCCGATCTTGAAGTCTTCGCCCGCCAGCACGGTGTGAAAATCGGTACCATCGCCGACTTGATTCAATATCGCACCGTGCACGAGAAGACTATCGAGTGCATCAATGAGCGCCAAGTGCATACCTTGTACGGGGATTTCACCCTAAGGACTTATTTGGACGGCGCCCGCGGGGAGCGTCATTTTGCGCTGATCAAAGGCGTAATCGACCCGGCTGAGCCGACGCTGGTGCGTGTTCACGTGGGTAGCAC
>DJFQ01000115.1:0-1308 GCA_002432095.1 Marinagarivorans sp. UBA5868 | reverse complement strand
GCGATGGAACGGATCGGTGCCGAGGGCAGGGGCGTGGTGGTGCTGATTTGCCATAACGAGACAACTGAAGAAATCGAAGAGAGCATCGACTGGATCATGACGGGCAAACCTCGTCGGCCCAGTCGTCAGCTGGCGTACAAACAAGTGGGCACTGGATCGCAGATCCTCCAGGACCTGGGTGTCCATAAAATGCGCCTGATGAGTGCTCCATATCGATTCAACGCCATATCCGGGTTCAACCTGGAAGTGGTGGAATACATTCAAAACGCTTGAAAACAGAGATAACGGAAACCCTATGAAAGTCATCGAAGGTAACTTCCAATCGGCGGACGGCAAGTTCGTCCTGTTGGTCAGCCGCTGGAACAGTTTTGTCGTGGAGCATCTGAAAGAAGGCGCTCTCGACGCGTTGCGTCGTCACGGCGTTAAAGACAATCAAATTGACGTGGTATATGCACCCGGCGCCTTCGAAATGCCTTTGGTGGCGCAGAAACTGGCGCGCTCCGGTACCTACAGCGCCATTGTTGCTTTGGGAGCGGTTATCCGCGGCGGTACACCACATTTTGAATATGTCGCGGGTGAATGCACCAAAGGATTGGCCCAGGTTTCTTTGGACGCTGGCATTCCCATCGCGTTTGGTGTGCTGACGGTGGACACCATTGAGCAGGCTATTGAGCGATCCGGTACCAAGGCGGGCAATAAAGGCGCTGAGGCCGCTTTGACTGCGCTGGAAATGGTCTCGCTGCTGAGCGGACTTTGATTTTCGATTCAAGGCGGGAGCCTTACGAGCACACACACTATGAGTAATGCAGAACAACAGAACTTACCGGCCCTGCGCAGCAAAGCGCGCCACTATGCCATGCAGGCGCTTTATCAATGGTCGGTGAGCAAAAATCCGCTCAATGTGATTGAGGCGGAATTCCATGCAGACAACGACATGAACAATGTTGATGTCGCCTATTTCCACGAGCTTGTCCATCAAGTGCCGGCCAATCTGTCAGTGATCGAGACGGACTTTTTGCCGTTTGTAACCGATCTGAATTTGGAGCAAATCGATCCTATCAGCCTGGCGCTGCTACGCATGGGGACTTATGAACTGCGTTTTCGTGTAGATGTGCCCTACAAGGTCGTCATCAACGAGGCGTTGCGCCTGGCAAAAAAATTCGGCGCCACTGATAGCTATAAATTCGTCAATGGCGTGCTGGACCGGGTCGCCGGGCGTTTGCGTTTGGTAGAGGTTCAGGCAGCACGCCGGGGTGCCAACTGATCTATGGGTGAATTCGATCTCATCAACACCTGCTTTGCCCGAGC
>DJFQ01000073.1 GCA_002432095.1 Marinagarivorans sp. UBA5868 | reverse complement strand
ACGTATCACCCAAAGCGGCAACACCACCTACACCTACAACCACGCCAACCGCCTGATCAGCGTCAATGTCAGCGGTGTCGTCACCCAATACGCCTATAACCCGCTCGGTCAACGAGTGCTCAAACAACTGGCCAACGGTCAACAGGAGCACTACCACTACGACGAAAGCGGCCAACTGCTGGCGGTCCACGATGCGGCAGGTAACGTGCAGCGGGAATACGTCTACTGGGGAAGCCAACAAGTGGCCCTGGTCACCCGGCCCGGTACCGGTTCATCCTCATCCTCCAGTTCCTCCGGGGGTAGCCCTGCGCCCGCCGTCACGCCATCTAAGATTGAGGCCGAGAACTTCAGTGCCTCCTACGACACCTCCGTCGGTAACCAGGGGCATGCAGCTTGTACCTTTGGTGATATGGATGCGCAGGTCACCACAGATGCAGGCGGCGGTTGCCATCTGGCCTTTACCACCAGTGGCGAGTGGACTGAATACCCCATCAGTGTGTCCGCGACGGCAACCTATAACGTCATTTTGCGTGCCGCCACCAATACCTCCAGTCGACTAATGCGCCTCCAGGTGGACGGCGTCACTGTGGCAGACAATATTCCAGTGCCGCGCACCAACTGGACTACCTTTGGTAACGTCGCCGTGCCGGTCACTCTGACGGCGGGCAACCACACGCTGCGGGTGGTGTTTGTGAACGGCTCCGTAAATTTGAACTACCTGACCTTTGAGGCGGTGGTCGCAAGCGGCTCCAGTTCCTCTTCCAGTTCATCCAGCTCATCAAGCTCGTCCGGCAGCACCGCTCCATCGGGCAACTTGTCCATTTATTACATCCACAGCGATCATTTGAACACGGCACAAGTCATTACCGATGCCGCCCAACAAGTGGTGTGGATGGCGAATTACGAACCGTTTGGAAAAATTGCCTCAGGGCAAGCCAACAGTATTGAGCACTTCAGTCGTTTCCCTGGGCAATATATCGATTATGAGACGGGGAATTATTACAACTACTTTCGGGATTATGATCCGAGCATTGGGCGGTACATCCAATCTGATCCGATTGGGTTGGCGGGGGGGATTAATACTTATGCTTATGTATTAAATAATCCAATTAAATACGTAGATCCTCGGGGCCTCAATCCTGGATTGGGATGCGTGGCTGGAGCATGGGGTGGGCCTGTAGGTTGTGGTGTCGGTGCATTTCTCGGAGGTTTGTTGGGGCTAGCGGCTTTGGATGCTGCTATGAATCAACCTACCGAAGAAGATAAGCGAAGGATTGAAGAAGCTTGTGAAGATGAAAAGGAAGAGAAGTGTGATCCGCCTGAGGGCACGATATGCTCAGTTTTTCATGAGGTCGGCACGCCTCATAAAGCAACTGACATTGACGGTAATCCTTTAGGAAAAATTGTTCCGCACGTTCATACATATCAGATGAATAAGGCTCCCGGCGGATGCATTTGGAATAAGCGAAGCTCTGCCTCACACACCCATAATTTCACCCCGCTGGTTGCGCGATCATGCTATGACTATCCAAGCTGGGTTGCCCAATATGGACGGTGACCTTATGAGGGACTTCATTTTTATTGGATTTAATATTCGAATATGGCCTTGGGACGGGGAATTTAATGTGGATGATACCGGCTGGGATTTGAATAACGATATTGCGGAGGCTGTGAATCGAAGGTTTGATGTAAAGCAAAACGAATTCCAGCTGCTAATGCCGGAAGACAGTTCTACGATGAAAGAAATTTCGAACTTTATATTGGGAGTTGAATCTGCGAACGTAGCGGCGATCAAAATTCCTACTCGAATCGCCCGATTGCTAGACCGGAAATTGGGCTATAAGACTTCCGAGAACCATATCGAGCTTCATAACTATTTTATGCGGGGTTTTGATGTCTGTGATATAGACGGGCTTTTTTCCGTGCTCCATAACGATGAGTTAGGAAGGCTTGAAAGTGCCTTGTTCCGTCGCGACGAATATTTATCTGCTCTTGAATTTGCCAATTTTGCTAATTTTTTCGACCGAGGCCATGCGCCATATACGTTGGCTGAGGTGCATACGTTGAAGTGATCATGAAGAATGGGACGAGTTGGGGGGATTAATATCTCACTAAAGGTGAGAAATGAATGAGATCAAATCAAATTATATGTCCTGGCGATATCTACGAGGATTCGGCGTTTCATCCTTGTTTATGCATTGAAGCGAATAAGGATGATATCTGGGGGATATCTTTGATTGATGGCTCTTATCCTCGCTCAGAGGACTCGCAAATTTCGGGGTAAGAAAGCTGATGGTAGAAGAAGCTTGGAGCATAAAAGTAAATTGGAAAAAGACTTGAAGCTGAATGCGACTTCCATAAGCCGGATCGTCACTTCAATACAAAATTTAAATTCTCGGATGCCAACGTGTGACTAACCTTCGATACGGTGACCTATGTCGATGCCAATACACGAGTCGTGACCAATGCGCTGGGTAAACAAGCGACTTACACCTTTGCGGATTTTGATGGTGTTAAACGCCTGCAGAGTGTCACTGGCGAGCCTACGCAAAACTGTGTGTCCAGCGAAGTGAGCTATGAGTACGACGCCAATGGCAATGTCAGTCGCAAAACTCAGAACGGCCAGGTGACGGAGTATCAATATGATGGCCAAAATAGGGAAATCTCCCGTACCGAAGCGGTCAGCACAGTAGAAGCCCGCACCATCACCACCGAATATCATCCAACATTAAATTACCTGTGCGCATTACCCATCCAGGCCGGGCTGAGAAAATGACCTACGACGAGAGCAGTCGGTTGATCAGCAAAAAGGTGATTCATGTCACGCCACAATCCCCTTAACTCTGTGGAAGAATCATCGATAGAGAAGTAGGCGAGGATATGGACAGAGGGTTTGCCATCGCAGAGCCAAAAGCGATATCTTGCGATGCTTTCTTTAATCTGAGTATCTCCGGCGATGATCGCTACATTGGCTGTCGCATTTGCAGTGTTGGTCACATCGGTATGCGTGATTTGGTGGATTGTCCGTCGCCGCATCAGGCGCGAACTTAGTGGTATTTTCTTAACGCTGTTAGCTTTCCCGTTTTGTTTTTCTTTGTTTTTGGTGGCGTACATTATTTATCACTTGGTCACTCCCGTTGGCCCGGTGTTGTGCCTCTCTGAACAAGAGGGCATAACCTTAACTAGGTCGACGAAGTCAGGTGACGATCCTCAGCAGATCGTCATTGCCAAAGTGGATTTGCGAAGGTTTACAGTCGCGGTATCTCCGCCCGACCTCACCGATCCCCAGATGCGCTACCGCGCTATGAGCACCAGTGATGCCTTGCGCAAATACGGTGGA
>DJFQ01000065.1 GCA_002432095.1 Marinagarivorans sp. UBA5868 | reverse complement strand
GACAAGCTCAGGGACCGGTCTTCGGCTGCCCAAATTCCCCTCCTTTGGAGGGGTGCCCGAAGGGCGGGGTGGTTAATCTTCAAACCAAAACAAACCACCCCGTCCGCGTAGGCGGCCACCCCTCCAGAGGAGGGGAATCCCTTCGGAAAGCTCTAAACCCTCAGCTTCTTATCAAGCGACTCCACCTGCAAAAACGTCGCCTCCTTACTACCACTGTTATCAATCACAAAATCCGCTTTTTGTAATTTCTCTGAGCGCGGCATCTGACTCGCAATAATGTTTTTTATTTGAGTCGCATCACTACCATCCCGCGCACTTGCCCTAACAATCTGCGTTGTTTCATCCACATCGACGACGATAATTTTTTCCACCAATAAATGCTGATCTGTTTCCAGCAAAAGAGGCGACTCCAAAATGGCATAAGGACTGATAGCCGCATGGAGCTGATCAACAATACGCAACCGAATAATCGGATGCATTAATGCCTCCAGCCATTTTTTTTGCGCAGGATCATTAAAAATAATCTCGCGCAATTTGCGCCGGTCCAACTCTCCATTTGGCAGAACAATATCCTCACCAAAATGCGCGCGAATCGCATCCAGTGCCGGCTCCCCCTTAGCCACCACCTCCCGCGCCACCGTATCCGCATTTACTACGGTGACGCCCAACTCCGCAAAACGCGCAGCGACCAAGCTTTTACCGGAACCTATGCCGCCGGTAAGGCCGATGATTTGGGTCATAGTAGGGAGCCCTTTTTACTAATCTGCATCATCGCCGGCTGCACGATCGGTGAGCCGTCTAATCGTCAGCGCGCAGCGCTGTTCAATTAAGTCGGTAATTCGTTCAACCAGCGCATTCCCGGCAAAGCCGTGTCGAGGGTCAGATTGGAGTTTGCGGACAGTAGTTGGCAGTGACCTCGCGAGTTCTAAAATGCGCCTCGTGGTCGACGCCTTGGTCATGCCGACGCTTTCTGCAAACTGTTCCCAGTGCCGCGCCTGGATTTCGCTGAACTTGTACTTGCTGCCAATTTTCATGGCCATTTTTTGCGTCAGCGTCGGGTAAACCGCTGTCGATAAAAGGTCATAAAACGGCGCCAGCACTGCGGTTTTGCCTGTCGTTTTTTGCAGATACAGCAACGAGAAATTTTTGGCGTGGGCGTCGTGATTGCCAATCAGCGCGTTGAAGATCACACAGTCGAGCATGCGCAGGATCTGTGGTGCATTGGGACGTGTGGCGCTGCGGACCAATTCGAAGCATCGAACCAAATCTGGCCCGCCTTCATTTTGGTATTTCATTTCTGGCACCACGCCAAGCGCTTGGCAAAAATCCTCTTGATGAAGACGTTGTCGCTGTCCTTGGGCATCAATCGTTCGGTCGTACCGTTCCACCAGCAAGAACGAACGATCCAAAACCTTGTGAACATTTGCTTTTGCCGGCTTCAGCTGCATGGCTTCAGCCAGTGCCATACAAAACGCTTCGTTCGTGACACTGTCTTCTATGGTCGGAATAGCGGGTTTTAAAATGTGTGAACTGGGCGTGCCATTCATTGGCAACCCTATTCGGCCACCCTCGAACACCACCGGTAGTTTGTCTTGAGCACCGGCCAGCGAAAGTCGCAGCCCGTCGTTCCCCGCGAGCATGGGTCTGCGTGGTAATTCATCCAGTAGGGCAACGACTTCATCGTCACTTAGCCATTGGATCTCATCGCCGCGGGAAGGCGCTGCCCGAGCTTGCCCCGGCGCAAGCAAGCTCACAGCCCCCGCGCATTCACCACCTATGTAATCCAACAGCGCAAAATCATTCTGGCCAGACACTTGGAATTGCTTCGCAAGCAGGCGGCGCATCTGTCCCTCTGGCAATAGGCCGGCAAAGAAGGGGCGCGTTTGATGATCGCCGAATGGCTCCGCTTGCAATGGTAGAGAGGCTGATAGGGAAAGGGTCCGCGGATATTGCAACCATGCGGATAAATAGCAGAAACTCATTCGGCCATCGATCAACGTCAGAGTGCCGACGCGATTGGCAAATAGCCAGACATCCAGCTCATGAGCCATGTGCAGCATCCTCAACTTCAGTGTCGGTCGTCAGGGTAGAAAGTCCAGTCAGTTGGATCTCGCCACCTAGAGCGTCAATAACCCGCAACACATTTTCCAACCGCAAAGTGGGCTTACCTGCTTCAAGGTCGACGATAAAGCGCACGCCAACCCCTGCGGCCAACGCCAATTGGGGCTGGGTTAAGCCGAGCTGCTTGCGAGCGGCACGCAAAGCATGTCCGAGTTGTTGAGGTGATCGAATGGATAACATAATGTTCACAGTTTCCCGTTCGGGAAAGTGTCGGCCACATTTTGTCTATGTGCAAGCGATATTTACCGATCGGGAATTTTATACGAAACCATCAGGGGATTAACTGATAATTTCCCGATCGGGAATAATCCTATTCATTGTGAAGACCAAAAACCAAATCCCATAGGCTTGGTGATGGTGCGGGACATATCCGCGAAGTACAGCCGGAAATTTGTTTTATCGTCTCAGCAGACGGGCGACCGGCGAAGATGGTGTTTTTTCCGGCAGATTGACGGGCCACTTAGTGATGAAGAGGTATATACTTCGTCAGTATTCATTGGCGGGAGGTCAGGTCCATGAAAGAAGCAGTTTTTACCATGAAGCTCGAACCCGAACTGCGCAACGCCTTTATGGCTGCTGCAGAATCGGCGCATAGACCGGCGTCGCAGGTGATGCGGGAGCTTATGCGTGAGTATGTGCAGCGGCAACAGGCCGCTCAGGAATACCAGACATTCCTGGAGAAAAAGGTGGCTATAGCACGGCAGCAGGTAGCGGATGGGCTGGTGTTTAGCGATGAAGAAGTCGAAAAGGAATTCGCGAAAAATCATGAATGACAGACCGATCGAAATGGCCCGGGATCCTGATTTGCGCCTGTCGCGCCAGGCTATGCTGCGGGCGGCGCAGCGAGCTCGTGAAGTAGCTGCCCAGACGGGTACCGCAATAGTGGTTCTTCAGCATGGCGTGCTTCGGCACATATACCCAGGCGCAGAAGTGCGAGGCCAGGGTGTCCGCGAAAGTGGCGCCGCTTACGATGGCGAGTCGTGATCCACCATCATCCCACGCACTAATCCATGTAGACCGAATCGGGATTATCTATATGAAACGGATTTTCCGGGTGGCACGGAGCGTAAGAGTTTCAGCAAAATTTTCCGGGACCCTCACCGACACGACGTCGGTGAGGGAGTCTCCATGGATGGATTCACGACGGTCCCGGAAAATTTTGGTGGAGCTCTGAAGCGGGACTCAAAGTAAGCACGGACAACCGCCCATCCCAACACTGCTATTATTCCGCCTGAATCACCAAACCCAGGCCAAAGACGCGTGCATCTCTTCCCCCAATATGAACCCCTCTTCACCCGCCTGGACGCCCACACCCTGGTGCTCACGCCCAACCAGCGCCTCGCCCGTTTCCTCGTCAAACAATACGATCTCTGGCACAGCGACCGCGCGACTTCCTGGCCGAGTTTGCCCTGCAGCTCCTGGAGCCTGTGGCTGCAAACCCTCTGGGACCAGGCGCAAACCACCGCCGCACATCCGCTCGCCGCAGGGCAAATCCTCACTCCACATCAGGAGCGGCTGTTGTGGTTGCAGGCGATAGAGCAGGGTGGGGCGCCGGAGTTGTTATCGCAGGATTCCATGGCCGAAATGGCCGCCCAGGCTTGGCGCTATCTCAAACTCTGGGGGCGCGACCCGCAGGATTTGCCGGACCATCTGGAAGAAGTGCGTCTCTTTAGAACCTGGGCCGCTGCATTTCAGAGACTTTGCGAAGAACAAACCCAGCTCGACAGCGCCTCCATCCTTGAGCGCATTTCCGCCATCACCGCGCAAAACCTTTTGCCCTTGCCGCGAACCCTGATTCTGGTCGGCTTCGACGAAATGGCGCCCGCCGAGCGCGCCTTCTGCGACCAGCTGAAAACCCAGGGTTTGATGGTAGAAACCTTCGATGTGGAAATTCCCGGCAGCGCCTTACGTCTGGAACTGGTCGACCGGGAAACCGAATTACGCCGCGCCGCCCGTTGGGCCGCCGCTTTGGTGGAGCAGGACAATACCGCGTCGATTGGCATAGTCGTGCCAGACCTCGCCCAGCAGCGCCCTCTGGTGGAGCGTCTCTTCACCCAGGTTTTCGAACCCCAAGCCATTCTCCCCGGCCAGCCGCGCCACGCGCCGGGTTTTAATATTTCCGCTGCCCAGCCATTGGCGCAAACGCCGGTTATTGCCACTGCGCTATTAGCGTTAAAGCTCAACGGCAATGACCTGGAGCGCGATCAATTAAGCCAGCTGCTCGCCTCACCATTTTTGGGGATGGAGCAAGAATGGGCCGCGCGGCTGCAATTGGATTTGCGCCTGCGCAGCCGCTATATCACCGTGCCGATTAAGGCGTTGCTGGCGGAAGCGGGCAACAAAAAACTGGGCTGCCCGGAATGGCATCGCCAGCTCCACGAGATGCAGCAGTTAATCCAAACACAACGCCAAAAAAAGCAACCCTTCAGCACCTGGGCACCGTTGTTCGACCGCCAATTGCGCGCCCTCGGCTGGCCCGGTCAACGCTCTCTGGATACTTTGGAATTCCAGCAATACCAACACTGGCCGGAATTGCTGGAGCAACTCGCCGCCCTGGATGCCGTCAGCCCCGGACCGGTCACCTGGCAGCAGGCCCTCGCAGAATTGGCGCGCCTGGCCTATACACCTTTCCACCCGGAAACCGCCGCCGCGCCCGTACAAGTGCTGGGTCTGTTGGAAGCCGCAGGCCAGCCGTTTGATTATCTGTGGGTCACTGGCCTGGACGACCGCGCCTGGCCGGAGCCCATCAAACCCAACCCTTTATTGCCCCTGGATTTGCAGCGCCAGTGGCGTATGCCGCGCGC
>DJFQ01000237.1:11198-16146 GCA_002432095.1 Marinagarivorans sp. UBA5868 | reverse complement strand
GATGACCTACTCTCATGAGAGCCGAAGTGTCGGACCAACCAGAGCGCCGGCCCCGAATGCGGACCAGGGTCATCGTCAGGCTTCTAATAAGAGACCCGCGCTGGATTCCAGTGCGGGTTTTTTTATGGACCTCAGTCTGACCTACCGCAAACAACGCCTCTTCAGCAGCTCTCTCCAATGCCCACAGCTTCGACTTCAGATTGTCAGACGTCTAGCAAGAACGCCTCACTCGGAAACGGTTGGGGCGTTTTACTAGGTGTTACAAGGTGCCAGATCTTTTGAGGAATCAGTTTTGGAGCTGGCCGCAGGAGAAATGCTCGAACAAGTATTTCCGAGTCCGCTACAGAACTGGGTCTAAAAGCGATTTAAGCGGGTTATCACTGCAGCGTGGTCTACGCAAAAGCGATTAGGTGATCGGCGTCCACTTTGATATTGATTTGATGGCCGATCTCAAAATCATGATGGCTGGGTAAGGCTGCCTCTATATGTGAGCCAGTGGGTAGCAGAAGAGTATAAAGAGTGGATGTCCCCGCAAAGAGTTTCCTAATGACAGTCGCTTGATAGGGACTGTCTTCACTCTCTGTTATATCGTCAGGTCTTAATAAAACCTCAACAGCGGTGTTTGGTAGCCATGGATATTGTTTGGGACTTTGTAGTAAACCCAATTCGGTTTCTATGGTGTTGGCGTCGCGTACAAAACCAGGGATAAAAACGCCCTGTCCGATAAATCCTGCCACATACCGCGTCTTGGGTTCGTGATAGAGGCTAAAAGGAACATCCCATTGTTCCAACTTCCCCTTGTGCAAAACTCCGATTTTGTCTGCGAACGCAAAGGCTTCTTCCTGATCGTGCGTCACCATAATTGCCGATATACCGCGTTTTTTTAGTATTTCTCTAACTTCAAGTGCTAATGCTCGACGCAGTTCGGTATCAAGGCTGGATAGCGGCTCGTCAAGTAAAAGTAGGCTTGGCGATGGAGCAAGTGCTCGTGCAAGTGCCACGCGCTGTTGCTGTCCGCCAGAGAGTTCGTGGGGATAACGAGTTCCCAAGCCCGTGAGCTGCACGAGATCGAGGAGCTCTTCACATACTACCTCTCGCGCTCGTGTAGACATCTTATGGAGACCAAAACTAATGTTTTGACACACGGACAGGTGAGGGAATAACGCGTAGTCCTGAAACACCATACCTATATGGCGTTTTTCTGGAGCGAGGTGAAGAAAGGGGCTGCTGAGGAGTTGTCCGTTTAGAATTATCGATCCTGCTTCAAGTGAATGGAAACCCGCGATTGATCTCAAAACGGTGGTTTTACCACAGCCACTGGAACCTAAAAGACATCCTATTTCACCGGGCTCAAGGACAAAACTTAAGTCGTTTACGACAGGTGAAATTTCAGGATTTGGATCGTAACGACACAGGATGTTTTGTACTTGCAGGAGATGCATGAATCAATTAGCCGCCTCGCGAGCAAGGAAGAGCATCAGCGCCTTTTGCGCATGAAGGCGATTTTCTGCTTCGTCCCAAACTACTGAATATTTCGTGTCTTCGATCAATTCTGCACTTACTTCTTCGCCGCGGTGGGCCGGGAGGCAATGCATGAAAATTGCCTCAGGTTTGGCCAAAGACATTAGATCATGATTTACCTGATAACCCGCGAAGCTGGCCTCGCGAGCCTTCTGTTCATCTTCTTGCCCCATGCTGGCCCACACGTCCGTGACTAGCCAGTCAGCGTCGCGAGCGGCATCTTTTGGATCGCGAACCAGCGTAACATTTTGTTTATTCCGTTTTAGCAATTCCATATCTGGGGAATACCCGTCGGGGCACGCGACAACGAGTTCAAAGTCGCACAGAGACGCAGCGTTCATGTAGGAGTGGCACATATTATTGCCGTCGCCGATCCAGGCGACCCTTTTACCTTTTGGGCTTCCTCGATATTCAACATAAGTCTGAATATCGGCGAGCAATTGACACGGGTGGAAACTATCGGTGAGCGCATTAATGACAGGCACCGATGAAAACTGCGCAAAGCGTTCGATTTTTTCGTGCTCAAATGTACGGATCATAATCATGTCCACCATTCGTGAGAGCACTCTGGCGGAATCTTCGATTGGTTCTCCCCTGCCCAATTGCGTGTCTTTAGGCGAAAGAAATAACGCCGCACCGCCAAGTTGGGTCATGCCTGCTTCAAACGACACTCGTGTTCTAGTGGAGGATTTTTCGAAAATCATGCCCAGAACTTTATTTTTCAGCGGCTCTATAATTTCGCTTTCGCGCAAGGATTTTTTCAAAGCAATCGCGCTATCCACAATCGCCTTTAGCTCCGCGCTGGAAATATCCCGCAGCGTCAAAAAATGTCTCAGTGCCATAATTTTACTCCGCCCGACGGCTTTTGATCAGATCCACAACGATGCGCACGATCTCATCCGCCTGTTCATCGCTGATGATTAGTGGCGGCAAGAGACGAATTGTGTTGCCCGCTGTGACGTTGATTAAGAGCCCCGCTTCTTTGGCTAGCTCTACCAGTTTGGGGCAATCTTGATCCAATTGAATGCCCATCATGAGGCCGCAACCACGAATATCTACAACCCCAGGTACATCCGCGAGAGCCGTGCGAAAGTTTTGCAGCATTCGGTCGCCGAGGTACGCCGCTCTGATTAGAAGTTGTTCTTCAGTGATCGTCCGGACAACAGCAAGCGCCGTGTTACACGCCAAGGGGTTGCCGCCAAATGTGGAGCCGTGATTGCCTGGTTGAAAAATAGCGGCCGCTTGACCGCGGGCCAAGCAAGCGCCCACGGGGACACCATTGCCAAGCCCTTTAGCAGTTGTTACTACATCCGGCAGTATGCCGAAATGTTGGTAGGCGAAATATTTGCCGGTCCTGCCGTTGCCGGTTTGGATCTCATCTAGCATAAGAAGCCAGCCATGTTCGTCGCACAGTTTACGCAAATTCTGCAAATAACTTGGAGCGGGGACACGGACACCGCCTTCGCCTTGAATCGGTTCCACCATGACCGCAACGGTATTGGGCGTGGCAGCCGCTTTTATTGCTTCAATATCGTCGTAGGGAACATGGATAAACCCTGAAACCAGAGGTGCAAACCCCACTTTTATCTTTTTATTTCCGGTTGCAGACAGGGTGGCCATGGTGCGGCCGTGAAAGCTGTTTTCTGCGGTAATCACTTCCGGTGTAGCAATACCCTTTTCCTGGCCGTATTTACGAGCCAGCTTCAAAGCTGCCTCGTTAGCTTCGGCTCCAGAGTTGGAGAAAAAAATATTGTCCATCCCCGATATCTCCACCAGCGCTTTGCCAGCGGCAATTTGCGGCTCGATGTTATAGAGATTAGATACGTGCAACAGCTTGCTGGCCTGCTCGTTAATTGCCTTGGTTACTGCCGGATGGTTATGGCCAAGTCCGCAAACGGCAATGCCAGATAACGCGTCAAGATAGCGTTTACCTTCTGAGTCCCACACATATGGGCCTTCACCCCGCACCAATGTCGTCGTTCTATTGCCGTAGGTGTTCATCAGTGTCATGTCGGAATCCAACTTCTGTCGAAAACGCGGTAGCCCAAAATAAAACAGGCAGCGGTTGCTGCCTGATCGAGCGGCCATTTTATAGGCAAAAAGCCTAGTAAGCAAAGAGCCGCAGTTTACTTCTGATATGTGCTGTGTGTGAGAACGTTCTAATGTCGCCAGTACTTTTGCCAAGCCGTTAAAACCTTCTCGGGGTACCAATATTTCCCGTAGCTGCCGTTGTATCGAGCAAGTCCTTCCGCCCAGCGGCCTTTTTCTTTGTCGATGTAATACTTGAGGATTGTGCAGCCATAGCGCAGATTGGTTTCCAAATCGATAAGGCTATCCTGTTCGCGGCCTATCTCCTTTTTCCAAAAGGGCATGACCTGCATCATTCCTTGTGCGCCGACGTGGGATACGGCGTAGGGATCGAATGCGCTTTCGATCTGGATAACCGCCAACACCAAGTCGGCGGGCACACCCGCTCGTGTTGCTTCTCGGTGGACTAGACGGAGAATGCGGAACCGCTCTTCTGGATCTTTGATAAATCGCTGAAGGGAGGAGGATTTGGCCACCAGCCATACTTCCGCATCAAAACGATCTTCGAAGCTGTCGGCCTGTTCAATGGACTGTCGTAGCAGGGAACGCAATCTATCGTCGACTTCGTATTGCTGCGGCGCAAGCGCATGAGCCTCGGCAACGATGCCCAGGGTCAGGGCCCACACAAGCAGCAACAGGATTTTTGCTTTCACACCTTGCGACCAACTCTTTCTATGAGAAAATTCGCCAGCTCATTCAACGGAACATTGATGCTTTCGCTGTCTTTGCGGCTTTTGTATTCCACAGTGCCGCTTTCGATACCGCGGTCACCGACCACCAAGCGATGGGGTATTCCAATCAATTCCACGTCGGCGAGCATGACCCCAAGGCGCGCCTTGACCTCATCCATAAATAGCACATCGTAGCCGCGTCGTTTGAGATCTTCGTACAACTCTGCGCATTTTTGCGCCACCGCATGTGATTTGTGCATGTTGATCGGTACTAAGGCAACCTGGAATGGCGCTATGGCATCCGGCCAGATGATGCCTTGGGCGTCGTGATTCTGTTCAATTGCGGCAGCCACCACTCGCGATACCCCAATGCCATAACAACCCATGATCATGTGCTGCTCGCGACCATTGTCGTCGAGGACTTTGGCTTTCATGGCTTTGGAATACTTATCACCGAGCTGGAATATGTGACCCACTTCGATTCCGCGTTTGATCTCCACAGTACCCTTACCATCTGGACTCGGATCACCACGCTCGATATTGCGGATGTCGGCCACGCTGGTTGCGCGGGCATCACGACCCCAGTTGGCATTGATGCAGTGATAGCCGGTCTCGTTGGCGCCACAGATAAAATTCACCGCTGCCGCTGCAGCGCGGTCGACGATCAC
>DJFQ01000237.1:0-11155 GCA_002432095.1 Marinagarivorans sp. UBA5868 | reverse complement strand
AAGCACGATTAGGGTCTTTAATACGGCTAGGGTTGCCACATTAAAGGCTGCGGCAACTTCCTCTACCGTTTTGCTTTTCGGTGTGGCGATTTTCTCCAGTGTCTTAGCTGGTTCACTATTGATTTCCGTGGGCGCTAGTGCTTCTGCCATTTCAATATTGGCCGCGTAGTCGCCGCTATTGCTGAACACAATATCGTCTTCGCCGCTGTCGGCCAGGACGTGAAATTCATGAGACCCAGTGCCACCGATAGACCCGGTATCGGCCAGTACTGCGCGGAAATTCAGACCAATACGGCTGAAAATATTGCAGTAGGTGCGATGCATAACCTCATAGGTTTCCAGCAGAGATTCCCGCGTCAGGTGAAACGAATAGGCGTCCTTCATAATAAATTCGCGCGCGCGCATTACACCGAATCGTGGCCGTACTTCATCGCGAAATTTTGTTTGGATTTGATAAAAATTTGCAGGCAACTGTTTATAGCTGCTGACCTCGTTGCGAATCAGATCGGTGATGACCTCCTCATGGGTAGGGCCCAAACAATAAGGTGTATCGTGGCGGTCTTTGAAGCGCGTGAGCTCTGGGCCGAACTGTTCCCAGCGGCCTGATTCAATCCAGAGGTCCGAAGGCTGCACCACCGGCATCAATACCTCCTGAGCGCCAGACTTATCCATTTCTTCGCGGACAATTTGCTCGACCTTGCGCAGTACTCGAAGGCCTACCGGCAACCACGAATAAAGGCCAGCGGCAGATTTGCGGATCATACCGGCCCGGAGCATTAGCTGGTGGCTGATGACGACTGCATCAGCGGGAGTTTCTTTTTGCGTGGCAAGGAGGAGTTGGGTGGCGCGCATAAGGGTTTTGGACTCTATTGTTCAGGCAAATTGGCAGAGGCGCTATTCTAGAGGCATAAGGTTTTGCTGTCTTCAGTGCAAGGCGGAACTTTCGCGGATGAATCGGGAGGTAAAATGTTTGAACTGCATGAACAATTGCGAAAAGACACCGTTGTTGTCGGCTGTTTTTCGTTGAGTTTGATTCTCTTGCATCGCGATAGCCAATATCCGTGGCTGATCCTGGTGCCGCAGCGACCGGAAATCACAGAGATCCATCATTTGAGTTCGACGGATAGGCAGAGCCTGCTGGAAGAGTCCTGTCGGCTAGCTGAGGTGATGGTCGACCTGTTTGCGCCGCGTAAGATGAACGTGGCGGCCCTGGGTAATATGGTGCCGCAACTGCATGTGCATCATATCGCCCGGTTTGAGAAAGACCCCGCCTGGCCTCACCCGATCTGGGGGAGGGTTCCGCCCGTGCAATATTCAGATGCTGCTTTAACCGAACGATTGCTGAGACTGCGCCACGCGCTGGCTGGCGATGACTTTCAGGTGATGAGCTAAATTAGGGCGAAAAAAAAGCCGAATTGCTTCGGCTTCTTTGTTTGAAATGGGTGATTACTCCACCATTTCCTTCATTTTTTTCAACGGACGCACTTTTACTTGAATGCTGGCAGGCTTGGCCGCGAATGTGGTTTCTTCACCGGTGAACGGGTTGATGCCTTTACGCGCTTTGCGAGCAGGTTTTTTGACCGTAACAATTTTCAGCAAGCCAGGCATTACAAACTCGCCAGGACCTTTTTTGCCAATATGCGCTTCAATCAGAGCGTTCAGTTCGTCGAGCACGGCGGTTACTTGCTTGCGGCTCAGTTCGGTTTGAGTGGAAATGTGGTTGAGAATGTCGGACTTGGAAAAGCGCTCTTTGACGCTCAAACCGGCTTTCTTAGCCGCTTTAGGTGCTTCCGCTTTTTTTGCGGGCGCTTTTGCAGTAGTTTTTTTAGCGGTGGCTTTGGATGCGGCCATTGAATAAACCTCGTGGTTATGGTTGTGGTCTGTCTGTTTCGGTTTTTCCGTTGCTTGCCGTGTCAGGGTTCCGGTAATGCAAAAACGCCCTGATTTGCCGGAGCACCTGACTGCGCATATTTATGCTTGATCAGTATGTTTTATGACCGACTGGCTTAGCGACCAATAATATATAGTGTATTCACTGCCGGCCGGCAATATCTAATGTTAAAAAAAGGCCGTGTTTTTAGCGGTTTTTAAGGTTTTTCCGTAAATTGTCTGCGAGTGCACCAGTCGGTGACGGTGATTGGGGTGTTTTTCGTACAAAGGGTGTCATGTATAATGCACCGCTTTTTTGGGCGGACATAACGACCTTAAGTCTTTTCCAGTCATTGAATTCTGGCGATCTGTTCCCATCTTGCAGTTCCGAAACCAACCGACGTCTGGAGGTTTCGACAAGTCCCGCAGCCGAGCACGGCGCAGGGGTATCTGAGCTTTGGTGGAGACTGTACGCATGCCGATCTATGAATACCAATGTCAATCCTGTCAGCACGAATTTGAGATTCTGCAAAAGATCAGTGACGCAGCTTTAACGGAGTGCCCTGAATGTCGGGAGCCCGCGCTGAAGAAAAAGATCTCCGCAGCTGGTTTTCGTCTTGCCGGCAGCGGTTGGTATGAGACGGATTTCAAGAAAAACGGCAATAAGAAAAACCTTGCGGGGGACGGCAGTTCCGGTAACGGCGGCAAGTCCTCGGATGCCGGAAAAGCAGAGACCAAAGGGGAAGCCGGTAAAAGCAGTGGCAAAAGCGAAAGCAGCAAACCATCTGGTGCGTCCACCTCCACCGATTAAATGACCATAAACGGGTAAACATATGCGCAGTGATTATTGTGGGCTTCTCAGTACCGCCGACATCGATAAAGAAGTCACCCTTTGCGGCTGGGCGGATCGCCGCCGCGACCACGGTGGTGTGATCTTTATTGATCTGCGCGATCGCGAAGGGGTGGTTCAGGTGGTGTTCGATCCGGACAGCCAGGAGAATTTTGCTCTCGCGGATAAAGTCCGCGGCGAATATGTGTTGCAGGTTCGTGGCCGTGTGCGCGTCCGCGCCGCCGAAACCGTTAATCCTAATATGACTACCGGCGAGATCGAAATCTACGGTCTGGATTTGACCATTCTCAATACCGCCGAAACGCCACCTTTCCCACTTGATTCACATGCCAATGTCGGCGAAGAAGTGCGGTTGAAATACCGTTACCTGGATTTGCGCCGTCACGACATGCAGAACAATCTGCGCTTCCGTTCGAAGGTGACGACCTTTATCCGCAACTTTATGGCCGACAACGGTTTTATCGACGTGGAAACGCCGATTCTGACTCGCGCCACTCCAGAAGGAGCGAGGGATTATCTGGTTCCTTCGCGAACCCATGAAGGTCATTTTTTTGCGTTGCCCCAGTCTCCGCAATTGTTCAAACAGTTGCTGATGGTGGCTGGTTTCGACCGCTACTATCAAATCGCCAAGTGTTTCCGCGATGAAGACCTGCGTGCGGATCGGCAACCGGAATTTACTCAGATCGATATTGAAACCTCGTTCATGAGTGAAAAAGAAATCATGGCGGTGACCGAATCCATGGTGCGCCAGTTGTTCAAGACCATGATGGATGTGGACCTGGGCGAATTCCCCACCATGCCCTTCAGTGAGGCGATGGAAAAATACGGCTCGGACAAGCCAGATCTGCGCATTCCACTGCAATTGGTGGAAGTAAAAGATTTGATGCAGAGCGTCGAGTTCAAAGTGTTTTCCGCACCGGCGAAAGATCCAAAAGGTCGGGTAACCGCTCTTAAAGTACCAAACGGCGGTGAAGCGTTAAGCCGTAAACAGATAGACGATTACACGAAATTTGTGAGCATTTACGGAGCGAAAGGTCTCGCCTATATCAAGGTTAACGATCGCAATGATTTGGAAGAAGGNNCAAAATGGCGATTTAATTTTCTTTGGTGCCGACAGCGCAAAAGTTGTTTCTGAAGCTTTGGGCGCACTGCGTTGCAAATTGGGAGCTGATCTCAACTTGTACAACCGCCAATGGGCGCCTTTGTGGGTTGTGGATTTCCCAATGTTTGAAGAAGTGGACGGTGGCGGTCTCACGGCGTTGCACCATCCGTTTACCTCGCCATCCTGTTCACCCGAAGAGCTGGAGACCAATCCGGCGACAGCCTTATCACGGGCTTATGACATGGTATTAAACGGTACGGAATTGGGCGGTGGCTCTGTGCGTATTCACAGCCAGTCCATGCAGCAAACCGTGTTTAAAATTCTCGGTATAGGCCCGGAAGAGCAGCGCGAAAAATTCGGCTTCCTGTTGGATGCATTGAAATTCGGCGCTCCGCCGCACGGTGGTTTAGCGTTCGGTCTGGATCGTTTGATTATGTTAATGACCGGTTCCAGCTCTATTCGCGATGTGATTGCTTTCCCGAAAACCCAAACTGCCGCATGCGTCATGACAGATGCACCGGGCACGGTGGATTTCACACAATTACGCGACTTGCATATTCGCCTGCATGTAAAAGAAGAGAAAAAGCCGAGCGCTTAAATTTGCAATGGCTCGAAAAAATCCCGCTCCGGCGGGATTTTTATTTTTACAGGGCGTGACGGGCCAGTGCTGTTCGATAATGGCCGGCGATGTCGGAACTAAAGCAACAAAAAATCACTTCTTCAAACGCATCTTCCAAATTCTTTAATTCGTCGCAAACGGTATCAACGGCAATGGCTGCTGCCTGTTCAATGGGATAACCGTAAACGCCGCAGCTTATCGCCGGGAACGCGATACTCTTCAATTGATGCTGGTGAGCGATGCTCAGGCTGTTGCGGTAACACTGGGAAAGAAGATTAGCGTCATTTGCAGCGCCGCGGTAAACGGGGCCGACGGTATGAATGATATGCCGGGCGGGCAAACGATGACCCTTGGTGATTTTGGCCTCTCCTGTTTCACAACCATTCAACCCTCGGCACTCCTGTAGCAATTCTGGTCCCGCTGCGCGATGGATGGCGCCGTCGACGCCGCTGCCGCCGAGCAGAGAAGTATTGGCGGCATTAACAATGGCATCTACATCCAGTGTTGTGATGTCGGCTTGTACCACGCGAATCTGGGTCATTAAAAGGCTCCTATTCCAAAGTGATGTCGATCTTGTCGAGATTGCCAGCATCGTCCACGACTAAAAGTTGATGGGTCCCCCGGGACGATAACTCCGTTGTTGTTACCGGCGGCGATGTATGCAGATAGCGACCGTCCAAATACCAGTGGTAACGGCCCTCACCCCCAGAGGCAACCAGCGGCACGCTGGGAGATGGGTCATCAACACCCGCTTTGCGGTAGATAGTATTGGGAGCGATCTGTTCAATTCGCACCGGCACCTCACCCACCGCGTTGCAGGTGTCCGCGAATGCCGGCAGCTGCCCCTGCCGGCGACGCTTTTGCGGCAGCCATGGTTCAACTGCACTGGGCCAAAGTGCGGCAAAGTTTTGCGCGGCCCCCGGGGTGAGACAGCCGCTGTGGACCCGTTTGTGGGTGAGCAGATCCTGCCAGTAGGGGAGGGGGTTGGGTAATAGGGGCATCTGACGGTCGGCCAAGGTGGGCGGGACTGTGCCCTTGATCGTCCAGGACTCGAGGCGACGATGGCAGAAATCCGCGGCTTGCAAGTGCTCCGGTGTGCCCAAGGGCCAGCAGATAGAGGTCTTTTCGACGCCATCAGGTTTTGCCACATGGGGTGTAACCCCCAGATGATCGGCGATGGTATGCAACAACGGGCCGGCACTGTCCCGGCCTGTATTGCCAGAGAGCGCGGAGTTATCT
Organism: Marinagarivorans sp. UBA5868; assembly: GCA_002432095.1. Taxonomy (GTDB): domain Bacteria; phylum Pseudomonadota; class Gammaproteobacteria; order Pseudomonadales; family Cellvibrionaceae; genus UBA5868. The sequence continues at coordinate 5,476 of DJFQ01000237.1, read as the reverse complement.
GGCCTGCCCACCCAGACACCAACGGTGTGGCGACTGTCGATGCCGATAGCCCAAGCATCCCGCATCCCGTAACTTGTGCCGGTTTTCCATGCTAGACCCGGGCGGGAAGCCATGGCGGAAATCCGCCGCAGTCCGTCGGGGGCGGGTACTCCGCTCAACATGTCGTAAACAATCCACGCCGCTTCAGGTGTTACCAAATAAGCTTCGTGGATAAGTGGGTCGTCCTGGCGGAAGCGCAGTGCGCGGGTCTTTCCTCCTCGGGCAAATGCTCCGTAGGCCGTGACCAGGCTTTCCAGGGTGGTACCGGCACCACCGAGAATCACCGAAAGATTGGCTTTACCGCCAGGGACAATTAAGTGAAGGCCGGCGTTGGTGAGGCGATCGACAAATTGCCCAGGCCCGTAATGATCCAATAAATCAACCGCCGGCACATTAAGGGAGCGTTGCAAGGCTTCCGTTGCGCTCACCGGGCCGACAAAGGCACCGCTGAAATTAGCGGGTTGGTATTCCTGCCATTGCAGCGGTGCATCAACCAGCAATGATTGTGAGTGAATCAGCCCCGCGTCCAGCGCCAAGCCGTAGAGAAACGGCTTTAGAGTGGAACCGGGCGAGCGCACTGCCCGCACCATGTCCACGTGACCGAAGCGATCCTGGTTGGCAAAGTCCGCGGCGCCGAGATAGGCGCGCACCTCAGAGGTAGCGTTGTCCACCACAAGAATTGCGGCCGATGTTCGCTCCGGCTGGGCGGCAATGAACTGGCGCAGATAATCCTCCAACGCGCTTTGCAGGTCGGCATCGATAGTGCTGCGTATAACCCGGTCCGAGCTGTTGTTGACCAAGCGTTCTGCGAGCAGTGCGGCGTGGTTGGCGAGGCGCTGATTGACCGCATATACCGGTTCGAGCTTGGCGGCTTGCACCTGCTCCACCGACCACTCCGCGTAAGTGACCATGCGATCCAATACTTTGTCACGCGCCTGTTGAGCGAGTGCTGGCGCTAGGTCCGGGCGGTAGCGGGTGGGCGACTGGGGCAATACTGCGAGCAGTGCGGCTTCTGCATGGGTCAGATCGCGAGCGGATTTGTTGAGATAGGTGAAACTCGCCGCCTGCACCCCTTCGATGGTGCCGCCGAAGGGGGCGATATTGCAGTAGAGCGTGAGGATGTCGCGCTTTTCCAAGTGCCATTCCAACTGCAGCGCGCGGAACATCTGATGCAGTTTCCCGGGAATCGACCGGCTGTGAGGGTGTAGAAGTCGGGCGACTTGCATGGTAATGGTGGAGCCACCGGAAATGGTGCGATCGTGACGCCAGTTGCTTACAAAGGCGCGCGCAAGCGCCATCGGGTCAATTCCCGGATGGTGCCAGAACCGCCGATCTTCGTAGGTCAGTAGCGCTTGGAGATAAAGGGGGGAAACCTCATCAAGCGCCACCTGGTAACGCCAAACACCTTCGGCATCCGGGAATGCCCGCAACGGCCGGCCCTCCCGGTCTACCACCACCCGCGCATAAAGCGTGTCCTGCTGGGGGAGATGCAGCGGGAAAATTCGATCCAAAAGCACGAACATCCCGATCGCCCCCAACAGGATAAGCGTGACACCCACAAGCGCCGGGCGGCGCTGACGGAACCGAGACAGCATTAGGGACTGACCACCTCAATGGGTTGCAGGCTATGGCCGATGGCGCGGATCTCCGGGCGGTACATGTCTTCCACCTGGGGCGGCGGGACCTGATAAACACCGGGCGTCACTGCTCGTACCAGGAAAAATAAGTGGCCCGGACTCCATGGATTCTGATCCAGGGCGGCGACAAAACGATCATCCCGGTACTCCCGGTGCTTCAATGGGGTTGCCTCTTGCAGTTCGCGCACTGATTTGCCGTCGATGCGAAATTCGTCCAGCTTGATTGCGTGCTCGAGATTTTGATTTTCCAATTCAAAACCGGCGGGCAATAAGTGGACGATCAAGGCGTCCGGCACGCGCTCTTTGGCGGTGACGCTGAGATGAATCAGGAACAGCTCACCGGTTTTCACTTTTTGCGGCGTCACGGGTTTACCAGTAACCGTGTACCAATCGCTGTCGATGGTCATGCCGGATTCCTGAGGCGCTGGCGGTTCTTTGCCGTAACCATTGAGCAGCAGGTCGGCGTAGAGCGGCTTGTCGTGAAGGGAAGCGAGTTTGAATGTTTCCGCCAGATCTTCCGCATCCAGGTGCTTGCGCCAGGTTCCCTTTGCCGACACCGGCTGTTGGGTCCCATTACCGATTTGCCACTCGGCGCTCCATATTTGATTGGCGTTTTGCTCCAGCGCTATGCCGCTTAAAAACAGAGCGGTGCGTTCCTGTGTGCTGAACCATCGCCGTCCGCGGATGGCGTCGCGCAGTTTAAGGCTCAGGTCCAGGGCTTCGTCGGTCAGTTTGCTGTGGCTGAGTAGCAGGTACACCATCTGGCCCAAGTCCCTTACGTCCGAGCCGTAATCGGCGAAGTACATTTGCCGCGCCGGTAAATTCGTCACCGCTTTGGTCAGCGCTTCCTGTCCGGCTTTTTGATCTCCCATATTAAGCAATGCCAAGCCGAGATGAACTTGTGGCAGCCCGCTGCGGGCGTGTTGAAAGTCGCGCTGATACAAGGTGCGCAGGGCGCCGAGCGGGGCCTGCTTAACCCGGCTCAGTACGTAGGCAGCATAGGCACGACTGGCGAAGGCGTAATGACCAGGGTCCTGCGACCAATTCTGGCCGACAAAAGGCCCGCTGCTGCTGAGGTAATAACCCAGGCGTTGCAGTGCTTTATCCAGCACGCTTCCCGGTACGTCCAGCCCTTGATTGCGGGCATCAAGTAGAAAATCGGTGGCGTAAACGGTGAGCCATTGATCTTCCTGTGCATCTTTGTCCCACAAGCCAAAGCCGCCATTGGGTTTCTGAAAACGCGCAACCCGATCAATACCAACTTGCATCCGTTTGAGACGTTCCTCTTCGGAAATCGGGTTGAGGTTGAAGCGTGCCTGATTATCCAGACTGGCGTGAATCAGCGGGTGAGCACGACTGGTGGTCTGTTCCAAGCAGCCATAAGGGTAGGCCAGCAGCTCGCGCAGTTGCGCCGCCACTTGGAGATTGACCGTAGCGCTGACTTCCACCGAGCTTTGCAACGTGGCGGGAATTGCTGACGGCATGTCGCTGGTAGAGACGCTTATGCTGTCGCCAGTCTTTAATACATTCTGTTTACGCAGTGTCGCCGCCGGATACGCAGGTCGAACCCCCAAATGCCATTCTCGCTCCACGCGCCCGAGCTTGTCGTTTTCCAGGCTCGCACGGATGCGACCGCTACCATCGAATCCGACAGCGGTGATAGGCGCACGTAACGTGGTTTTTTGGCGCGGCTCCAGGGTGAGTGAACGCTCTTGCGGGGCCATTTCGATGGGTGCTGCCGCATCCAGAGAAATCGCTAAGGTCTGCGGTTCCTCCGTCATGTTTTGCACGTCCAGTGCAATGGTCGCTTTGTCACCGTAGGCGAGAAACCTGGGCATGGCGATTTCCATAACTACCGGCGCGGCAATGGTGACCTCTGCCTCCCCGCTGCCAAAATGCTCGTCGCCAAAGGCCACTGCCATTAACCGCAAACGGCCATTGAAGTCCGGCAGGCCGAGCGCAATTTCCGCCTCGCCGTTCTCCAGGGCAACAGGCCCGCGGAAAAGGGAGACAATCTGCACATCTGTTTGCGGTGCTTTACCGCCGCGGGCGAGATCGGCGTCGCCGCCAAAGCGTAATTTGGCTTTATCAGCCCGCTGGCTCTCGATCACATCACTGTACATATCGCGAAGCTCCGCCGCGTAACGGCGCTGCCCGAAGAAGTGATTAAAAGGATCCGGCGTTTTGAAATTGCTGATGTTCAAAACCCCTACGTCCACGGCGGCCAGGGTCACAAAAGTGGGTGGTGGACCAGAGGGCGAGGTCACTTTTATGCGGGTTTTAAGTGTGGTGGACGGACGCGTTTTCTCCGGCACATCGAATGTCACCACCAGCCGCCGCTCCTCTCGATCCAGTGGCAGATGCAGTAAACCAAAGCTGCGTTTTGGGGTTATCTGACGGGTTTTGCCGCTGGGCTCAATCAATAAGGCAGTGATATATAGATTGTGATTCTGCCAGTCGTTTCCAATCGGAATGCTCAGGCTAAGCCCTTCCGCCGGCAGGGATAACTGTTTGCTCCACAGCGGACGATCACTCTCTACCATAATTAATGCTTCACCTGCAGCTGGGGGCAGTATTTTCAGCTGCACAGTGTCACCCGCTTTGTAGCGGGGTTTGTCGAGAGCGAGATTTACCCGGTCCGGTCGTGCGGCGCCGCGGTTCTCCGCGTTTTGCCAGTCGTGATACCAATCCTCGCCGGCAAAAAAGCGCACACTGGTGATCTGGCCGCTGTCCAGGTCTTTGACTTCCAGCCGGTAATTGCCCCAGTCGACAGGGAAGTCAATTTGCGCGGATTTTCCCGGCTCCACACTCAACGACTCGCTCGCAACTGGAAACTCTTTTTCCGTCCACTCCCAATGCCAGCCGCGATGGTCGTTGTATTGCCAAAAATATTGCCGATCCTCGCGAATCAAAGTGGCTTCCAGTTTGGGGGCTGCCTGCAACTCGCCGTTTAATTTGGCTTTCACCACGTCAAACGCCACAACGCTATTGGCCGATGGATTTTGCTCACCGAATTGCGGACGTATTCCAATCAAGCTGTCGGCGGGCCAGATCAGTACCGGATGGGAGCGGGTAATGGCGCGACCACCGGATTCGTACAAGCTGGTAGTGACCTGGACTTTGAGTGGCGATTGCAGCTCGCGCCAGGCGGAAGGAATCTGCAATTCGGCTTTGCCCTGTTGGTCCAGCGCAATATCTGCCAACTCTTGGTGATTGGTGAACGTGTTATCCAGCAAATGGCCGAATTGATAGTTCTTCAAAGCCTCAACGGGTGAACGCCAGTATTCAGCTTGATAAAACGCACTCACCCGATTGCCCGCCGCGGGCGCGCCATAGAGATATTCCCCATGAACGGGCAGGGCAACTTTGTCTACTGTGGAGGTTTTCACTGTGCGCTCGGCGCCATTTGCGAGGGTCAGCTTCATCCGTTCCGGTAGAAATTCCTCAACATTAAACGGATAGATGACTGTTTGTTGCAGCGCGCCCGATACCGCTAACTGCCAACGCCCGGTGGGCGCGTCTGTGGGAATGGCCCACTCGGTCTGGTAATAACCAGCGGTTCCCGGCTGCCATTTAAATTCTTTTACAGTCGCTCCACTGGGCCCGCGCAGCACGGCATCCAGCACTGGAGCCTGGGTCTTGCGGCCGTCGAAATCGCGCAGCAGGCCGCTCAATATCAAAATTTCTCCCGGTCGATAGAGATCCCGCGGTGAATAAACGAAGAGTTCCACGGGCAACTGCGGGCGTTTGCCCAGCTCAAACTCCGACAAATCCAAAGCCGGTTGTTGCAGGTCCACCAC
>DJFQ01000230.1:11509-11726 GCA_002432095.1 Marinagarivorans sp. UBA5868 | reverse complement strand
GCGCTGCATGTCCTTGGTCTCGTTGCTAAATTGCATGCCGAACTTAGCTGCTACGAAGCCATTCGAGCTGTCTTCGCTCCATGCGCCGTCAACTTTGAATTGAGTCACTTCATCATCAACCGCCCAGCCGCGTAAGATTTGGACGTGGGGTTTTGTGTTGTTGGGGTCCCAGAAATCGCCGACGCCGTCTGGCGCTTCGTAATTGTCATCGCTCGGA
>DJFQ01000230.1:10507-11434 GCA_002432095.1 Marinagarivorans sp. UBA5868 | reverse complement strand
TGTGAGTAGCTGAAGTCAAACGCCATGTTCAAATTGCTGTTAACGTCCCAGTCAGCGTTCAAACCGATCAGGCTTGTTTCAGTCAAACGATCAAAACGTTTTATCTGTAGGTCCGTCGCCAGGCCGACTTCCTGGGATATATCGATTACCGTGCCGTTTTCATCGGTTATTACGTCTGTCGTATTAGGCCCGGTAAACCAATTTCCATAGGCGGGTGCCCAGGATTGGATATCGAAGTCCGAGTAGACAAAATCGGTTGTCAGTGTCAGATCTTCGTTTGGTGCAAATTGCAAAACAAGTGAAGCGTTGGTGCGTTCTCGCTCCTCAAAATTAACAATGTAATTGTAGTTGCGAGGTATGAATACGGTTGTGCCTTCTGGGACGCCCATTCCGCCGTTTAACTCTTCAACGGGGATGCCGACGTTCTCCAGCCAGCCATCTATCTGAGCACGATCCAAGCGCGTGTCTCTTTGTTGATAAGACAGCGAAAGCAAAGCTCCAAGAGTGTCATCCGCAAACGTGTTGCTGATCAATACCGAAGCTTGAGGTCCTGTTTTTTCGCTGTTCTCGTCATAAATACCTTTGACGCTGCCTGCGACATTGAGGCCGACACTATCGAACGGACGAGCAGTTTTAACATTAATCGTCGAGCCAATTCCGCCCGATTGCATAGTCGCCCTCGACGTTTTGTAAACTTCGAGACCGCTCACTAATTCAGATGCAACGGTGTCAAAACTGAATGCCCTTGAGGTGTTCTCGGTAGCAACCTGGCGTCCATTTAACAGCACGGCGTTAAATTCCGGGCCAAATCCACGCACGGTAATTAACTGGCCTTCGCCGCCGCTGCGGTCAATGGAAACGCCCGAAATTCTTTGCAGAGATTCCGCCAGATTTGTGTCTGGAAATTTGCCGATGTCTTCCGCCGAA
>DJFQ01000230.1:5884-10501 GCA_002432095.1 Marinagarivorans sp. UBA5868 | reverse complement strand
GCCGGTTACCAGCACTTCTTCCACAATCGGTTCTTGCCCCAATGCCTGGGATGCGGCCACGGTGGATAACACACCTAAGATCGCACTACTTAATTTATTCTTTTTATCCATGGAGTCAGTATCCCCTGTCAGTTCACCACCACTAATGGACAGCTGACCATCATCACCTATGCGAACCACCAACGTCGTGTTGGCCAGCAATACCTGNNTTCAGCAAATTCGGTGAGTGAAATATCAGCTCGCTGCTGAGGAATATTGAAAGATATTGATCCATCTGGTCGCGTCGCATCTGCCCAAGCTTCGCTGGCTATGCTCAGAATTACTGCACAGGTGACTGACCGGAAAATCGCCTCTCTCTTTACCTCACTAGCAAACAATTTGCTTGCTGGAGATAAAGACGAATGGGATTTCTTTTTCCTCCATACCAGATCGGGCATTTTTTAAAAAAAAGACTTTGGTTTGGCGATTTGGCGTTCATTCTATCTTGAAAAGATCGAGCAAGGGCAACCCAGCGGCGCCGTTTGGTAATGTGGTCACAAAGGTGTAGCGACTATTGCCAGGCCAGTAATCGGCCTCAAATGACACAAAAATGTCTTGTTTTTCAAGCATGTCTGGTCAATTTAAGCCGAATGAAGGCTTTAGCGCGGATAGGGTCTATCGCTCGATATCTGCATGAGGGTCGTAGGCTTTTAACACAATTTTCTTTTCGTTCACCCATTCAGAGGAAACCTGAAAGTTTTTATCGAGTGCTAACAAAAGGCCGTCCAAGTCACCGATTTTGAACAGACCAGCAATGCGTTTGTGACGAATATCACTATCTTTGATTTCAAACTCCACATCGGTATAACGGCCAACCTCTGCCATGGCCTGCTCCAGGGTTTCTCCGCGGAAAATAAGATTGCCCTGGCGCCAGCCCAGGTCCACCGCGATTTCCGCTTGCCTCACTTTGATAACAGATTCATTAGCACTGCCCAGCGAGACTTTTTCCCCGCCAACAAGGGTCATCGCGGTTTCGGGCAACCGACCTACCGGCAGACCTCGGTCTTCCATCAATACTTCCTTGACGCGAACCTTACCCTCTGTCACCACAATATCCACCACCTGATCATCGCGCATATGCACGTTGAAGATGGTGCCCACTGCTTGCACCACTCGATTGCCAGTGATGACGCTTAAAGGACGGGAAAAATCGTGAGCGACATTTATGCTCAGCTCGCCCTGCTCCAAGATTAAGAGCCGTTCCTCATTGGAAAACTGAACCTGCAAACGGCTGTTGGTGTTAAGCAATATGTGTGAACCGTCCTGCAGATCGAACGATGCCGTATCACCGGCGGCCGTCGCCAATGTCTTTTTATAGATTTCTTCCGGCGTGGTAGGAGTAAGGCCGGTGAATACCAATGCAACCATCAACAGAGCCGCAACTGATGCCGATAGCACCAAAGCACTGAAACGTGCGCGTTTGGATTGCGGTCGCGGCTGTGAACTTTTCGGTGATGGTGCGGCTGTTTGAGGTTCGACTTTAGGCTCCGGTTCTGGAAACTGAAATATCCCCGCCAAACTCTGCAGGTGGTCCATTTTGTCCCAGATCGCCGCCATCTTGAACAGCACTTCCCGGTTTCGTTGCTCGCCCAACCAACCCTGCAATTGCTCGGTCTCGTCGGCATTCAAGCCGCGGCTCATTTTGGCGATCCAAAGACTGGCTTGATCAAAAATTTCTTCTTCCCGACTCGATCTGCGCTTGGAAAATTTCAAAATGTCGCCCATCGATCAATCCTCCAACGCCAGCATGTATTGTGTGCAATGCTTTATGCCGTACGCGACATGCTTCTCCACTGTGCTCTCGCTTAGATTCAGATATTCCGCAATTTCTTTCTGAGTATGGCCATACACCTTCTTTAATACGAATACTTTCCGGCACTGCGCCGGTAAGCGTCGCACGGCCTCGCAGAAGTGGCTGAATTCCTGATCTGCTAAAACCTTCGCGTAAATTTCGTCATGTTCAGGCCCCTCCAGTTCATCCTGCAGGGCTTGCAGCTCGGCGTTATCAAGTGTAGTCGCCAGGCGGGTTTCCGCCTTTTTCACATAATCAAATGCAAGATTGCGCGCGACTTTTAACATGAAGGATCGTTGGCAGCGTATCTGCGACGGATGCTCCACCTGGCAAACCCGGACGTAAGTCTCCTGAATAATATCGTCGATCTCTTTTTGCGGAACGATGGTGGAGACAAGGCGCACAAGAGAGGTCCGCAACGAAGAAAAAACCTGAAGCACGGAATCTTTGTTACTGTCGATCGTTGTCATATTTCGGTTACGGTCTAAGCAAGAATGGAATACTGCCTCACGATCAACGGCAATTTCAGTATCGCCAGGCAGTTTCACCTGACGGGTCTAGAGCTAGCTGGCGGGTTCTAGAGCTAGCCCGCTGGATCTGACGGATCTAATTGTTCGCCGGGCGGATTCTTATAATTAGCTTGGCGGTTCTAATAGAGTAGTCAGCCGGGTGATTCTAAAAGTTAGCGTGGCGGATTCTAACCCCGGCGCCGCCGTTTACAACAGATGGCGCGGTTTAATGCCGCCTCCTGCATTCATTATCATGTGGCGCTTCACACAAAAAGGATAAAAAGGGGTAAGCCGACTATCGACTTTGTCCTGAAAACGCTTCCCACAATCCTTCAAACTCCCGCATATACGCCGCGACCAGACCCGGCTCATCGGTCACCAGAATATTTTCCTGATTGTATTCGGTGGCAGAGCGCGTCCAGTTAAAACTGCCGCTTACCAGAACGCGTCGATCAATTAAGGCAAACTTGTGGTGCATATGGTTAGGGGTTTTATCCATGCGAACCTCGATGCCTTCTGCGACCAACCACTCAATGTCGCTGCCCTGATCCAACGATTTATCGTTATCGGTGATCAGGCGCACCGTCACGCCCCGATGGTGCGCATCGATAATCCCCTGTGTCAAACGATCGTCTGAAATCGTAAACACACTAATATCCAGTGCTGTACGCGCACTCAAGCACAAATCCAACAATTTCCGTCGGCAATTATCTCCCGGACTAAAATGCGCTGAATTTATGGAGCTGGTTTGACTGCGGCGGAAATTGTCCAGATGCTTGATAATTTTTTCCAGCCAGATCACCACGGACACCGCATTATCGCCACCGCCGTTCACATGCTCGCGCGCCATTAGAAATGCCCGATTACGCAAAAACGCGATTTCGTCTTCGGCTAATTGCGGCAGCATTTCGCGCAATTGCAATGACTCTGTCTGGCTGAGCTTGATGTCATCCAGAGTGCCGCGCAACCATTCCAGAACAGCTTGCTGCGTCATTTCATATCCTCAGCAGTCGTTGGCGCACGTCCTGACTGCAAACTCTGCCCATCGCGAAATGCAAAAAAACCTAAAATCGCTGTGATTAATATCCAGAAAGCTACTACATCCCAAAACAGGGCGACAAAAAAAAGCGGTGCCAAAAATACGGCTGGCCAGCCGGCAAGAGGGGCAAACCGTTCGGCGACGGAACCCTCCGGGCATTTTGGCGGCATATCGAAAGTCGCCTGGGAGCATCCGGCCATCTCGACGATTTCCGTCGCTACTTTATTGGCGAGGAAAGGCATCGCAAAAACAACGCAGAACCCGATCAGCAATACCAGGTTGGCATAGAACAGTGTGATAAGCAGTGACTTTCGCGGCATTTATTTCCCAGTCCTGTTGCGACATTTGAAAATACACATTTTCCAATATCGGGGTTGCGCAAGCTCCCCGATGGGTCGTGGATGACCTTAAAACTCGTAATCCGTATAGGCCCAATCGTTGGTGAGTGTCCAAAGCCGCACATAAATTCTGCGCCCGTCGGCTGGCAGGTTGTTGATAAGCAGACGGTTGGTATTTATGACATTGCTGGCACGAATATCGGTCGATCCGGCGCCGCTAGTGCCGATCAACAAATCGTAACTGCGCGCCGCAAGTGGCGCGTCCCAAACAAATTCCACACTTGTTCCAGCCGGTCGGGGGCCTCCAGGTGCCGGGGCAAGCAACACAGCTTGAGAGGAATTATTAGCAGCTAGCAAGGTGTAGTCGCGATATTGCCAAGTCTCATTTTTGGTAAATAGACGCAAGTAAAGTGTTTTACCGTGGGCCGGCAGATTGGTCAGTTTCAGTGTCGATTCGGTGACGATCTGACTGGCCCGCAAATTACTCGATCCCACACCTTGATCACCCAAGTGAAGGTCAAAATGTGTCGCACCAACAGGTTTGTCCCACACGACAGTAATGTCAGTTGCGCGCAGATGAGTACCGTCGAGCGGCTGTTGCATTTCTGCGGCGGTTTTAAAGCGATGGAAGCCAAAATAGGTGTAATCCTCATAACGCCAACGCCCTTGCACCTGAGTGCTTAACCGGGCGTAAACCCTGCCGCCCTGCTCCGGTAAATTATCCACATTTAAAAAGGTGTCCACCGTAGCCTGCGCCGCACGAATATCGCTGGAGCCCGGCCCGGTCGTACCAAGGATGAGATCGTACAGAGAGGCATTGGCAGTCGACGTCCACTGAAAAGTCATGTCCTGCGCGGTGAGTGTGCTGTCCGGTGCTGGCTCCACCAAGCGGCTGCGCAC
>DJFQ01000230.1:5115-5723 GCA_002432095.1 Marinagarivorans sp. UBA5868 | reverse complement strand
TCGCGGATTTTTCCCACGTTGTCCTCTGCATAGGTGCTGATCAGGCCTCCCGCACTGGCGGTGCCACGGCCTAAGCCGGCGAATACCGTAACGACCTTCACGGACTGACGCAGCAGCGCTGGAATCTGGCCGAGCGGAATGGCAAGCCGCTCGGCTTCCGCCCGCGCCACAGACTCACTGCCCACTGAATCCTCCACAGAAATCTCTACGGATGGACTATCACTGAAGCGCAGAACATAGATATAGGCATTAAAGGAGATGGTTGCGCTGTGCTCGCTGTGCCAGGCGCGGCGCTGAGCTTGTCCCATATGCGTCATGTCCATATAACCACTCGGATCGCCAGGACGAATAATATCGGGATCGAGAAATACAGTGCCCTGATGAGGTGGCTGCCCCGGCGCACCGGACGCCGAACTGGACGAACTCGAAGAACCGGCATTAGTAGGCGCTTCGGCGATCAGCACCGTACTCAGTTCGCAGCGTCGACCGCCATCAGAAGGCATACGAAAAAGCGCTGCATCACAACGAACCTCATCGTTATAAATCGCCTCAGACCACTGACCGCTTACGCCAAAACGCACTAATCGCAAGCCGCTAAAACGGCAGGG
>DJFQ01000230.1:3914-5086 GCA_002432095.1 Marinagarivorans sp. UBA5868 | reverse complement strand
CCCATAGTGCCTTGCAAAAACGATCAAACATGAGAGCCACCAGGCCGGAGAGTAGACAGGAAATAGTAGCAGCCTTGCGACCCGCAACGATGCTTAATACGTCACAGCTCCCAGTCCAAAACCAGCCCCTTCCCTGCTCAACGTCTTTACAGAGAAGTCATCGTGAATTGCATAGTCTCGCCGGCAACTTTCGTCTGAAATGATCTCGCCTGTTCTTTTCGGTCGAGCATCGCCCGCACGCGAAAGCGCAACACGTACAAATTCCACGAGCGGCATTTTCAACATAATTTTTAACTGACAAAAAAAAGCCGACTCGCAAGGAGTCGGCGTCAATCATTTCTCAAAAAATTGTAAATATTGCAGTAAACCGATTATTCGTCTCGTTCAGTCGCTGATAGACCTTCATCCACTTCGTCATCATCTTCCGGCAGGTCAATATCAACCGTGGGCACAGTCACCTCACGAGTTTCGGATCCAACTTCCACATCCGGGGTTTTAACGTCATATTCAGGCACTTCCCCTGCATCTATATCGACGTCTGGCAGCCTGCCCTCTTGAGTTTTCTGAATTTCGTATTTAGGAAGCTTACCGCCATCAATACTGACTTTTGGTATTTCACCTTCCCCCTTTTTTTCAATTTCGCAGGCGGTGAATAGAAGCATTGATCCTAACAAAACTGCGAGCTTGGGATAGCTTTTCATAACGTCATCTCCATTTGGTTACTGACGTGTTTTACATTGCAACGCTCGTGCCAGCGAAAATTTCCTGTTATTTCGCGTAGAGCAAGGTCAATTTCGCATGGAGAAAGGACGACACCAAAAGACGATATATTTGAGCTTACTTATATGCAGTTGTGACAATTATCACTGGGGTTCTGTGACGAGCAATTTTGCCAACTCGCCAAGATCAACAGGTTTTACCAGGTGCGCATCAAAACCTGCCTCAACGGATTTACGGCGGTATTCCTCCTGCCCCCAACCGGTTAGCGCAATAATCAGAATATCCGCCGCCCATGGGTTTGCACGAATTCGCCGGCAGACGTCATAGCCATTTAATTTTGGCAATCCAATATCCAGCAAAATGACATCCGGTCGCTGCGCCTCGATTGCTGCCAGAGCAGCCAAACCATCGTGAACAACCGCGGTGTCGTTGCCCATCAACGTTAATACCTC
>DJFQ01000230.1:2649-3770 GCA_002432095.1 Marinagarivorans sp. UBA5868 | reverse complement strand
CGAGCATTAAAGGTGGGATGCCGACGCCATTATCTTTCACCTTAATAATCACTTCCTTTTCGTGCGGCTCAACAGTCAGGCTGATATTGCCGCCCGGCGGTGTGAATTTGCAGGCATTATTCAGGAGATTGGCCACCACCTGCGCCAAACGAACCGGGTCTGCATAGAGATATATCGGCTGAGCTGGCACCGTTACTGAAAGCTCCTGGCCGGCGGAAGCGGCCAGGGTACGGCAGGTTTCTACTGCTTGTTGGATGACCGGGGCCAATTCGACGCATTCACGCCGCAACTCCAGCTTGCCGCGGCTGATACGACTTGTATCCAGCAGATCATCGATAAGCCGCACCAGATGTATTAATTGCCGATCAATCATTGCTGCCGCCCGCCCCGCCGTATCGCGATCACCGGGCGCCAGTTTTATCAACGAAGTAGCATTGAAAATCGGCGCGAGCGGATTGCGTAGTTCGTGAGCCAGGGTCGCGAGAAATTCGTCTTTACGCCGGTCCGCTTCGCGTTCGCGCTGTTCGCGGCGACGCAACGCCATCAGCGCAATCCACATCAAAGTAACAACACCGAGCATTTGGATAGCCGCCCCTAAGGCGCGACCGGTACCCACATCAAATAAATTATGCTCGAAGCCTTTTGCTCGCAGCCAAATTACCAACGGCATAATAATGATGAGAATTGGCAGAACGGTCCGCGCCATTGCCCCAGCGCTGGAACGCTCGCATAACAACAATGCTGGGTGCCGCTCCGGCACACTCATAATAAGGCTGGCGGCCAACGCCAGCAGCATAGTCGCGGATGGAAGTGCGATTGCTGAGAGCCAAGGGATCGCATAGAAATTGCGCGCGCCGAATAAATATCCCAAAAGCGAGAACATCATCAGCAGCACCACAAAAAGCGCAAGTCCAGGGACATAACGCCGCAACATGGGGTTTTGTACTCCCAGCAGCATTAAACACATTCCAATAAGAACAAACGAGATGGAAGCCGGAGGCCCAAAACGACCCGGCGTTACCGTGGCGCCGTGGCCCCATTCACGACCAAACAGTAATAATTGGTTATATCCAAAATCGGCGTTGGTCACATATTGCAGAAGATTCAGGCAACCAAACACG
>DJFQ01000230.1:0-2529 GCA_002432095.1 Marinagarivorans sp. UBA5868 | reverse complement strand
ATAACGGTTGCTGGGTCGGACATACAAACAGCTCTTAAGGCAGGTGGGCACTCTAAACCTTTGCGATGATTTTGTTCAACTCAAGGAATTCAACTCAAGGCGAGCGCTGGAGCCGTCCGCAGGCACGGGTATGTGATGATGTTATTGATGCACCAAGGGGCATTGGCGGTGGGGATGGCATTCCAGGCTTATCTCGGAATGGAAACGAGTAGGGCTGAGGCGGGCTTCGACGAAAGTAAAGCATCCAGTCATATAAGGTCATCCATTGTTGATATGAACGAAAATTCCGTAAGCCCTGCGCCCCAACTATACTCCAGAAAGATTCGCTGAAAGATACCCCGCAGAAGATGATCCAGATAGCACCTTTTTTATCCCGCCACCTGAACGCAGCCAAGATTGCATTGGTTGTCATCACAATTTTGGCATTATTTTCCTTTCCGTATATTCCTAAGAAAACGCTGCAAGTTTTTCCAGCGACTAATGTCTGGTGGGGTGCATTCACCGATGCGTATTCCGGGGGTAACACGCAGTTTGAATATCAAAATGAAAGCCAGAGCGCGATCGAATGCATAATGGGCGATCTGGGTTCGTTCAATATGTGTGGCAATAGCTGCGTATTTGCAGATAACCACGTGGTGACGCGCGATCAGCTGCTTGCTGATCTTGCTTTCGCCACCAAAATTTCATCCGAAATCTCCCTTGATCTCAGCGACTACTCCGGGGTTTGGATCGATATCGATTATCGCGGCCCGGCTAAATTCATCCATTTATCGCTGCAAAACCACGAGCCGGCGGTGGACTTAGCGGATCCAGGCCGCCAATTTCGCCCCCAAAGTGTAGGCATTGCAACGGCGGAACTGCATGAACCGGTTTACGTCCGACTGAAGGAATTCAAAGCGAGTGATTGGTGGGTAACTCAGTTCGGGCTACATCGCACTGAGGGTGGCACGCGGTTTGACCGAATACAGGCAATTATTGCCGAGGTGAAACAACAGCCACCTCATACCAAGCATTATCTCGAAATTAAATCGATTACCTTTTCGGGTGACTGGATCAGCAAAGAAAATTTTTACCTCTCCATCATTGTCGCGTTTGCCGTGTTACTCAGCCTTGAAGGGGGCTTCCGAGTTTACACTCTTTACAACAGACATCGTGCGGCGCAAAAAAAACTCGACGCGCTAAATGAGCACAACCAGAAATTGCGATCCGTGGCCTTCAAAGATGAACTTACGCAACTGCTGAATCGCCGCGCAATACACGAAATCGTTAGTAAAAGTATCGAACTCAAGAATCAGAAAGGCCTTGCAATTCTTATTATCGATATCGATCACTTCAAAAAATTCAACGATACCCACGGGCATGCTCTGGGTGATAAAGTTTTAGTTAATGTTGCGCAATCGCTCAAACAGGCATCCCGCGACTATGATCAAATCGCTCGCTGGGGTGGCGAAGAGTTCGTTATTGTTACCCGAGAAGCCAACCCCGATAATCTACTCGCTTACGGTGAAAAATTGAGGGAAAAAGTTGCTTCATGCCCGGTCTTCAAGGAAGGCAGCTCCGATCCGATTTTCGTGACGATCAGCATCGGAATCACTCAAAGCCACCTGGAGGAAAATTTCGATGTGGCACTGGAACGTGCTGATAAAGCACTTTACCGATCTAAGGAAAGAGGTAGAAATTGCTGCACTATTTTTCAAAGCGGCGAGGATATAAGTTAGCTGCCGGCCAGTTACCACCGCCATCTTGTCCAGGTTGTGTATAAATTCCGATTATTTGGCTGCACCGCCAATCAACAAATCCTCGCTTCGCTCCTGAGTTCCGGGCAATGAATGTGCCCCTTCTAACAGACGCCGCCCGTTTATAGCCTCCATAGTCTTTTCGTATCGAGAGTCTCTTTGGTTTGAAAGGCTCTGCTCGTATTGAAAGGCTCTGCTCGTATTGAAAGGCTCTGCTCGTATTGGAAGCCTTTTCTCGTATCGAAGCCTCGTTTCGTACTGAGAGCATCTTCGCATCGAGCCAATTCAACTCTTTCGACAGGAGAAACGCTGTGTCCAGCGGTAACGACCGAATTCCTCCAGGGGTGCTTCACCCTATTCATGGTGCGTTGCTCGCAGGCGCCCTCCCACTTTATTTAGGTGGCTTACTCAGCGATTACGCCTACTCCTCGACCTACCATGTCCAATGGACCAATTTCGCGTCCTGGCTGATCGCGGGTGGACTTGTTTTTAATGGCCTCGCGTTATTGTGGTCGCTCATTCGTTTAATTATCACCCGTCACCGTAGTGGAATTATGGTTGCCCACGTATTTCTGTTATTAATCACGTGGGCTTTGGGTTTTTACAACTCCCTTATTCACGCCAAAGATGCTTGGGCGACCATGCCTACCGGAATGGTTCTGTCGATAATCGTTGTGATACTTGCTTGCGCGTCCACCTGGGTAGGCTTCGCCAAATTCGGCGTTGGAAGTACACGATGAAATTGAGGTACACGATGAAATCTTCGCGCTCTTACTACCCATCCAAAATCTTC